>JBOHZJ010000407.1:0-13763 GCA_050738395.1 Steroidobacter sp.
GCCCTCGCCCGACGGCAGGCGCCTGTACTACTCCCTGAAGAAAGGCGGGTTCGAATACAACGCCGAACTGCCGATGTGGAGCATCGCGCGGCGCGATCTGGGCGCAGGCGGTGAAGACGTGATCATCACTGCGCCAGGCAGCGCCATGCGCCCGACGTTATCGCCCGACGGCATGCTTCTGGTGTACGCGACGCGTCACCACGGGCAGACCGGGCTGCGCCTGCGAAATCTCGACTCAGGTGAAGATCGCTGGCTCGCGTATCCGGTGCAACGCGACGAGCAGGAAGCAACGCCGTCGCGCGATCTGATGCCGGGCTTCGACTTTACGCCGGATGGGCGAGCGTTGATCCTGAGCTATGGCGGCAGGATCCAGCGACTCGACATTGCCACCGGCGCTGCGCGCATCATTCCGTTCACCGCGAACGTAAAGCTCGATGTCGGACCCGAACTGCGCGCTCAGCAGAAAAATCCGACCGGGTCTGTACGCGCGCGCATCATCCAGGCGCCGCGTCAGTCGCCGGACGGACGCGCACTCGTGTTCTCCGCGCTCGGGTCGTTGTATGTCGCAGACATACGCGGCGATGATCCGCCGCACCGCCTGACTCGCAGCGCTGATGCGGAGTTCCATCCGGGTTGGTCCGCGGACGGACGCTGGATCACGTACGTCAGCTGGTCGGCGGGCGGCGGTCACATCTGGAAGACGCGCGCCGACGGCCGCGGTCAGCCGCAGCGGCTCACGCAGACGACCGGTTACTACAGCGATCCGCTGTTCTCCGCCGATGGCGAAAGCATCTACGCACTGCGTTCCAGTCACTATGATCGCATGCGCGCGCCCAGCGAGATTGCGCTCGAGCGCGTCGCCGATCTGATTCGCCTGCCTGCGAGCGGCGGCAATACGACGCTGATCTCCCACGCGCCGGGCGCACGCAGCCCGCATCTGTCGGCTGATCCGCAGCGGCTGTATTTCTATTCCGACGCCGGCCTGCAATCGGTGCGATTCGACGGCGCGGACCGGCGCATGCATATGCAGATCAAGGGCGTTGGCCAGCGTATTTTCCCGGAGCCGGTCGCGGCGGTCGATGTGCGTTTGAGCCCGGATGGTAAATGGGCGCTGGCGCAGCTCTCCTCGCATCTGCATCTGATAGCGGCGCCGCGAACGGGTGATGCGAATCTCGAAATCAATCTCGCGACCCCTACCGTGCCCCACAAACGCGTTACGCGTTATGGGGCCGACTATTTCGCCTGGGCCGACGGCGGTAAGACCATCACCTGGTCGCTCGGCTCGAAGTTCTATCGGCTGCCGCTTGCGAGTGTTGCGTTCGATCAGCCGTCCCCCGGGTTTGCGACGCCCGAAGTCATCGACGCCCGTGTGGAAGCGTCACGCGACATTCCCGAGGGCGCAGTCGTACTGCGCGGCGCGACGGCGATCACGATGAAGGGCGAGGAGGTCATCGAGAACGCCGACGTGCTCGTGGTAGACAATCGGATCGCAGCAGTCGGCGCAGCCGGCTCGATTCCACTGCCGGCCGGCGTCGTCATTCGCGAGGTTACGGGCCGCTACATCACGCCCGGGTTTGTCGATACCCATGCACACTGGTATGAAATCCGCCGTGGCGTGCTCGACCTCACGAACTGGGGCTTTCTGAGCAATCTCGCCTACGGAGTGACGACCGGGCTCGATGTGCAACCGTTTACGAGCGACATGTTCGTCTACGAGGACATGATCGACGCTGGCCTGATGCTCGGACCACGCGCCTATTCAACCGGGCCTGGCATGTTTTCGGATAACCGCCTGGGCGCGAAGCAGGACGCTCTGGATCTCCTCACTCGCTATCGCGATTTCTATCAGACCCGCAATCTCAAATCGTACGCCATTGGCGAACGCCGGCAGCGCCAGCTCATCGTCGAAGCCTCCAGAGAGCTCGAAATGATTCCGACCACCGAGGGTGCACTCGACTTCAAACTCGGACTGACGCATGCGCTGGACGGCTTCGCCGGTCATGAGCACGCGTTGCCGAACGTGCCGCTGTACGACGACGTTGTGCAACTGCTGGCGCGCACCGGCATCGGCTACACCATCGCAACGATGGTCGCCTATGGCGGACCGTTCGCGGAAGACCACTTCTTCATCACGCAGTCCCCTCACGACGATCCGAAGGTCAATCGCTTCATGCCGCATTACGTGAACGACGCTCGCACGCGGCGACACATCTGGTTTAGGGAAGAGGAGCAGATCTTTCCGAAGCTCGCTGCGGAAGCCGCCAAAGTGATGCGCGCAGGCGGGCGCATCGGCGTCGGCAGCCACGGCCAGTTTCAGGGACTGGGCTTTCACTGGGAGCTGCAGTCGCTCGCCTCGGGTGGCCTGACGCCGCACGAATTGTTGCGCGCAGCGACGATCATGGGCGCGGATGTCATTGGGCGCGCAGGCGAGCTCGGCAGTCTCGAGCCCGGCAAGTTCGCAGATCTGCTGGTGCTCGAGCGCAATCCGCTCGAGGATATCCGTAATACCTTGTCCATCGAACAGGTGATGAAGAACGGCCGTCTCTATGACGCCGACACGCTGGACGAAGTGTGGCCGCGACAACGACCCCTGCCGCCGCTGTGGTTCCGCGACGATGGTCCGCCAGAAACCCTGCCCCATGAATAATCACACGCCTGCTGTGGAAGCCGCACTCGCGAGATGAATGCTGTTCGCGCTGGCGCTTGAACTGGAACAGGCGCTGCCGTAGCGGCAGCGACTAGCGATCGGTCGCAGCGGCAGAGCGCTGCGCGCGGCCTCTGCTGCACATGATGTGTCCCGCGGGATTTCTCCCATTTGGGATTTCCGCTGGTCACGTTGGTCACGAACGCCCGCGGGCGCATGTGATGCACATGGATGGGCTGGAGCGGCGCCCTGACGCAGAGGCGACGAAGGAAGCGAAAGAGAAGAAAGAAGAAGAGAAGATCCCCTCTCCCTGGAGGGAGAGGGTTAGGGTGAGGGTGAGGGTATCTTCCCAGTCACCACTCACCAGTCGCTTCATTCCTCACTCAAACGACCAATCCACCGTCAATCCGATCGTGCGTGGGCGTACGACCGAGCCGAGCGGCGTGCCGAAATCGGCGAACGGCGCATTGAGGACGCCGTACTCGTCTAGCGCATTGTTGATGAACACCGAGGCTTGCAGGCTCGCGCCGATCGACACACTGCCGCGAACGTCGACGACGTGGAAGTCGCCCTTCTCGTTCGTCCCGCTGAATGCGACGGGCGCCTCGGAGAGATAGCGATGCGCGATCACGAAACGCGGTTCGAGCGCGACGTCTTCGAAGCCGAAGGCGAGCGAGTTGGAGATGGTCCACTCCGAAGACCCCGGCAACGTCGTGCCCTCGGCGTAGCCGCCGCCGACCGCGAAGGTGTCGGGAACGAACTCCGACGTGCGCGCGTCGACATACGACACGTTCGTCTGGAATTCCAGGTTGCGGCTGGCGCGCACCGTGCCGGTGAATTCAACGCCGTCGATCTCGGCGCCGCCGGCGTTCGTGACGTACGCAAAGAACCCGGGCAGCGTGAACAGGCGCACCTGGATGTCTTCCCAATCGATGTGGAAGGCCGTTGCATCGAGCAGCAACACACCATCGAGCAAGGTCCATCGCACGCCCAGCTCGTAGTTCTTCACCGAATCGCTGTCGTAGGCGCGAGCGGCCCCGGTCGCATCGGGCGGGTTCGGGTTGGCGCCGCCGACGCGGAAGCCCTCCGAGTACGAGCCGTACACCATGAGGTCGTCGCTCGGTTTGAATGTCGCGGTGACCTTCGGCGTGAAGCCATCGTCCTTCTTGCTTTCGGCGAATGAATTGCCGAGTGGATAGCTGATGCCCGGCAGTCGCGACACTCTGCTCTCGCTTTCCGCCTCGAACAGTCGGCCGCCCAATGCAAGGCTCCAGTGGTCGCCGAGATCGATCGACACTTCGCCGAACAGCGCCAGCTCCTCATCCTGGCGATCCACCAGGTAACGATCGAAGACGTCGTTCGGGGCCAGGATGGACCCGGACACGCCGCCGAAGTCGCCGGGATTCGCGTCGATGTAGGCTGCGACTCCCTGCTGGCCGATGTTGTCGATCGAAGCCTTGTCACTGTCGAGATACATGGCGCCGATGAGCCAGCCGATGCGGCTGTCGCCGATCGAGGCGAGGCGGACTTCGAAGCTGCGGCTGTCCGATTCGGCGTCGCCGAAGCCGACGGTAGGATTGCCGCCGAGATAGGCTGGCCCGAAGGTGGCGGTATAGTCGAATACGATGCGGCTCTCCTTGTCGGCGAGCGCACTCAGCACCGTCAGATTGGCGAACCCGAGGTCCTGATCGAGACGCGCACTGTGCAACAGCATCTCGGTCGTGTGCGGTTCGGGCGCGTAGGTGTCGCGCGTCAGAGTCGGGATCGTCACATAGGTCTGATCCTCGAGATCGGTTTCCTGATATAGCGACAGCCACGACAGCTTCGTCGCCTCACTCGGCGTGAACACCGCAGAAATCCGGGCGCCGCGGGTCGTGAGATCGTTCGCATCTTCCTGATTGGTGCGGACGTTCTCGATGTAGCCGGCTTCGCGGCGCTCGATCGCGACGGCGCGCACGGCCAATTTGTCCTCGATCAGCGGCACGTTGACCATGCCCTTGGCGCCGTAATTCAGATCGTCGGATTCCCGGGTCGATCCCACGGTGGTCTGGAACGCCGCGTCGAACGCGCTGGCGTCCGCTTCCTTTGCGATGTAGTTGACCAGGCCCCCGAGCGACGCCGAGCCGAACAGCGTGCCCTGTGGACCGCGCAGCACTTCAACCCGTTCGAGATCGAACGTGTCGACGTCGGGAATCACGATCGGCCAGCCTGGCTCGCTCAAGGGAATTTCGTTGATGTAGTAGCCGGCGACTGCCTGGCCCTGCTCGTGATAGGTCGTCGCCGCAACGCCGCGAATGACGACTTCCGATACGCCGGGCTGATAGTCATTGAACACGACGCCGGGCAGTCGGGTGATGTAGTCAGCGAGACTCTGCGCGCCGATCTCCTGGAGTTGATCCCCGGTGTATGCGCTGACCGAGCCGGCGACGTCGCGCAACTCCTGCTCACGCTTGTTCGCCGTGACAATCACTGTGTTCACTTCCAGAACGCCGCTCGGGCCGACGTCCTGCGCGAACACTGCGGGCGTCGAAGCAATGAGCCCGACGGATCCTGCGCATAGCAGCGATCTGTTCAATTTATTCAGTTTGACGTGACGCATGATTCCCCCTTTCCGCAATTATTCAACGACGCCCTATTCGAATCGCACATACGCTGCAGGCTCCCATGGGGGGGAAGCTTGCTCGGGGGTAGAACGCTACGCCGATCCGGCAGGGTCTTTATGTGTAGAGATTGGGCCATGAGAAACATGGCTGCTGCGCCGCGCGGGCAAATTGCTCCCGGGTGAGCCGCCGGGATGTGGCGTCGCACCAGCGGGGCGCACACGGACAGTCGTCAGTTGTTAGTTGTGAGTTGTGCGCAGAACGAGGCGGCTCAGCTCCGGCGGACAGCGCACAACGCAGAATTCACAACGCCGCAAGGCTACGGCGCGTTTTGCGCCGTCATATAGCGCGTCGGTGCGGCGCCGAAAGCTTTGCGAAACATCGCCGTGAAGGCGCTGGGGCTGTTGTAGCCGACATCGAACGCCACTGCGGTGACTGCGTGCCCGGTCGCCAGCCGCGACAGCGCTTCCATCAACCTCACGTGCTGACGCCACGCGGCGAAGCTCATATCTGTTTCGCGGCGGAACATTCGCGTGAATGTTCGCCTGCCCATGCTCGCAATGCGCGCCCAGTCATCGAGCGTGTCGTTGTGCGCCGGGTTATCGAGAATGGCGCGGCAGATGCGCATCAGCCGCGGATCCTGCGGCATCGGCACATGCAGCGGAATGCTGGGCGCGGCGATGATCTCATCGAGGATGAGCTCCATGATGCGGCCGTCGCGGCCGTCGACGTCATATTCGATCGGCATCGTGGTCGCCTGCAGTATCAGCTCACGCAGCAGATCGGACACGTCGAGCACGCGACAGGCGCTGGACAGCCCGCTGCGCGCACTCGCGTCGATATAAAGAGTTCGCACGGACACATGGCCGCGACAGTGCACTTCGTGCGGCACGCCGCCCGGCACCCAGACCGCGCGCTGCGGAGGCACCACGAAGCTTGCATGATCGGTCGTGACCGAGGTGACGCCCGCCGAGGCGTACAGAAACTGCGCCCGCTTGTGCGTGTGCCGCGGATCGACGAAGCCGGGAGGATATTCATCCGCGAGCGCGGCGACGGGTCGAGGCACATCCTGATAGTCGATACCGCGCTTGCTTCTGCCTGAAGCGACGCCCCGGGCGACGCCCGAACCGGATGCGTGCGGGCCCGGCCCACACATGGCGACAGCCGGTCCTGAGACGCCAGTCCTGGAAGCACTTCGGCGCACATGGCCCGGTCGAGACGATTGTTGCTCCATCGGCGACAGCACACACGCAAGCAGCTGATTAGATTTTTCACTCATACCACAAATTACTGCTGCGACGACAACAGGACCTTCATCTTGGACGGAAGAACATTCAGCAACGAGAGCGTCGCGGGCGCGGACCTCGATCCGGACATCCGGCGTTTCATTCGGGAAATCAGCGCCGCCTTCGCGGATCACGCCAATTACGACACCCTGCCCTATCCACGCAAGCGACAGGTCGCGGAACAGGTGCGCGCGCCCTGGGCTGCCGGTGGGCCGGTGATGGCGAAGCGAGTGGACGTGACGATCCCCTGGCGCGCGGGGCGGCTTACTTTGCGCATCCACAATCCTTCGTTGAGGCCGCGAAAGCCCGCGCTCATCTATCTGCACGGGGGCGGCTGGACGCTCTTCAGCATCGATACGCACGATCGGGTGATGCGTGAATACGCTGCGCGCGCCGATATCGTGGTCATCGGCGTCGAGTATGCGTTGTCTCCCGAGACCAGATTCCCGGGCGCGTTGGAGCAGGTCGTGAGCACGGTGGAGTGGGTCAAGGCAAACGGCGACCAACTCGATATCGATCCGGAACGCATCGCGCTCGGCGGAGACTCGGCCGGCGGCAATCTGACGATGGCTGCGTGCCTGGAGCTTCGGGATCGAGGCGAGCCGAACGCAGTGCGCGCCATGGTGTTGAACTATGCGGCGTTCGACATGGAATGCTCCGAAGCGTCGCATCGTCGCTACGGCGGCGACGGCTACATGCTCGGCAGCGATGAAATGGTTGAGTTCTGGAACAACTACGTGACCGACAGCGTCGCTGCGGACAATCCGCTGGTGTGCCCGTTCCATGCGCGACTGGAGGGTCTGCCGGCGGCATTCCTCGCCATCGCCGAATGCGACATCCT
Organism: Steroidobacter sp.; assembly: GCA_050738395.1. Taxonomy (GTDB): domain Bacteria; phylum Pseudomonadota; class Gammaproteobacteria; order Steroidobacterales; family Steroidobacteraceae; genus Steroidobacter. The sequence goes on from JBOHZJ010000407.1 coordinate 7,372, forward strand.
CGCTGAACAGAACATTGCGATGGCGGCGAAGCTGCGAGCTGCCGGCGTCGCTGTAGCAGCGATCGTCTACAAAGGAGCGTCGCACAGCTTTCTTGAAGCAGTGTCTATCGCGGCCGTGAGCGATCGTGCGTTGACCGATACATCGCGCTGGCTGCGCAATGCACTGAACCACCACCCATCACCTCACGAGAGAACAATATGAAGTTCAAATTTGCCTGGATCGCAGCGCTCACTCTGGCGCTCAGCGCTGCAGCCGACGCAGCGGACGAGCCGCCGGTCGCGCCGCGCGTGCTGATCGAGATTTACCGCATCGCACCGGGTCAGCACGAAGAATTTCTGCGGATGATTGCGCGCCTCGATGAGGCGAACACGATCGCGGGCCTGCCGCCGCGGCAGCTCTACGTGCATCAGGACGGTGCGCACTGGGACTTCATTCTGATTCAGCCCGCAAAGACGCCGCCGGAAAAAGCGGAAGCGCTGGACGCCGCATGGACGAAACTCGGCCTGCCTTCAGGCGCGAACTTCTTTCTCCAGTTCCGACGCTATATCGCCGAGCACACCGACACGTTCGCCGAAGGCCCGACGTCGGCTGCCGCCTGGCTGTCGAAGCTGTAGAGCAACGACATTGCCGCGAGCACGACCGCACCCATTGGGGGTGCAGTCAGATTGGGCGACTGAAGTGACGCGAGCGTCGCTGCAAGGCCTTCCGCAAGATCGACCTCCGGGCGCCACTCGAGCGATCGTTGTGCGCGGCTCGAATCGAAGGCTGCATCATTGAGATAAAAATCCATGCGCCGACGATAGATCGGCGGGGCGACCTTGAACCTTGCACATACATCTTCGACCACCGCGGCAAGCGCCATCATCGGTTTCAGAGGCAACTGGGGACCGAACACGCGGCGATTGGCGGCGCGCGCCAACGTCTGCAGGATCTCGAGTAGCGGCGCAGCTCGCGGTCCCGCGACGATCAACGCCTGACCTGCGGCGGATGGAACCACGCAGGCGCGCAGGAACGCTTCCGCCAGATCGGTGACATAGATCATGTGTCGGCGACCATCGCCCGGACCAAACAGCGGAAAGCGTCCCTTCGCGACCGAGCGAAAGAGTTTGAGCAGTCGTTCATCGCGCGGGCCGTACACCGCGGTGGGCCGCAGGATCACGAACTCCATGCCCGCCGCTGGCGCCACGGCGCGCACGACAGACTCGCCAGCGAGTTTGCTGCGCTCGTAACTGTTCCATGGCTGGATCGGCGTGTTCTCGTCGATGACGCCGCCAACGCGCTGCCCGTATATGCCCGCCGTGCTGCAATGAACGAAGCGGCGCACGCCGCGCTGCACGGCCGCTTTCAGCACCTGCGTCGTGCCTTCGACGTTGATGCGATCGAAATAGCGCTCATCCGCACCGGATTCCCGGAACGCTCCTGCGAAATGGCATACGCAGTCGGCGCCTTCCAGAGCCGCTGCGAAGGAGTGCGGTTGCAGGATGTCTCCGCGCACCAATGCGGCGCCGCGATTGCGGAGCAACGTTGCTATGGAAACCGGCCCGGGGCGCTCCGAGCGATACAGGCCGGCGACCGAATGCCCTGCCGCCAGCGCGCACTCAATGAAATGTGCACCGATGAATCCGGTTGCGCCGGTCACGAAGATTCGCATCGTCAACTCCCTCCGCGCCTGAGCTTTCCTTGTTGTATTCGTCAGGGCAGCGCCCAATTCCTCGCGCCACAAACGCGGCCAGTGTTCACCGGGTTCCTGTGAAAGCGACCGGCGCCCGCATTTCTTTTTTGACAGGTGCGCGGCGCACCGAAGAAGTACACCAAATCGATCTGTCTGCGTTTGCCGACGGCGACTGAGGAATTCAGGGTCCATCGAGCAAAGCTTGCAGCACGCGTTCACCGCAGGTTGCGTTGCGGCAATCGCTCACAAGACCTGTATCAAGCAGTGTCACGCCGAAGAGGATGGCCCAGCCGCGTGCGCGCCGCCAGGTCGCAGGCGAGACGCGCGCAAGCGCATCGATCGATTGCCGCCGCGCCGAGGGATCGGGCAGCAACATCCACACACTCGCAAGATCGGTCGCGCAATCTCCCTGCGCAACATCACCCCAGTCGATGACGCCGCTCAGACGCCCGCTCTCCACCAGCACATTGCGTGGATGCAGGTCGCCATGAATCCAGGTGGGTCCGACATCGATGGGAGCATCGAGCGCCGTCTTCCACAGGGTGCGGATGTCGCTGCTGATCAGTGCGGACTTCTGCTCCAGTCGCGCCATTCTGTCCTCGACGATCGCGGCGCGCGCCTCGAGCGGAACGCCGCGATAGGGATTGCGGGGCGCATCGGCCGGCGCTCCGACATGCAGAGCCTTCAGGAATTGGGCTAGGACGCATGCCTGATCGGCCCGCAGTCGTATGAGATCCGCCGGTCCTCCGGGCAGCCACTTCACCACGCTCCATCGCCATGGATAGCCGCACCCTGGATCACCGATTCGCAACGGCGCCGGCACGGGCAACGGCAAGCGATCGGCGAGCCCCGGAAGCCATCGTTGCTCGTTCACGATGAGCTGAGCCCCCAGCTCGCGACGCGGCAGACGCACTGCGAGCTCGCGGCCAAGACGAAACATCATGTTGTCCCACCCGGGCTCGAAAGGCGTGATCGTGAGCGATGCGAGGTCGGGATGCTGATCACGCAGCAACGCGCGAACGAGCTCGACGTCTACCTCGATTTCCGCGGCAGGTGTTTCTGTGACCATAGCTTGTCTATTTGCGGTGCGCAGCGGCCGGAAAGAACCTGATCTGGCGCAGCCCGCAAGTCGCACTCCGCATACCGGTTTACGGATTGAGCACCTGATCCATCCACACCATGTCGCGCAGGCGAATGCCGTTGTCTTCCATGTATTCGGGATAGCCGCGGGCGGGCGAAAAGAAATCGCGCTCGATGCGCAGCAGACGAAAGCCCGCCTTCTGATAATAGGCAAGCTGTCCGACGCCGGCGTTCGCTGTGCCCACAATCACGCGCTTCACGCGGCGAGCGCGCAGATCGTCGAGCACCGCGCGAAGCATTCGCAGGCCGATCCCCTTGCCCTGGCGACGCGGATCAACGGCGACGGCTTTCAACTCGACGACGCCCTCATTGTGAGGAAGGGTCAGGACCACCCCTGCCGCGTCGTGTTCACCACTATCAAGCGAATACGTATACAGATCCCCTTGCTGCATGTACGCGCGCACCTGTTGCTCCGACTCATCGGCCAGCAACAACAGGGGAATAAACCTTTCGCGCGCGCTGCCCGCACTTAACAGATGCAATACTGGCGTCGACAAGAATCCTCGCGTCCGGCTGATGCCGGGCCTGCGTCAATATTGGTTCGATGTGTGGTTTTCCACTACATCTTCCGACAGTCGCCCAAATCTCTCTGTGGTACCGTTCTTCGCGGTGCAGGCGCAGCGCTGAATAATTGCGCCGCACCGTCATTGATGCGAATGCAAGATCATTTCACAGTACAGCATGGGGACTGAACAGGGATGCGCGGCCTGATGCGGCCACACCAGCTACCAGGGACGGCGCAAGCCTCGCCTCCCATCCGCCGAAGACTCATGGCGATGATGCTGCTCACGAGTGCGGCGTCGATTGTCCTGACGTGCGCCACCTTCATTGTCTATGAGTTCGTAGCGACTCGCCGCGAGACTCAGGATCAGATCGCCACGCTCGCGCGCATAGTCGCAGCCAACAGCACTGCGACGCTCGCCTTCCGCGACCAGCAGTCCGCGGAGGAAGTTCTCGCAACACTCAAGACCGAGCCGCACGTGATCGCCGCGGCGCTCTACAACGAGACCGGCGAGATCTTTGCAACGTATCCCGCCGACGCTGCGGTCGAAATTTTTCCGCGGTCGATATCACCGGATGGATTTCAATTCAGCGCTCAGAGCCTCGAAGGGTTTCAGACTGTCAGCGAGCTTCGCAATCGACCCCTTGGCGCGCTGTATATCCGTTCTGATATGCGTGCGATGTATCAGCGCTTCTGGCTGTACGGCGCGATCGCCGCGGTCGTGACGCTCGCATCGCTGCTGCTCGCTTACGTGCTCTCGCGAATTTTTCAGAGGCAGATTTCGCTGCCGATTCTGTCGCTGGCGCACACCGCACGCGCGGTTTCCGAGCGGGCCGATTTCAGCGTGCGCGCGCCGGTGATCGGCGGAGCCGAATTCGGGGTGCTGACCACGGCCTTCAACCAGATGCTCGGACGGATCGATACGCAAAATTCCGCACTCAGGGAAAGCGAAGAACGGTTGCGCGCGGTGCTCGACTCCTCGTTGAACGCCGTCATCGTGATGGACTCGAACAGTCTGATCACTGACTGGAACAGCCGCGCAGAGATTATCTTCGGGTGGTCGCGCGAGGAAGCAATCGGCCGCGGCCTGGCCGAAACGATCATACCGCCGCGCGACCGCGAAGCGCATCGGCGCGGCCTTGCCAGATTTCTTGCGACCGGCGTCGGAGCGATCATCAATCGCACAGTGGAGATGTCGGCTCTGCGTCGCGATGGCGGTGAGTTCCCCGTGGAACTCTCGATTTCGGTGCTGCGCCGGAACGACGTCGCAACGTTCTGCGGATTCGTCACCGATATCACCGAGCGCAGACAGTCGCAGCGGAAATTGCAGACGCAGCTTGCGAGGCTCGATCTGTTGCAGCGGACGACGCGCGCGATCGGCGAGCGTCAGGATCTCGAGAGCATCTACCAGGTCATCCTGCGCAATCTGGAAGACAACCTGCCCATCGACTTCGGTTGCATCGGTCAATTCGATGCGGCTGCTCACTCTCTTTCTGTGGCGAGCATCGGCGCCGGCAGCGCGCAGTGGGCCGAGCAGCTGGCCGTGAAGGTGGGATCGCATCTTCCAGTCGACCAGAACGGACTGGCGCGCTGCGTCGATGGCGCACTGGTGTATGAGCCGGACATAAGCGATGCAGCGTTTCCCTTTGCGCGAAGTCTCGCGGCCGCAGGGCTGTATTCGTTCGTCGCGGCGCCGCTCGTCGTCGAGAACAAGGTGTTCGGCGCACTGCTTGCAGCGCGCACCGGGCGTCATGCATTCAGCAGCCCCGATTGCGAATTCCTGCGGCAACTGAGCGAGCATGTGGCGCTGGCGGCCCACCAGGTTCAGCTGTACACGCAGCTGCAGCACGCCTATGAGGAACTGCGCCAGAGCCAGCAGATCATCCTGCAACAGGAACGGCTGCGCGCGCTCGGACAGATGGCGAGCGGTGTCGCCCATGACATCAACAACGCAATCTCTCCGATCGCGCTCTACACGGAGTCGCTGCTGGAGCGCGAGCCAAATCTGAGCGAACGCGCCCGCGACTACCTGCGCATCATCCAGCGCGCCATCGACGACGTTGCGCAGACGGTCGCGAAGATGCGCGAGTTCTACCGGCAGCGCGAGCAGTTGTCGGATCCGAAGTCGCTCGAGCTCAATCCACTCATCGATCAGGCGCTGAAACTGACGCGCGCGCGCTGGAGCGACGTCCCGCAGGAACGCGGCGCCGTGATCGATGTGCGCACCGAGCTGGACGCATCCCTGCCGCGAATCATAGGCGCCGAAAGCGATATTCGCGATGCGTTGACGAACCTCATTTTCAATGCGGTCGACGCCATGCCGGGCGGCGGCGCGCTCACCATTCGCACGCGCGCAGTCACAACGATGCCGGCGATCGATGGCGGGAGCGGTGAACCGGCGGTTGAACTGGAAGTGGTCGACACCGGAATGGGAATGGACGAAGACACAAGGCGCCGCTGTCTGGAGCCGTTCTTCACGACCAAGGGTGAACGCGGCACGGGAATGGGACTTGCGATGGTGTACGGCATGGTGAAACGCCACGGCGCTCAGATCGAAATCCAGAGCGCCCCCGGTGCGGGCACGACGATGCGTCTGCGTTTCCTTGCACTTTCCTCGGAAGCAGGCGCGCAAACACACCTGCCGGCCGCCGCAACTGCGTTGCAGCCCATGCGCCTGCTGATCATCGACGATGATCCGCTGGTAGCGCAGTCGCTGTCGCGCATTCTTGAAGGCGACGGCCATGCGGTCACCACGACCGATGGCGGACAAGCCGGGATCGACGCGTTTACCGAAGCGAATCGCAGTGGTGCGCGCTTCGACGCCGTCATAACGGATCTGGGCATGCCGTTTGTCGATGGACGTGCGGTCGCCGCCGCAATCAAGGCGCAATCCCCCGAAACACCCGTGCTGCTGCTGACGGGCTGGGGCGAACGGCTGCGCGCCGAGCAAAAGGTTCCGCTGAATGTCGATCGGATGTTGAGCAAGCCGCCCAGGCTGCCGGAGCTGCGTCGCGCGCTCGCGGAATTTGCCGGCGCCGGATCGAGCGCAACAGGGAACACGGCCCCGATCGTATGAA
>JBOHZJ010000408.1:0-6556 GCA_050738395.1 Steroidobacter sp.
GCGATCTTCACGCTGAGCTATGTGCAGGCGATGCTCATCCAGTTCAGCTTTTTCGGCGCGTATTTCGTGATGTCGTTCCCATCGGGATTTCTGGTCGAGAAACTCGGTTATCGCAAGGGCATCATCATCGGGCTGTCCACCGCGGCGGTCGGATGCCTCGGCTTCTATCCCGCCGCATCGATGCAGTCGTATCCGCTGTTTCTCGGTGCGTTGTTCGTGCTGGCGTCAGGCATCACGTTGCTGCAGGTTGCCGCGAATCCCTACGTCGCCGTGCTCGGCAAGGCGGAGACCTCCGCGAGCCGGTTGAACCTCACGCAGGCGTTCAACTCGCTTGGCACCACGATCGGGCCGCTGGTCGGCTCCGTGCTCATTCTCGCGGCGATCAGTACAGACGGAGCGACGACTGCCGCAAGCGAGATCGAGACGGTGCAGGTCCCCTACCTCGCGCTTGCGGCTGTGTTGTTCGTCATCGCAATCCTGTTCGCGCAGTTCAAGTTGCCGGTCGTGCCCAACACGGATGCGAGCACCGCGGCAGACGCCGGTCGCAGCGACAAGGCGCGCAGCGTATGGCGGCATTCGCACCTTGTGCTCGGTGCGGTCGCGATCTTCGTCTACGTCGGGGCCGAAGTGTCGATCGGCAGTTTTCTCGTGAACTTCATGGCGGACCCGAGCGTCGGCGGCCTGTCGGAGAACTCGGCGGGACGGTATCTCTCGCTCTACTGGGGCGGCGCAATGGTCGGCCGCTTCATCGGCGCCTATGTGTTGCGACGGATCAAACCCGGCTACGTTCTGGCGTTCAACGCTGCGTGCGTGATTTTACTGCTCATCGTTGCAATGAGCTCCGGCGGCCTCACCGCGATGTGGGCCGTGCTCGCAGTCGGTCTGTTCAACTCGATCATGTTCCCGACAATTTTCACGCTGGCCATTGCAAAGCTCGGCCGACATACCGGCGAAGGTTCAGGCGTGCTGTGCATGGCCATCGTCGGCGGCGCACTCATTCCGGTCGTGCAAGGCTTCTTCGCCGACACTATGGGCATCCTGATGTCGTTCTTCGTGCCGGCGATCTGCTACGGCTACATCGTGTACTACGGCCTGAAAGGGCACGAAGTACACAGCGCCGACATGTGATTACCTCCGTCATCCCCGCGTAGGCGGGGACCATCCGCAGTCTCTGGACCGAAGATGGGTCTCCGCGTTCGGGTTCAACGCGACCGGACGGAAATTCCTACAGGAGAAATCCCGCCGGGCGAGAAGGACGGAAGCTGTTGTGGCCAGTGGCTGGCTCACCCATCTAGCGCGCGCACTCAGCCGCGCCGACCATTCAATCTCCTCGCCTCGAACTCCATCTTCGGCAGCGTATTCGCGCCGGCGCTTTGACGCTGACGCGGGCTTCGCAGCGGCTGCGGATTCGAAAGCCGTCGCGAGATCAGAAGAAACTCAAAGAACGGGAGCGGCGAAAGACCGCACAAAAGAAGGCGAGCTGTTGAGCCGGGAATAGTCGTTCGGAGAGATCCGACTTTCGGCATCCGCACTTCGGCTTTTCGCGGCGCGTCCATTTCGATCTTCCCACCTCCACCCGCACGTCCATGATCGGGATGGCCGTGACATACTCTCTCTCGTGTTGTCGTTCCAGCCGAGATGGCGATCCGCGACGCTCAAACTCGTTTTCCTGATCCGAATCACATCACAACGGATGGACACAGCAGGCTAGCCGACGATGTCTCTGACCCTGATTATTCTCCTGCCTTTTCTCGGGTCCGTGTGCGCCGCCTTCCTCCCGTCCAATGCACGTAACGCCGAGGCCTGGCTGTCGGGCCTGGTTACGGTCGCCTGCACCGCCCTCGTCGCGAGCCTGTACCCGCAGGTGATGGGCGGCGGCGTCGTGCGCGTCACGATCCCGTGGGCTGCGCAACTCGGACTTGAGTTTTATCTGCGCATGGACGGCTACGCCTGGCTGTTCGCGATGCTCGTATCGTTCATGGGCGCGCTCGTCGTCCTGTATGCACGCTACTACATGTCGCCCGAGGACCCGGTGCCGCGCTTCTTTTCGTTCCTGATGGCGTTCATGGGCGCGATGCTCGGAACTGTGCTGTCCGGCAATCTGATTCAGCTCGTCGTGTTCTGGGAGCTGACCAGCCTCACGTCGTTCATGCTGATTGCGTACTGGTATCACCGCGCGGATGCGCGCCGCGGCGCGCGTATGGCGATGACGGTGACCGTCGCCGGGGGCCTGTGTCTGCTGCTCGGCGTCGTCATGCTCGGGGACATGGTCGGCAGCTACGATCTGGACCTCGTGCTCGCATCGAAGGACCTGATCCGTGAGCACGAAGGATATCCGGTCATGCTGGTGCTGATCGTGCTCGGCGCACTGACCAAGAGCGCGCAATTTCCATTTCACTTCTGGCTGCCGCACGCCATGGCCGCGCCGACGCCAGTGTCGGCCTACCTGCATTCCGCGACGATGGTGAAGGCGGGCGTGTTCCTGCTCGCGCGCTTATGGCCGGTCCTGCACGGAACGGACCTGTGGTTCTGGATCATCTGCGGCGCGGGCCTCTCCTCACTGCTGATCGGCGGCTTTGCGGCGATGTTCCAGCGCGATATGAAGGGCGTGCTCGCGTATTCCACGATCAGCCATCTGGGATTGATCACGCTGCTGCTTGGCATGAATAGTCAGCTCGCGCTCGTTGCGGCGGTCTTCCACATGATGAATCACGCGACCTTCAAGGCGTCGCTGTTCATGGCCGCCGGCATTGTCGATCACGAAACCGGTACGCGCGATTTGAAACGTCTGAGCGGTCTATCGCACGCGATGCCGATTACGGCGACCGTGGCGGTGGTCGCCGCGGCCGCCATGGCGGGCGTGCCGCTATTGAATGGTTTCCTGTCGAAAGAGATGTTTTTCGCCGAAACGATCTTCGCCGGCGAAGGTCCGCTGGTGCGGATTGGATTGCCAGCGGCGGCGACGCTGGCCGGGATGTTCAGCGTCGCTTATGCGCTGCGCTTCATTCACCAGGTGTTCTTCGGGCCGCTCGCGCAAGATTTGCCGCGCGCGCCGCATGAACCGACGCGCGGCATGTTGTTGCCGAGTTTGTTGCTGGTCATCGCGTGTCTGCTCGTCGGGATTCTGCCCGGGCGCACGCTCGGGCCGTTCCTCAACACGGCGGCGCAGTCGATTCTGGGACCGGAAATGCCGGCCTATAGTCTGGCGGTCTGGCATGGATTCACTGTACCGCTCGCCATGAGCGTGCTCGCGCTCGCCGGCGGAGTCGTCATTTATCTCATCCTGTACAAGCGCAGCGAACGCGCCACGGGGAGGGCGCCCGTGCGCGCTCCCGTCGACGGCAAGCGTGCATTCGATATCGCGATGGTCGCTGTGATTCGCATCTGCGATCGACTGGTGCGGGTCATCTCCTCGCGTCGCCTGCAAACGCAGCTGGCGTTGATCGTGTTCGTCGCGTTCGCCTCGGCGTTCGCACCATTGCTCGGCGCCGGCTGGCAGCGAGGCGAAGCGCCGCTGACAGCGGTCGATCCGGTGTTCGCGGTGTTGTGGCTGGTCGGCGCGGCATGCGCCATCGGGGCTGCGAACCAGGCGAAGTATCACCGACTCGCGGCGCTGATCATGGTGGGCGGCGCCGGGCTTGCAACCTGTCTGACGTTCGCGTGGTTCTCGGCGCCGGACCTGGCGCTCACACAGATTGCAGTAGAAGTGGTCACGACGGTCCTGCTCCTGCTGGGCCTGCGCTGGATGCCGCGGCGACTCGAGATCGATGAGTTGCGCCGGCGCACGCTGAAGGCGCGTGCACGGCGTGTCCGCGATATCACGATCGCGACTGTCGTCGGCGGCGGCGTCGCGAGCCTCGCCTACGCAGTCATGACGCGGCCGCCCGTCGAGGTATTGTCGCCATTCTTTGTTCAACGAGCGCTCGCCGAAGCGGGCGGCAGAAATGTCGTCAATGTGATCCTGGTGGATTTTCGCGGCTTCGACACGCTGGGTGAGATCACGGTTGTCGGCGTCGTGGCGTTGACCGTGTACGCACTGCTGCGGCGCTTTCGCCCGGCGCCGGAAAGCCGCGCCATGCCGCGTGCGCAGCGCGAGGATGCGGCGCGCGATGCGATCGAATCCGACGAAGGATTGCCCACGGGCTACCTGCGTGTTCCAGCAACGATCGTGCGTATGCTGCTGCCGATGGCGGGGCTCGTGTCGCTGTATTTCCTGCTGCGCGGCCACAATGCGCCGGGCGGCGGATTCGTCGGCGGCCTGGTGATGGCGACCGCCATCATCGTCCAATACATGACGAGCGGCGTGCTGTGGGTCGAATCGCGTTTACGAATTCATCCGCAGTACTGGATCGCGATCGGATTGCTGAGCGCCGGGCTTGCCGGCCTCACCGCATCGTTCGCCTCACGACCATTCCTTACCAGCCTCGAATGGGATCTGCACCTGCCGTTGCTCGGCGAAGTGCATCTCTCGAGCGTGCTGCTGTTCGATCTGGGCGTGTACATGCTGGTCGTCGGCGGCGCAGTGCTGATACTCGTTGCAATCGCACACCAGTCGTTGCGGCGGCCGCGCAAAGCACTTCCCCCGGCGCAAGACACCGATGAAGTTCGAGTTGCACCGGGCGCCGAGGCGCTGAGCTGATGGAGATCATTTTTGCACTCGCCATCGGCGTTCTCACGGCTTCCGGGGCATGGCTGCTGCTGCGGCCGCGAACCTTCCAGGTGATCATGGGACTCGCGCTGCTGTCGTATGCCGTGAATCTCTTCATCTTCGGCATGGGGCGGCTGGTGAGCGAGAAGCCGCCCATCATCAAGGGCGATGCAATCGATCCTGCGCTGTATGCCGATCCGGTTCCGCAGGCGCTGGTGCTCACAGCAATCGTCATCAGCTTCGCCACGACCGCACTGTTTCTCGTCGTGCTGCTCGCCGCGCGCGGCATTACGGGCACGGACCATGTCGACGGACGGGAGTCAGACACGTGAATCCGTGGCTGCAACAACTCCCCGTGGTTCCCATCATCGCGCCGCTGATCGCGGGCGCCGCATTGTTGCTCCTGCCGGAATCGCGGCGCATCCCGCGAGCGCTGCTGGCCGCGATGTCGCTGTTCGTGCAGATGGGTGCAGCGGTGATGCTGCTCTTTCTCACGACCGACGCGGCGACGGATGTATGGACCGAAGGTGTCGGCGTTTACGCGATCGGTGCATGGCCCGCGCCGTTCGGCATCGTGCTGGTCGTCGATCGGCTTGCGGCCATGATGTTGATGCTGACCTCACTGGTCGCCCTGGCCTCGTTCGTTTATTCGCTTGCACACTGGGATCGCGTCGGACCTCACTTCCATTCGTTGTTCCAGCTGCTGCTGATGGGATTGAACGGCGCCTTTCTCACCGGCGATCTGTTCAATCTGTTCGTCTTTTTCGAGGTGCTGCTGGCGTCGTCCTATGGACTGATGCTGCACGGCTCGGGTCCCGCACGCGTGAAAGCAGGCCTGCACTACATCGTCGTCAATCTGATGTCGTCGTTTCTGTTCCTGATCGGCGTGTCGATGATCTATGGAATGACCGGGACGCTGAACATGGCGGATCTCCCGGCGCGCATAGCGATGCTCGATTCCGACGATCGGGCGCTGTTCGAAGCGGGTGCGGCGATTCTCGGCGTCGCGTTCCTGGTGAAGGCGGGCATCTGGCCGCTGAACTTCTGGCTGCCGACCGCTTACGCAGCGGCAGGCGCGCCGGTCGCGGCGGTGTTTTCGCTGCTGACCAAAGTCGCCGTGTATGCCGTGCTGCGCGTGGGCACGCTGCTCGCCTCCGCGGATGCGCAGACTTCGTTCATCGATATCGGCCTGTTCTATGGCGGCATGGCGACGGTTGCATACGGCGTCATCGGCATGCTCTCAGCGCAACAGCTCGCCCGGCTGGTCGCGTACTCGGTCGTCGTGTCTTCTGGTTTGCTGCTGATGGCGCTCGGCTTGCGCATCGAAGCGCTCACGGCGCCGGTGTTGTTTTACCTGCTGAGTTCAGTGCTCGCGACAGGCGCCTTCTTCATGCTCAACGGCATGACTGAGCGCACGCGCATGCAGATCATGGGGACGGCCGACACAGCGCCGCTCCCGGATGTCACGTATATGGGCTTTGGTGTGAAGGAGCCGCCGGATCCGCACTCGCCTGATGATGAAATCGGCGTCGCGATTCCGGCTGCGACGGCGTTCCTCGGTCTCGCGTTCGTATGCTGCGTGCTGCTGGTGACGGGGCTGCCGCCGCTTTCCGGGTTCGTCGCGAAATTTGCGATGCTGCATGCAGCGATCACCGGACCTGTCGAGGAGACACTGTCGTGGCAGGCGTGGGCTCTGATCTTCGCTGTGCTCGCAGTGGGATTCGCAGGTGTGATCGCGCTTACGCGCATTGGGTTGCGTCTGTTCTGGACAGTGTCGGGCCGGATGACGCCGCGACTGCGTTTGATCGAAGCGGGTCCCGTCGCATTCCTCATTCTCTTGTGCATCGGCCTGACCGTCGGCGCTGGCCCCGTGATGACCTATCTCGATTCCGCTGCGCGCTCGCTGCA
>JBOHZJ010000409.1:0-18812 GCA_050738395.1 Steroidobacter sp.
TATGACGCGTGATCGAGACGACCTTGCCGCGACGTTCGCGGAACTGGCGGCTGATCTGCAATAGCTGAGGCTGTTTACCGTCTGCCGAAAAGACCAGCAGCACATCGCCTTTGGCGGCCATCGAGACGCTCGAGGCCATCAGTACGGCGTCGCCGTGATACACGGCGGGAATGCCGAGCAGCGCAAGTCTCATCGCAAACGCCTGCGCGTGAACGCAGTCCTCGCCGAGCCCGATGCAGAACACCTTGGCGGCGTCGTCGATGACTTTCGCAATCCCCCTGATCGCATCGGGCGGATTGATGTGCCGGGTTTCTTCCTCGGCCTGCGCCTTGCTGCGCCACAGATCGTCCGCCAGCGCCGTATGCGGATCGCTCTCGGTTGCGTTCGGTGCGCCGGCGCGGCCGTTGCCGGTGTCGCGCGCCACTGCTTCGCCGATCGAAAATTTCAGATCCGGATAGCCCTTGAAGCCGAGCTTCTGGCTGAACTTGACCACGCTCGACTGGCTGACGCCGAGCGCATCCGCGAGCTGCTGCGAGGAGTAGTCGCGCAGCAGATGTGCGTTCTCCAGCAGGAAATCCGCAATGCGGCGTTCTATGGCAGACATCTGGCCGCGCTCCGCACGGATTTTCAGCAGTGACGACATACGTCGATGGCCGTGTGTATCAGCCGGGAATCGGTTCGAGCCCGCGAATCTCGCGGATGCCCAGGCCCGGCGCGTCGGTGATGGAAATTTCCGATTCGTTGAAGATCACGCCGCCATCCACCGGATTGAACGTGCACAGTGAAGGGCCGTCGAGATCGACTTTCGTGATCACATTGGATTTCGCGACGGCGACATGGACGGCGGCGGCCACGCTGATGCTGGTCTCGATCATGCAGCCGATCATGCATTCGACCTCATACATCGCCGCAATGTCGGCGATGTGGATGGCGTTGGAAATTCCGCCGGTCTTCATCAGCTTGATATTGATGATATCCGCCGCACGCATCCGGATGAGCTCGATCACTTCGGTCGGGCCAAACACGCTTTCATCGGCCATGATCGGCGTGTGCACACGCTCGGTGACGTACTTCAGACCCTCGAGGTCCTGCGCTTTCACCGGCTGCTCCACCAGTTCGAGCCGCACGCCGGCGTCTTCGAGCGTCTGCAGCGCATAAACCGCCTGCTTGGCTGTCCAGCCCTGGTTTGCATCGATGCGCAACAACGCACGATCCTCCACCGCGCTGTAGATCGCCTTGATGCGTTCGATATCGACGCCGATGTCCTTGCCGACTTTGATCTTGAGGGATTCGAAGCCCCGCTCCACGGCGGCGATCGAGTCGGCGACCATCTTGTCGATGTAGTCGACGCTGATGGTGATGTCAGTGGTGACGACCGGATCGCCGCCGCCGAGCATCTTGTAGAGCGGCGCGTTGTAGAGCTGTCCGAACAGATCGTAGATCGCGATCTCCACCGCCGCCTTGGCGCTGGAGTTCTTCTCCAGTGCACCCTGAATGAGCTGCGTGATGCGATTGAGATTGGCGATTTCCTCGCCGATCAGCCGCGGCGCGATGAACTTGCGGATCGCCTCGATGATTGAACCGTGGGTGTCGCCGGTGATGACGGCGGTGGCCGGCGCCTCCCCATAGCCGACCTGGCCGGTATCGGTGTGCACGCTGATGACGATGTCCTCGATGGCCTCGACCGTGCGCAGCGCGGTCTTGAACGGCGTCTTCAGCGGCACGCGCAGCATGCCAAAGCGGATATCAGTAATCTTCATAGAGTTCTCATGATCGTGTCTGGCCTTGGCTCAAGGCCGAATTCTCAGAATGCTGTGGATGCCGTCGACCAGCGGCTGGCCATTGCCGAGCAGCAGCGGGGTCAGCGGCGTCACCGACACACCGTTCAGATCGACTCGAGTGATCTGGGCGTCGGTATTGCGATACGTGATGCCCGTCGTGTCGTGAATGACGTACGGCGCGCCCCGGTCATGGCCGATGACCATCATGACGTGGCGCGGGATGTAGATGAGATCGCCGACCTGCAGCGTGCCCAGCACCGCGAGCCGTGTTTCGTGATCGTCCGCGGCGGTGAATGCCACGCGATTCAGCGCGGGACTCGCCGCCTGATCGCCTGTGTTGCGCGGCAGCTGAACGCCGAAGCCGCGATAGATCTCGGAGACGAAGCCGCTGCAGTCGCGCGCGTTATACGAATGACCCCAGCCGTAACGTTCGCCGAGGAACTTGAAACTCTGGCGCAGCAGATTGGCGCGATTGAGCGGTAGATAGTCGGTGCTCACATCCGCCGTCTTCGGCAGCAGCGCGGCCGTGAACTGCAGCGCGCCATCGCTTGCGCGAATGGGCAGTTCGATGATGTGCGACGCATAGGAATGCTGACCGTTGACGGACTTGCTGGCCGGCCAATCGGCAAGCACCGGCAGGCGGACGCCCATGTCCAGTTGCAGCTCGGAAACCGCGGGTTGTTCCGGCGTGTAGACCGTGCGCGCGGTCGCACCGGTCACTACCAGATAAGGCGCCTTGCGCGTGTAGTCGAAGATCGATTGGGCGGCGCCTGTGGCGACATGACGCTTCTCGATCCAGGCGGCGTACAGGTTGCTGACGATAAACCACCATTCGCCGTCGCGGCTTTCATGCAGGACCGCCACCGGCGTACCAGGAAAGAGCGCGCTCTCCTGGAATCGATCGATGTCGGTGTTCTGCGGGGAGCTGAAGACACGCAAGCGCGTCGGAAATGTGCGCAGGTCCGCGCGACGCACGACCAGTCCATAACGTGTCGGCCGTACTTGCGGAATCGCCGCGAGATTGACGCTTGCGGCCAGCGCTTCGAGCCGTGCCGCGGAAACTTCGGCGCCTGCTTCATCGAACACCGTATTGCGCGGCAAGCTCGAGAGTTTCGTGATCAGATCCTTGATTTGTGAATCCGCCAGCGTCCCTGGCAGCCGCTCGATGTCATGCACGGACGGATCGAGACGCACGAGTTTTTCGTTCTGGGTGATGATGGCTGACTCGTTCAGCACGATCGTGTGAGCGTTGGCGTTGCGGCGCACCCAGAACTCAGGATCAAGATGTTCGGCGCGGACGCCGACGACCCCGTGCGAGGCGGTCGAAAGCTCGACGCTCGGCTGCTGGATTGCGCAACCGGCGAGCAGGAATGCGAGGGCGAAGGAGCCGGGCATTGATCTCATAGGTTCAACCCACTGCCGGAGCGAGCGCCGATGACCTGCGCGCCCAGAAACACGATGATGATGCTGAGCAGCGCGCAGGCAAACACTGCAAGCACGCGTGGACCGACCGCGGGCGTCGCCGGCCACAGGCCAACGGCGAGGGCCATCACGGATAGATAGGTAAGTACGATCGGCGGCAGTACCGAGAAGAAGCGCCAGCGAAAGCGGCTCTCGAGCGACGGGAATAGTCCAGCGGCGAGCAGCATGACCGCCACATAGGACCAAACCGTCTGGATCATTCCTCCCCCTTGCGGCGCACCAACACGAGCGGTTGTTATTTCGCGCCTTGGAATAGTCGCTTCTTGTGGTGACGTTGGCAAGAATAAATTATTGACGACCCCTGAGGCCCATGTTACACAGCCTCATCAGACAACCGCGGGCGATGGGGCGACGTGGAGACCGTGACAACAGTGCTGACCTTGAATTCGTCAGCCGTCCGCAAAGGAGTGTGCACGGCTGTGCTCGTTACGCTCGTCTCTTATGCGGGCGGCGCATTCGCTGCGGCTGGCGACTCGCGAGCAGTGGCGCAGGTCATTGAATCGATCGACGCCGGGCAGTTCAAAGCAGCCGAAGCGCGGATCGCCGACGCCCTCGCGCAGAGGAATCTCGCCGAAGCTGAGCGCAGCGCGCTCGAATTCGAGCGCGAGCGCATGCGGCGCATTCATCTGGACTTCACACTGACCGAAGCGGACGTGGAGGCGCAATTGCGCCGGCAGATGCCGGATCTGACCGCCGATGAATTTCGTGCGTGGAACGAGGCTGGCCTGCTTGAAAAGAGAGTCATCGACGGGCAAACGCGCTACTTCAAACGCGCGCCGTCAAACCTGTTTCGCTTGAGCGCACAGGCCGCCGCTCGCCGCAGCACTCCATTCAGCGACGGCCCCATGGAAAAGGCAAATGCGCATCATCGCGAGATTCGCGATGATGCCGTCGCAAGCGGCAAAACGAGCGTCGCACCACGACGCGTGCGCGTGTCGTACTCGATCAGCGTGGATCCGAATGCTGTTCCCGCCGGTGAGACCGTTCGCGCCTGGCTGCCATTCCCCCGGGCCTTGCCCGGCCAGCAGGAGGACGTCCGCCTGATCGACAGCGCGCCCGCAAAACATACGTTGGCGCCCGAGTCGACGCTGCAGAGGACGCTGTATCTGGAGCAGCCCGCGAAGTCGGATCAGCCGACGAAATTCTCGACCACCTACGAACTGACGATCTTCGCCCAGGATCACCGGATCGATCCCGACAGGATCGTTGCCGCAAACATCACGCCAGAGCTTGCGGCCCATCTTGGAGAGCGCAAGCCGCACATCGTATTCACCGACGACATTCGCAAGTTTTCGCGTGCGGTCGTGGGCGAGGAGAAAAATCCGTATCGCATAGCGCAGAAACTATTCGCCGCGGTGGATCGCATTCCATGGGCCGGCGCGCTCGAGTACTCGACGATCTCCAACATCAGCGACTACGCGTTGAAAGCAGGGCACGCAGACTGCGGCCAGCAGACGTTGTTGTTGATGACGCTGCTGCGCCTCAACGGGATTCCGGCGCGCTGGCAGTCCGGCTGGGTTTTCTCGGACGGCGACTACGACAACATGCATGACTGGGGTTGGTTGCATCTCGCCCCCTACGGCTGGGTTCCCATGGATGTCACCACCGGACGCCTGCAGTCCGGGGATCCCGCCCTCGACTCTTTCTATCTCGGGGGGCTCGACGCGTACCGCATCGTGTTCAACGACGACTTCAGCCAGCCGTTCTTTCCGACCAAGCAGCACTTCCGTTCGGAAACGGTCGACTCGCAGCGCGGCGAAGTCGAATGGGACGGCGGCAATCTTTATTTCGATCAATGGGACTACGAGTTCACGGCCAAGGTGCTGCCGTCGAAGCAATTCGAGTAGCCCGCTTTTTATCAGGCAACTGGCGCTCTACATCACAGCCGGAGGGGAATATGAACAACAGAACATTGCGTGGCGCGATCTATCTCGCGTTGGGAATGGCGATGGCGACAACGCTGCCGCTACATACGGCGAGCGCAGCGAGCGATGGTTCACTCGTCGGGCGACTGACGGGCAGCGACAACGCGCCGCTCGCGGACGCCGAGGTGACGGTGCGGAATCCCCAAACGGGTTTCAGCCGCACGGTGAAGGCGGATGCCGATGGCAATTATCGCTTTCCGTTTCTGCCGGTCGGCCAGTATGTAGTCGAAGCGACCAAGGGCGGCGCCACGCTAGGCAAGCTCGCGGATGTCACCGTTGCTCTGGGCGCCGCCACCACTGCGAATGTCACGTTTGCTGTGAGCACGCTCGAGGAGATCGAAGTGCTGGGCACTCGCATCGTGACCGCAGTCGATGTGAAGTCTGTCGAGTCCGCCACGAATGTGACGCGCGAAGATCTGGAGCGGCTGCCGGTCGAGCGCGACCTGCTATCCGTCGCGATGCTCGCGCCGGGATTGAACAGGGGAGATACGGCCTTGGGCGGTGTGTCTTTCGGCGGCTCCTCGGTGGCGGAGAACACGGTCTATATCAACGGCCTCAATGTCACAGATTTCTACAATCGCGTTGGCGCATCCTCCGTACCTTACGCCTTCTACAAGGAATTCCAGGTCAAGACCGGCGGCTATTCGGTCGAGTTCGGCCGCACGACTGGCGGCGTGATCAACGCGGTGACGCGTTCCGGTACGAACGAGTTCGAGTTCGGCACTGAGATGGCCTGGGAGCCGGAATTCCTCCAGAGCAGCAAGACAAACCGGTTCGATCGCGAAGGCAATCCCAAGCTCATCGGCAGCTACGATGAGTACGATCGGACGAGCGCGACGGCGTACGCATCCGGTCCGATCGTCAAGGACAAGCTGTTCTTCTTTGCGCTCTACGAGGCGCGGAACTATCAGCCGAATTATACGAGCGATGAGGGAAACAATTTCTACGAAGCCGAGGAGGAGGATGCATTCTGGGGCGCGAAGGTCGACTGGCAGATCAACGACAAGCATCTTCTCGAGTTCCTGGCCTTCTCGGATGAGAACCAGGAAGTGCGCGACGCCTATGGATTCAGCTTTCCCGAGGGTGAGCAGGGCTCCTTCCAGCAAACGCGTTTGACGGACAGCGGCGGTTTGAACTGGTCGACGACGTATACCGCATATCTCACAGACAATTTCCAGGCGAAGGCGCTCTATGGCGAGAACGAGCGCACCTTCTCACGTTACAGCCAGAACGATCTGGAATGCTCGCCGGTGCGCGACGCGCGGCCCGGCGGCGCCGGCCATGTGGGCTGCACCACGTCGCTCGGCGTCTCTGAGCGCGAGGACACGCGCGAAGCGGCGCGCCTCGATTTCGAGTGGTCGCTCGGCGATCACCAGGTGCGCTTCGGTCTCGACCACGAGACCAACACGTCGATCCATGAGCAGTACTATCCTGGTGCGGAACGGTTGTATTACGAAGTATTCCGAACGACGCTGCCGACGCTTCCGAATGGCGCGCCGGCGGCGGTGGGTACCGAGTATGTGCGCACGCGCCAGCTCGAGGTCGACGGCGAGTTCGAGACGATCAATTCGGCGTACTACCTGGAAGACAACTGGTCGATCACGCCGAATCTCGTGTTGAACGGCGGCGTGCGCGTGGAGGCGTTCGACAACAAGAACTCCGACGGCGAGAGCTACATCAAGATGGACGACATGGTTGCGCCGCGCTTCGGTTTCTCGTGGGATATCAGGGGCGACAACCGCAGCAAGCTGTTCGGAAACGCGGGGCGCTACTTCCTGCCGGTGGCGAACGTCATCAACATCAAGCAGGCCGGCGGCTTTCTCGATCGGCGCACATTCTATGCGTTCGGCGGGTTCGAGCCGTTTGAGTACAACGGCGAGACGCGGCAGCGGGCGATACTCGGGCCACAACTTGGACCCGTCGATGACTCACAGGGCGACGGCACGGTTGGCGACTTGCGCGGCGAGGTCGACGCCGACATGGATCCCGTCTATCAGGACGAGCTGATCCTCGGATTTCAGTCGATGATCGACGACAAGTGGTCGTATGGCGTGCGCGGCATCTATCGCAAGCTCAACAACGCCATCGACGATCTCGAGATCAGATCGAACGGGATCTACTGCGACGGCGATCCGACCTACGTCGGCTGGGTGATGGGCAACCCGGGAGAGCCGACGACGGTCTTCTCGGACACCAACTGCGATGGCGAGAGCGACGCCTATGTCACGATAGACACGTCGCAGGCGGGCTGGGTGTTCCCCGGCGCCACCTACGAGGGCGAGGTCGGCTACCCGGATCCCAAGCGTACGTACAAGGCGCTCGAGTTCATGATCGATCGTGCGTGGGACAGCCATTGGTCAATGAACGCGACGTACACGCTGTCGTACAGCGAAGGCAACGCCGAAGGACCGATCAACTCGGACACCAATTTTGGCGATTCTGGCCGCACCGAGAACTTCGACACTCCATGGGTCAACTTTGGCGGAGACGGGTACCTGCCCAACGATCGCCGCCATCAGTTCAAGCTCCGAGGATCCTATGGATTGGGCGAGCACTGGGAGGTCGGCGCATCCCTCAATGCGCAGTCGGGCCGGCCGATCAGCGCGCGCGGCGAGGGCAACCCGTTCGACAACAGGATCTACGACAGCTTCTTCATCCTCAATGAGAGCACTGGTGAGTACGAGCTGCACAAGCGCGGTAGCGCAGGCAGAACGCCCTGGCTCTATAACCTCGGCGCCAACGTCACTTATCGCCGCTCGTTCGAGGTGGCTGATCTGCAGATCAAGCTCTCTGTTTACAACTTGCTGAATCAGCAGCGCGAAACGGAAGTTGAGGAATTCCTGGGGTCAGTCCCGGACGGCGATCCTGAATTCCTGCTCGGCGAGGCCTATCAGGCGCCGCGGTACGCTCAGCTCACGCTCAGGCTGGACTTCTGAGCCCGACCGGGCGGCCTGCGTTCGCAGGCCGCCCCTTTCAAGACCTGAGGACGTCAGGACGTAATGGCGCAACAGTACGCTCCCTTTGACGTCCTCGCGTCTTCACGTCCTGCGGACGCAGGATTCCGTGCTGGATAACATCGACGTTCAGGCGCTCGCGAGCCGGATTGCGACGCCTTTCTATGCCTATTCGGCGGGCGCGATCCGCCGCCGCATCACTTCTCTGAAATCCGCGCTGGAGGGGCTCGACGCAACGATCTGTTTTGCGGTCAAGGCCAATTCGAATCTCGCGATCCTGCATCTGATGGCTGAGGCCGGACTTGGCGCGGATATCGTGTCGGCGGGTGAATTACGCCGCAGCCTGCGTGCGGGAATTCCCGCCAGTCGCATCGTCTTCTCGGGCGTTGGCAAGAGCGATGATGAAATCGCCGAAGCGCTGGCCGCCGGCGTGTGGAAATTCAATGTCGAGTCGAGTGACGAGCTGCATGCTCTGCAGCGACTGGCGCGCGAACGGCAGGTGATTGCAAACGCGGCGGTGCGCATCAATCCGGATGTCGATGCAGGTACGCACGACAAGATCTCCACCGGCAAATCGGAGAACAAGTTCGGCGTCAGCATCGAGGAAGCGCGACGCTGGTTCGCAACGGCCAACGAGCTTTCCTGGGTGCGCCTCAACGGATTGCACGTCCACATCGGTTCGCAGATCCTGAACCTCGATCCGTATCGAACCGCATTCGAGCGTGTGGCCGCGTTCTGGCGTGAACTCGCGTCCGCGGGACACAGGATCGAAAGCATCGACGTCGGCGGCGGTCTTGGCGTGCGTTATCGGGAGGATCAGACGCCGCCGATCTCGCCGGCCGATTACGCCGACGTAATTCGCGAAGCCTTCGCCAACTTCAATGGCCGCATCGTGCTCGAACCCGGTCGCTATCTGGTCGCGGAAGCGGGCGTGTTGCTGACCCGGGTCATTCGGGTGAAGCAGGGAAAAAGTCGTGCGTTCCTGATCGTGGACGCCGCGATGAATGATCTGTTGCGCCCATCGCTCTACGATGCGTGGCACGATATCGCGCCCGTGCACGCGGGATCACGGCCGCGAGTTCGCTACGATGTCGTCGGGCCAGTGTGCGAGACCGGCGATACGTTCGCGATCGATAGGGAAATGCCGAGCTGTGCGCCGGGCGATCTGCTCATGATCACCGGAGCAGGCGCCTATGGAGCGACCATGTCCTCGACCTACAACTCGCGTCCGCTGCTCGCGGAAGTTCTCATCGACGGTCAACGCTACTCGATCATCCGGCGCCGGCAGACGTACGAGGAGATGACCGCGAGCGAACACGTCGCACAGAGCTGGCAGACAATATGAACCCCGCGGCATCGGAAACGGAAATGGGGACAGTCCCTATTTCTCCGAGCTGCGCCATAACCCCGGCAATAGCCTTTGCAATACGTCCGGAAACGGAAATGGGGACTGTCCCCATTTCCGCCGATCCGGCGCTAATTCCTGCAATGACTTCTGCAAATCGCTATGAGAGAAGAATGAGGAATATTCCCGTTTCCGTCGGCTGGATGTGTATCGCAGTGGTGCTGGCCGCGACCGGTGCATGTAGTGCGCATATGCCGCCGCGGTCCGGAGTTTCGGCCCGCGCGCCGTTCGACGCGACAGTCGACGAGGTCATGGAGCGCTATCGATTGCCCGGGATTGCAGTCGGCGTGATTCAGGACGGTGAGGTGATCTACGCGCGCACCGCTGGCGAACTCATCGCCGGCTCCGGTCAGAAGATCGACGCCGACACGCTGTTCAAGATCGCCTCAAATACCAAGGCCATGACCACCGCCGTGATGGCGCGGCTCGTCGATGCGGGCAAGTTGCGCTGGGAGGATCCGGTGATCCGTCATCTGCCTGAGTTCAGAATGAGCGATCCGTGGATCACGCGCGAGATGCAGCTGCGCGATCTGGTGATCCACAACAGTGGTCTGCGGGCCGGCGCAGGAGACCTGATGCTGTGGCCCGAACCGAATCAGTTCACCCGCACCGATGTCATCGCCGGCCTTGCGCATCTGAAGCCGGTGCACAGCTTTCGCTCGCACTACGACTACGACAATCTGCTCTACATCGTCGCCGGCGAAGCAGCAGCCGCTGCGGCAGGCGTACCTTATGAAACGCTCGTACGTCGCGAACTGTTCGCGCCGCTGAATATGCCGCGCTGCCAGGTCGGTGAATTCCGTCGCGACGACGTCGGCAATGTCGCGCAACCGCACATGCGGCAAGGGGAGGCCAATGTGCCGATCCGACGCGATGAAGAACTCATTCCAGCTATCACGATGGCGGCGGCCGGCGGCATCCGCTGCAGTCTGAACGACATGCTTACCTGGGTGCGCGTGTGGCTCACGCCTGAGTCGCGGTACGGAGGCGCGCCCTGGTTGAGCGCTGCACAGCGCGAGGCGCTGTGGAGCGCGCATACGCCGATGCCGCTGTCGCAGCGACAGCGCGATTGGGACAACAGTCGCTTCAATGCGTATGGATATGGCTGGCGCCTGTCGGATGTCGATGGATCGTTGCGAGTTGCGCATACAGGAACGCTCGCGGGCATGTACTCGGCCGTGACGTTGCTGCCCGAGAAGAACGTTGGCTTCGTGCTGATGATCAATGGCGAAGGAGGTGAAGCGCGGACCGTGCTCAATCAAGTGCTGACGAAGCACTTCACTGCGCCCGAGGATGCGCGCACCCTCGCCGACTACGCAGCGCATATGGCGCGCGAACGCGCAGCCCAACCGCGGGAGAGCAAGGCGCCTGATGTGTCGGTGCGGGCGCCCGCCAATGCGGGAGCGTTGAGCGATCGACTCGGGGTCTATCGCGATCCGTGGTTCGGCGAAGCGTCTCTGTGTGCGCAGGGCGAGGGCGTGAGATTCGGTGCAATGAAATCGCCCAAGCTCACCGGTGAAGTAATGCGTGCGCTGGATCGTTTCCTCATCGACTGGACCGACGACGAGATCGATGCGGAAGCCTGGCTGGAATTCTCCGCGGATGCTGAGCCAATAACGTTGAAGCTGGCCAAGGTCGATCCGGAAGCAGACTTCAGCTACGACTACGAGGACCTGTCATTAACCCGCGTTCGCGACTGTCCGTGAACCGGCTCGCAGCGCTGCTGATCGTCGCTCTGCCGCTGTGCAGCTGCGCAACCGGAGCACCCGATATGACCTCCGACATCGACGCCCTGATGAGCACGTACGCAGGCGCCGTACCCGGCGCGTCCGTTCTCGTGATTCGTGACGGCAAGCCCGTGGTTCGGCAAACCTATGGTCTTTCGAATCTCGAGGAATGCGCGGCCGCGACCGCCCAGACCAGCTACCGACTCGCCTCCGTTTCCAAGCAGTTCACCGCGGGGGCGATTCTGCTGCTTGCAGAAGATGAGCGCCTGCAACTCGACGATCTCGCTCGCAAGTGGCTGCCGACGCTGCCCGCGGCTGCCGAATCGATCACCCTTCGTCAGTTGCTTACACACACCTCGGGACTCATCGACTACGAAGACGTCATTCCTGCATCTATGACCGCGCAGCTGCACGACGCCGATGTGCTGACGCTCCTGGAATCCCAGAACCGCACGTACTTCACGCCCGGGACCAGTTATCGATACAGCAACAGCGGTTACGCCTTGCTCGCGCTCATCGTCGAGAAGGCGTCGGGCAAGCCCTTCGCAGCGTTTCTGCGAGAACGCATTTTCCTGCCGCTGGACATGAACAATACCGTTGCGCACCAAGAAGGCGTCTCGAACGTCGCCAATCGCGCTTTCGGCTACACCGAGATAGACGGCTCGTGGTTGCGAACAGATCAAAGTCAGACGAGCGCCGTGCTCGGCGACGGCGGCGTCTACTCATCGATCGACGATCTGGCGAAGTGGGACGCGGCGCTCTACGACGACCGCCTGCTGCGCAGGGAATCGCTGCAACTCGCTTTCACGCCTGCAACACCAACCGACGATCCGGAAATCCAGTACGGCTTTGGCTGGCGAATTACGGGCGAAACGCTGTGGCACTCAGGCGAGAGCACCGGCTTTCGCAACGTGATCGTGCGTTATCCGCAGCAGCGCCTGACGGTCATCATTCTTACGAATAGAAACGAGCCGGAGCCGTATCGAACGGCGCTCGCGATCGGCAGGCTGTTCTGGAACTAGAAACGCGACTGATTGGCTGATCGCGCTGGTCGCGG
Organism: Steroidobacter sp.; assembly: GCA_050738395.1. Classification (GTDB taxonomy): domain Bacteria; phylum Pseudomonadota; class Gammaproteobacteria; order Steroidobacterales; family Steroidobacteraceae; genus Steroidobacter. The sequence goes on from JBOHZJ010000409.1 coordinate 12,332, forward strand.
ATCCGCCAGTCAACAACAGATCCACGAACCGAATGGAAGGCGTGCGCTTCTACACGCGCCTGAAGACGGTGACGCAGCGACGGCCTAAGCAGGCGTCCGGTAGTTTCCAGTAGAGAGCGATTGATACGCTGACGCCAGACCGGTCACAAAGGCCGGCTCACGAGCGAGCGAACGCGGAAAAATTTTCTCGAGCGACACGAACGCGTTTACATCATTCCGCGCTTCGCCGGTTGCAGCGGCTCCGACGTCGAACAGCAGCTCGGCAAGCGGATCATTCACGCGTTCGCCATCCGCCGCTTTGCGGCGGATGAAATGAAACCACGCGGCGATTGAAATGCACAATCGATCGATGGATCTGCCGGCTGCGAGCGCGTCGCTGATCGTGCCGAGCAGGCGAATGGGCAGTTTCTGCGATCCATCCCAGGCGATCTGCGATAGCAGATGCCGTATCGACGGATTGCGAAAGCGCTGCAGAATCGATTCGATGTAACCCGAGACGTCGAGGCCGCGCGGCGCGGCGATGCCTGGTGCAATGTCCTCGTACATCAGTCGCTCGATGAACTCCGCAAGCGCGGGGTCGCGCATTGCCTCCGCGACGGTTTCGCGCCCTGCAAGCAGGCCAAGATACGCGAGCGATGAATGCGCGCCATTCAGCAGGCGCAGCTTCGCGCGTTCAAAGCCCGCAACGTCGTTGGTGATAGTGACGCCGATCGAGGCCCAATCCGGCGTCGGTCCGCGCATCGAGTCTTCTACGACCCATTGCAGGAAGGACTCGCGCTGCACCGGCCAGCGATCCTCAATGCCCAAATGTGCTGCGACACGTGTGCGCAGCGCGTCGTCGGTCGCAGGCGTAATGCTGTCGACCATCGTGCAGGGGAAAGCGACTTCCTCTTCAATCCATCGCGCGAGCCCAGCATCGCGCTGTTGTGCGAACTGAACGACGGCGCTGCGCAAGCGCCCGCCATTGTCAGTGAGATTGTCGCAGCTCACGACATTCGGCGGCGCAACGCGCTGCGTCTGGCGTCGCTCGAGTCCCGCCGTGAGATATCCGATGAGGCTGCGCGGCGCGTGCGGATGCGACAGGTCGTGCACGATCTCGGGATGTCTCAGATCCAGACTTCCGTCAGCGGCAAGGCAATAACCCTTCTCTGTCACGGTCGCGGTGATGAGCGCGACATCAGGATCGCCGAGCCGCTTCAGCACCGCCGCCGGCGATTCAGGCGCGACGAGCAGCTCGGTGATCGCACCGATCACACGGAAGCTCGGCGCTGCATCGAGCACTGCGACCGCGTAAAGACCATCCTGCGGGGCAAGCGCATCGCGAACCGCTGCGGAATGCAACGAGACTTCCGCAACGCCCCAGCGCGGATCACGGGCAAGAGCATCGTCGAGATAACAGGCCTGATGCACGCGGTGAAAAGCGCCGGGTCCGAAGTGCACCACGCCCGTGCGAACGCCCGAGCGGGCGTATCCCGGAAGCTGCACATCACGCGAACGCAACGCATCCAGCGCGAGCTGATTGAGCTGCTTCATCGATAATCGCGGCGCGCGTGCGCCGTGCGCGTGCTCACAGCGTCACGCCGTCCTTCCAGATCGCAATTTCACGCTCGTCGTTGAGTTCGTTCCGGGTGGGCTGGCCGGAAGCGACAGCGAGAATCAACGCCAGAAATTCATCCGTCAGTCGGTCCGTGTTCGAACTTGCGAGCATTCGTCCTGCGTCGAAATCGATCCAGTGCGGTTTGTTGTGCGCGAGCGCGGAATTCGAACTGATCTTGAGCGTCGGCGCCGGAAATCCGAGCGGCGTGCCGCGGCCCGTCGTAAACAGCAGGATCGTGGCGCCCGCCGCCACCAGCGCGGTTGATGAGACGCCGTCGTTGCCGGGCGATTCGAGCAGGGCCAGGCCGGAGCCTGAGATCCGCTCGCCATAGCGCAGGACCTGCGTCACCGTCGCCCGCCCGCCCTTCTGCACGGCGCCGAGCGATTTCTCTTCGAGCGTCGTGATGCCGCCGGCAGTGTTGCCTGGCGAGGGGTTCTCGTGGACCGGCTGGCCGTTGCGCAGAAAGTACTGCTTGAAGTCATTCACCACGCCGACGATGCCGTCGAACACGCTCTCGTCGGCCGCGCGCTCCATCAGCAAATGTTCCGCGCCGAACACCTCGGGAATTTCCGTGAGTATCGCTGCGCCGCCGGCGCTGGTGATGTGATCGGCAATGCGACCGACGAGCGGATTCGCCGTGATGCCGCTGAATCCATCGGAGCCGCCGCATTTGAGGCCGATCGTGAGCGCATCGAGTGAGCAAGGCTCACGCTTGTCCAGCGTGGCGATCTTGGCCAACTCCTCGACCAGACGCAGTCCTTCCTCGACTTCATCCGAAGCGGCCTGAGCCGCGAAGGCGCGAACCCGCGCACGCTGCGAATCGGGAAGTTCTTCGAGCAGCGCGTCGAGCTGATTCGATTCGCATCCGAGCCCCAGGATCAGTACACCGCCGGCATTGGGGTGACACGCGAGCGCGGCGATCAGTTTGCGCGTGCGATCCAGGTCTCCGCCGAGCTGCGAGCAGCCGAACTGATGCGGGAACGCATACACGCCGTCTACGCGATCCTTCAAGCGGGACGAGGAGAGGCGCGCAATGCGCTCGGCCGTGCGCCCGACGCAACCGACCGTGCACAGAATCCAGATTTCATTGCGCGTGCCGACCCGGCCGTCGTCGCGGCGATAGCCCATGAATGACCGCGCCTCACTGGCGCGCGTCGCGGCGGTTCGGGCGGGTGCATAACGATACTGATCCACACCGGACAGCAGCGTCGCCATGTTGTGGCTATGAACATGCTCGCCGATCGCTATGTCCGCCGTCGCGCGTCCAATGATCTGTCCGTACTTTCTCACCGTCTCGTCGGCGCGAATCGCCCGCAGCGCAAGCTTGTGCCCGCGTGGAACAGGCTTCGGCAAATCGACCGTGGACGCACCGAGCGCGAGCCGCTCACCAGCCGCAAGGTCGCGCAGCGCGATTGCGACATCGTCCTGCGGCGTGATCCGGTAGAACGGTGGGAGAGCGTGGCTGCAGTCGCGGGCGTGCATGACTTGCTGGATGTCGAGTGTCGAATAAGGCATCTTAGCGCCTTGGGAAACCGGTGTCAGCGGCCGGCGGCGGGCGCGTCGCTTCGCGGCAAGGTATGCTGCGCGCGGACTTTCGCCCATCACGACGACCCTCCCTTAAAAAAAGTCCCGAGCTGCAGTGCATGGCCAGAAAGACGGCCAGAAAAACCATCACACGACCGGCGGGCAGCGGCGCAAAACCAGCGACTGCCGCCCGCATATTGTCGTCATCGTCGATAGCGACTGCTGACGTCGAGGCCGAGCGCAAGCACACGATCAACGATATTGCGCGCCTCGCGAACGTCTCGAAGAAGACCGTCTCGCGAGTCATCAACGAATCGCCGTTCGTACGCGAAGAGACCCGCGCGCGCATCGCGGAGATCATCAAACAGGTCGGCTTCACGCCCGATCCGCAGGCCAGGGCGCTCGCGTTCCGACGTTCGTTTCTGGTCGGGCTGATCTACGACAACCCGAACGCGCCGTACGTCATCAACTTCCAGGAAGGCGCGCTCGGTGCATTGCGCCGCATGGGATACGAGCTCGTCGTGCATCCCTGCGATCGCAACAGCGAGGAATTTCTGAGCGACATCCGTCGCTTCGTAACCCGCCAGAAACTCGATGGCGTCATGCTGTTGCCGCCCGTCTCCGAAAATAACGTGCTCGCCGAAATGCTGCGAAACATGCAGTGTCCGTACGTACGCGTGATCTCGGCGGCGCTCGATGATCCCAAGAATCTGATCATGTCCATGGACCGGCAGTCCGCTGCTGAAGTCGCCGAGCATCTTGCCAAGCTCGGGCACACACGCATCGCGATGATCGTCGGCCCGCCCACGTATCGCTCGTCGATCGAACGTCTCGAAGGATTCTCGAACGCGCTCGCCGATCGCGGTCTCACGCTATCGCCGCACTATGTCGCCGAAGGTCAGTACACGTTCGAATCCGGCGCTGCCTGCGCCGAACTTCTGCTGTCGCGCTCGCCGCGCCCTACCGCGATCTTTGCAGGCAACGACGAGACGGCGGCGGGGGTCTACCGCACGGCGTATCTGCGCGGCGTGACGATCCCGGATGACCTGACCGTCATCGGATTCGACGACAGTCCACTCGCCTCGAGGCTGTGCCCGTCGCTGACCACGATGCGCCAGCCGATCCGCGACATGGGGCGACTCGCCGCTGAGAAACTCACCGCCAAGATCGCCGGCCTCGCCGAAGGGCCAGTCATCGCCGCGACGACGTTCTTCCCGCATCTCGTCGTCAGAGAATCCTCGGGCCGACCCTCGAAGTGACGGGAAACGGCGCGCCGCTGGGGCAACCGTTCGGGTGACTTGGCCACAGCCATGACACCGGTTACCATGCCGAGACAGGCCGCGACAACGGATCGCGATGCAGTGCAGCATTAACCCAGACCTCGTTCGGCGAGCTCTTTCAACAGCAGAGACCCATCGTGTTCAAGAAGACCTATCACGCAACCCATCCCGACATGATGGCCGGCGCCAGCAACCAGCAGTTGCGCGACCGTTATCTGGTCGAAGGATTGTTCAGTACGGATGCGATCGCGCTCAACTACGCGCACTACGAGCGCTTCATCATCGGCGGCGCGATGGCCGTGAACAGGACGCTGCGGTTGCCGGACCAGCGCGAACCGGCGTCCGCCGCGGGCAAGCCCTTCCTGGAACGCCGGGAACTCGGAATCATCAACGTCGGCGCGACGCCAGGTCGCGTGACGCTCGATGGTCGTACCTTTGATCTCGCGCCAAAGGATGGGCTCTACGCGCCGATGGGGACGAAGGACGTGAGCTTTGAATCGCGCGCAGCAGGACAAGCCGCAAAGTTCTATCTGGTCTCGACGCCGGCGCACGCACGCTTCGAGCCCGTGCAGATTTCCCTCGACAAGGCCGTGCCGCTTGCCCGCGGCGCCCTCGAGACGTCGAACGAGCGCACGATCTATCAGTACATCGTGCCGGCGACCTGCCAGTCCGCGCAGTTATTGCTGGGACTCACGGTCCTGAAGCCGGGCAGCGTGTGGAACACCATGCCGCCGCATCTGCATGACCGTCGCTCCGAGGTGTACTTCTATTTCGATCTCGAAGGCGAAGGCGAGCAGCGCGTCATGCACTTCATGGGCGAGCCGGATGAGACGCGCAGCCTGGTGATTCGCAATGAAGAAGCGGTGATGTCGCCTCCCTGGTCGATTCACATGGGCGCCGGCACGCGCAATTACAGCTTTATCTGGGCGATGGGCGGTGAGAATCTCGACTACACCGACATGAACGTACTCGACATCTGTCAATTGAAGTGATGTCCATGAGCCAACATTCCATGTCCGAACTCGCCACGCCGTCATTCCCGGCGTTCTCGCTCGCAGGCAAGGTCGCCCTCATCACGGGCGCGAACACCGGGCTGGGACAGGGCATCGCCGTAGCGTTCGCCGCTGCGGGAGCCGACATCGTCGGCGTCTGCCGCTCAGCCAGCGCCGATACCGAGCGCGGCGTCGTCGCAGCGGGGCGCAAGTTTCATTCGATCTACGCGGACCTTGAACGCAGCCACGAAGCGGGAGGCATCGTCGCACAGGCGATCGATATCGCCGGGCGCGTCGATATCCTCGTCAACAACGCGGGCGTCATTCGTCGCAACGACGCGCTCGTATTCACGGAGGAGGAATGGGACTCGGCGCTCGATGTGAATCTCAAGACGCCGTTCTTCCTCGCGCAGGCGGTCGCGCAATCGCTGGTCAAGGCGGGCAGGGGCGGCAAGATCATCAATATCGCGTCAATGCTGTCGTTTCAGGGCGGCATTCGCACCGCGTCATATACGGCGAGCAAGAGCGGCCTGGCGGGCCTCACGCGCCTGCTCGCGAATGAATGGGCCGCGCGCGGCATCAACGTGAACGCGATCGCCCCGGGCTACTTCGAGACGAACAACACCACCGCCCTGCGCGCGGACGAACAGCGCAATCGCGACATCCTCGGTCGGATTCCCGCAGGCCGCTGGGGAACGCCGGCGGATCTCGGCGGCGCGGCAGTGTTCCTCGCTTCGGCGGCGTCCGACTATATTCATGGGACGATTCTGCCGGTGGACGGCGGCTGGCTGGCGCGCTAGCGCGAGCGGCCGCAGCGATGAGCGACTAGCGACTAGCGATAAGGGCCGGAAAGAACCTCCCTTCCGGCTGATCGCTAATCGCTAGTCGCTAGTCCCTCCGCCGTCCGGCGGCTACGGCATTCCCCTAAACCTGTTCCCGCGCGGCGCGGAACACATTCTTTGATGCGGTCGATCCGGCAAGCTCGCCTGGCTGCAAGGCAGCGCACGGGGGGCCTGGCCGAGCAATGAGCATCGTTACGAGGGTTCGCCACAGCGAGATATTTTCGACGATCGTTTGAGGCGCATAGT
>JBOHZJ010000410.1:0-11148 GCA_050738395.1 Steroidobacter sp.
TCCTGAACGCCATGGTTCGCGACAACGCAGCTTGGAACGAAAGCCTGCACGTCACAGCTTGACTTCAAACACAGTTGCTCACCCGCACTTCGTGCGACCTCTCCCCAAGGGAGAGGTGAAGAAGAGGTGAAAGAATGGGAAGCGCCTGATCATCCCTTTCCCAAAATCTCCTTCGCTCGCGCGAACACTGCTTCGAACATTTCCTCCGTGAGGCGACGCGTCTGAGTGTTGTAGCGGCTGCAGTGATAGGAATCGAGCAGCGTCTGACCGCCGGGGAGCGCGTACTCCGCCGCGTGCGCGAACTTGTACGCGGACGGCGGCAGCTTGAGCGCGCGCAGCGCGGCGTTGTGAGCGATGGAGCCGAGCGCGAGCAGCAGGACGTTCGGTGGAAGCTGCTGAAATTCAGCCGCGATATATTTGTTGCAGGTGCGGATCTCCATCGGCGTCGGCTTGTTCTGCGGTGGAACGCACTTCACTGAGTTGGTGATCCGGCAGTCGACGAGCTGCAAGCCGTCGCCACGCGCGATGGATTCAGATTTGGTTGCGAAGCCGAATCGATGCAGCGTGCGATACAGAATCAGACCAGCGTGATCGCCGGTAAATGCACGCCCCGTCGCGTTCGCACCGTGAAAGCCGGGCGCCAGGCCCACGAGGATCAGGCGCGCTTTCGGATCGCCAAACGGCGCGACGGGCGCACAGTAGTAGTCGGGATACTTCTCACGACCCTCTGCGAGAAACGCCGCCAGCCGCGGACAATCGGTACAGGTGCGCTCGAATACTTGGCCGTCGGAAGGCCAGAGCCCGTCGGCGAAGCTTTGCGGTTCGTGGCTGGCGGCGTGGGCCAGAGTGGTCGATCTCTTCGGCATGCGCGCAGTGTACTAGGAGCAGGAAGCTGTCAGCGGCTGGGGGTGGGTGGTTAGCAGTTGGTCGGAGCGCGGTCGCGCACACCTCACCCGCGCGGACGCGCGACCTCTCCTGTAGGAGAGGTGAGAAACGCGTTTGCGTCGCGGCGGCGCAAACGAAAACGGCCCGACGATTTCTCGTCGGGCCGCTCTCTGGCTAGCAGCTAGTGGCTTCCTTTCAGCCGTGCGCCTTATGAAACTGCTCTTCTTCCGTCGAGCCTTTCATGGCCGTGACTGAGGACTGGCCGCCGGTCACCGTCTGCGTCACCGCGTCGAAATAGCCCGCGCCGACTTCGCGCTGGTGCTTCGTCGCCGTGTAGCCATTTTTCTCGGCGGCGAATTCGCGTTCCTGCAGCTCGACGTACGCGCTCATCTGCGAGCTCTTGTAGCCGCGGGCGAGTTCGAACATCGAGTAGTTGAGTGCGTGGAAGCCGGCCAGCGTGATGAACTGAAATTTGTAACCCATCGCGCCGAGTTCGCGCTGGAATTTTGCGATCGTGGCGTCGTCGAGCTTCTTCTTCCAGTTGAATGACGGGGAGCAGTTGTACGACAGGAGCTTGCCGGGGAACTGCTTGTGAATCGCTTCGGCGAAGTGCTTCGCTTCAGCGAGGTCCGGCTTGCCGGTTTCGCACCAGATCAGGTCGGCGTACGGCGCATAGGCCAGGCCGCGCGCGATCGCCTGATCGAGGCCTGCGTTCACATAGAAGAAACCTTCGCTGGTGCGGTCCTTCGACTGGATGAATGAACGATCGCGCTCGTCGACATCCGAGGTCAGGAGGTTTGCCGATTCCGCATCGGTACGCGCGACCAGCACGGTCGGTACGCCGCAGGTATCAGCCGCCAGACGCGCAGCCGCGAGTTTGCTGATCGCTTCGGATGTCGGCACGAGCACCTTGCCGCCCATGTGGCCGCACTTCTTGGCGGAGGACAGTTGATCCTCAAAGTGCACGCCGGCAGCGCCCGCCTCGATCATTCCCTTCATCAGTTCGAAGGCGTTCAGCACGCCGCCAAAGCCGGCTTCCGCGTCGGCAACGATCGGCTTCAGCCAGTCGACCGACTTGTCCCCTTCCGCCGTGTAGATCTGATCGGCGCGCAACAACGTGTTGTTGATGCGACGAACGACCGCCGGCACTGAGTTCGCGGGATACAGAGACTGGTCGGGATACATTTCGCCGGCCAGATTCGCATCCCCTGCGACTTGCCAGCCCGAGAGGTAAATCGCATCGAGACCGGCCTTGACCTGCTGCATCGCCTGGTTGCCGGTCAGCGCGCCGAGCGCATTCACGAACGGCTTCTCGTGCATATACGTCCACAGCTTCTCGGCGCCGAGACGCGCCAGCGAGTATTCGATGTGCACCGAACCGCGCAGACGCACGACGTCGTCAGCGGAATACGGCCGCTCGACGCCCTTCCAGCGCGGATTGGTCTGCCAGTCTTTGCGAAGCTGCTCAGCAGCGGGGCTAGTCATGAGAAGGTCCTCTGAAGTGACGGAGTGAGTCGTGAGTTGTGAGCCGTGAGTCGTCAGTCTGGATCGCAGTTTTCCTGCTACTCACGACTCACGATTCACCACTCACTTCCTCAATTGATTTCCCGATACGCGGGCAACGTAATGAACGTTTCAAACTCGGCAGCGGTCGTGATCTTGTCGATCAGCTCGGCGGCGTGTTGGTACTTGCCGCTCACGTAGGCCTCCTCGCCCACCTGAGCCTTGAGCTTGTCGAGCTCTTCGCGCGTGATCGTACGGAACAGTTCGGCGGTCACCTTGCGGCCATCCTCAAGCTTGCCGCCCGGATGCCTGATCCATTGCCAGATCTGCGCGCGTGAGATTTCCGCGGTCGCCGCGTCTTCCATCAGATTGTTGATGGGCACGCAGCCCAGACCGTTCAGCCATGCGGCCATGTACTGGACTGACACGCTCACATTGGCGCGCAGTCCGACTTCTGTGATCGCGCCCTGCGGGATGGCGAGCAGATCCTTCGCGGTGACCTGCACATCGGGAATTTTGTTGAGCTGATTCGGCGTCGGCATCACGCGGTCGAATACTTCCAACGCGATCGGCACGAGACCTGGATGCGCCACCCAGGTGCCATCGTGGCCATCGCCGGCCTCGCGCTCCTTGTCGGCGCGTACTTTGCCGAGCGCTTCGTCATTCGCCTTCGGATCGTTCTTGATCGGAATCTGCGGCGCCATGCCGCCCATCGCGAACGCGCCGCGCCGGTGACAGGTCCTGATCAACAGCTTCGAGTACGAGCGCAGGAAGTGCGTCGTCATCGTTACCTGCTGACGATCGGGCAGCACGAAATCCGGCCGGCGGCTGAATTTCTTGATGAAGCTGAAGATGTAATCCCAGCGGCCGCAGTTCAGGCCGACGATGTAGTCCTTCAGTTCGAACAGGATCTCGTCCATCTCGAAGGACGCGAGAATCGTTTCGATCAATACCGTGACCTTGATCGACTGCGGCGCGATGCCGAGCTTCTGCTCCGAGTACCTGAAGACATCCGCCCACAGACGCGCTTCGACATGGCTCTCGAGCTTGGGCAGGTAAAAGTAAGGACCCGTGCCGCGCTGCTTGAGCGCTGCATGGTTGTGGAACAGGTACAGACCGAAATCGACGAAGGCGCCCGGCGCCTGCTTGCCGTCGACATAAATGTGCTTTTCGTAGAGATGCCAGCCGCGCGGACGCACCAGGAGGGTCGCGATCTGCGGATTGAGCCGGTACTGCTTGCCATCCGGGTTGCTGAAGCTGATCGTGCGATTGACGGCGTCACGCAGATTGATCTGCCCCTGCACGACGTTGTCCCAGGTCGGTGTGAGCGAATCTTCGCAATCGGCCATGAACACCTTCGCGCCGGAGTTGAGCGCGTTGATGACCATTTTGCGATCGGTCGGACCGGTGATTTCGACGCGGCGATCCTGAAGGTCGGCGGGAATCGTCGTAACGCGCCACTCGGAGTCGCGGATCTCTTTCGTCTGCGGCAGAAAATCCGGGAGCGTTCCAGCGTCCAGTTCGCGCTGACGTTCGGCGCGAGCGGCGAGCAGTGCGGCGATTCGATCGCCATAGCGCCGCGAGAGGTCGACGACAAACTCCATCGCCGCCGGGGTCAGAACAGTGTCATATCCTGGTTGCAGAGGCCCGCGGATCTCGAGACCGGCAGGCTGGCTCTGTGCTGGGTTCGTCGCCATCGTGAAATGCTCCCCTGCGCGCGTCTGCAGCGGACGCGCTTATTCGACGTTGCTCGAGGTATCGCCGCTGCCTGCCGCCAAATAACGCCCGACACAAGGCATCAGCTCCGGTCAGCGGCTGGAAAGAACCATAGCCCTTTGCGAGCTGCGGGTAAAATATATGGTGAGTTGGCAATCGATATTTGATAGATATGGCAGATGGAACTGCGTCACCTGCGCTACTTCATGGCCGTCGCCGAGGAAAAACACATGACCCGGGCTGCCGCGCGGCTCGGCATCCACCAACCTCCGCTGAGCCTGCAGATCCGCGCGCTCGAGAAAGAACTGGGCGTACAGCTCTTTCGCCGCAAGCCGCGCGGCGTCGAGCTGACGGACGCGGGCGCCGCTTTTCTCGAGCGAGTGCGTGTGATCCTCGATCAGGTCGATCGGGCCATGGCGACCACGCGCCGGACGGCGCGCGGCGAGCAAGGCCGCGTCGTCGTCGGCTTTACGAGCTCGGCGCCGTTTCATCCGTTCGTGCCTCGCGTCATTCGCGCTTTCCGTGAGATGACGCCGCTCGTGTCACTGATCCTGGAGGAAAGCGGCAGCAGTGAACTCGTACAGGCCCTGCGCAATGAAGAAATCGATGCGGCGTTCATTCGCTCGCCCGTCGCAGACGTCGTGGGCCTTACGGTGCGGCCTCTGCTCGAGGAGCGAATGCTGGTAGCAATGCCGAGCGGGCATCCTCGCGCGAAAGGCGCAAACAAGAAGTTGGCGTCTCTGCCGCTCTCCGACCTTGCGAATGAAACGTTCATTCTCTACAAGCGCCCGGGCGGCCCAGGCCTCTACGACACGATCATCACAGCGTGTCGCAGTGCAGGCTTCAGTCCGCGCGTCGGTCAGGAGGCGCCGCGCATCATTTCCACCTTGAATCTCGTTGCTGCGGGACTTGGCGTATCCGTCGTGCCGGAATCCCTGCGTCGATTGCAGATGGACGGCGTCGTCTATCGACGTCTTACCGACAGTGAGCACCTGACGGCGCCGCTGATTCTTGCGTGTCGTCGCGGCGAGAACGCCGCGGCCGTGCAACGCTTCATCGATCTCGTGAGCAGCACAGCCGAACACATCGAATCGGACGAATAGCCGCGCGCATGAGCATTCCCTCGCTGTTGCTGTTCAACAAGCCATTTCGCGTACTGACTCAGTTCACCAGCTCGGATGGCAAGACGAACCTGAGCGATTTTCTGAGTGCACCGCGGATGCGTCCGGCGGGCCGGCTCGATTACGACAGCGAAGGTCTGGTGTTGCTAACCGATTCAGGCGTGCTGCAGACACGGCTCGCCGACCCGCGATGGAAGGTCGTGAAGATCTACTTCGTGCAGGTGGAAGGTGAAGTTACTGACGCCGCACTCACTCGACTACGTGAAGGGGTGATGCTCAGCGACGGACCTACGCTGCCTGCCGAAGCGGAATGTGTTCCGGAGCCTTCCTGGCTCTGGCCGCGGCAACCGCCGATCCGCTTTCGAAAGCTGATTCCGACGAACTGGGTGCAGCTCGCGATTCGCGAAGGCCGCAATCGCCAGGTGCGCCGCATGACTGCGGCGGTGGGATTGCCGACGCTGCGATTGATTCGGTGGGCCGTCGGTCCGTGGACGCTCGCGGAACTTGCGCCGGGCGCGGCGAAGGCCGTTGCTCAGGATGAAGTGCAGCGCTTTATGCGAGGCGAAGCTACCGGAGGCTAATGTGGCGAGCCGTAGATAAGGTGCACAAGCTCCGTTCGCCCTGAATTTATCGAAGGGTCTTCCCCGCAAACAGCGGAACGAGATCGTTTCGACGTGCTCAACGCGAACGGGAATTGGGAAGTAATCCTGGACACCGCACTAGCTCGCGCCCTCAAGTCCCCGTGTCGACCAGGCGCTTCTCGCGCATCACGACAATGAACACGCCGATCAGCGTGATGACGCCGCCCAGGAGCATGCGCGGAGAGAGGTGATCGTCGAGCAGCGTGACGCCGAAGAATATGCCGAACAGCGGCGACAGCAGAGTGAGCGGCGAGAGGCTCGTCACTGGATAGCGGCCCACGAGGTAGTACCAGGCCGTGTGCGCGATGAGACTCGACATCACCGCGGTGAACGCAAGCGCCGCCCACCCTTCCCACGTGGCCTGCTGCGCCGATTCCCACTGGCCCGACTCGAGCGTCAGACTCAACAGCAGCAACACCGGTCCGCCCACGCCTGCAATCCAGGCCTGCAGTTCGAGTGGACGAATGCCCTTCAGGCGCTTGACGAAGATGAGGCCGAGCGACGCGACGAAACACGAAACCACGACAAGCGCCAACCCTTCCCAGTATGCGAACACGCGCGGGTCGAAACTGATGACGACCATGCCGGCGAAGGCGAGCGAAATGCCTAACGTGCGTCGCCAGCGAATCGTTTCACCGAGCAGCCAGATGGACAACAAGGTCGAAAATGGCACGCCCATCTGACTGGCGATCGCAACCGTCGAGGCGTCCTCGGCCAGAAACAGCCCGGTGAAGAGCAACGCGAAGGACGCCGGTCCCGTGAGCATAGCGGCGGCCAGCAGATAGGACATCTGCCCGCGATGAATTCTCAGCATTGGCAGGAGGAACACAGCCACCGACCCAAAGCGCATCGCTGTGAAGAAAATCGGCGGGAACTCCTCCACACCGATTTTGGAGGCGATCAGATTCAGCCCCCAGATGAGGTTCATTCCAATGAGCAGGACGAGGTCGCGCCCTGCGAGCGACTCGGGTTCGCCCGCGGCCGGTTGGGTCACTGACATGCAGGAAGCCGATCAGCGCCCAAAGTCATCGACCATAGCGTTGCTTGAGGAATGCATATAGCGCGCGAACAGTCTGTGGCTCGGCGCCGACCGGTCGACCCGGCCGCTCCTTGCCATTCCATCCATAGAGATCCAGATGCATCCAGATACGCGCATCCACGACAAAGCGTCGCAAGAACAGTGCACCGAAAATAGCGCCCGAGAATCCCGAACTCGAAACATTATTGAGATCAGCAATTTTGCTCGACAAGTCCTCGTCATAGCTGGTCCACAGCGGCAAACGCCAGACGGGATCGGATTGTGCGATTCCGATCCGCATCACTTCTTCGGCGACGCCATCGTCGGTGCTGAACAGCGCCGGCAATTCAGGGCCCAGCGCGACCCGCGCAGCGCCCGTCAGTGTCGCCATATCGATCAAAAGATCAGGTTTGTCTTCATCCGCCAGCGCGAGCGCATCGCACAGGATCAGTCGGCCCTCGGCATCGGTATTGCCAACTTCGACCGTCAGTCCTTTGCGGGTGCCGAGCACGTCTCCTGGGCGGAACGCATTCGATGAGATTGCATTTTCGACGACCGGCAGAATGAGGCGCAAACGCACCGGCAGCTTCGCGTCCATCACGAGCTGCGCGAGCGCAAGCGCGACCGCCGCGCCGCCCATGTCTTTTTTCATGAGCAGCATCGAGGCGCCCGGCTTGATATCGAGTCCGCCGCTGTCGAAGCACACACCCTTGCCGACGAGCGTTACCCGGGGATGCTGCGCGTCGCCCCACTCGATGTCGACCAGACGCGGCGCAACCGCCGCTGCCCGACCGACGGCGTGAATCGCGTGAAATCTTTCTTTCAGCAGATCCTCGCCGATGACTACGCGGTGTCGCGCACCACAGCGACGCGCGACATCGATCGCTGCGTGCGCGAGCGCCTCCGGCGACATGTCATTCGCCGGCGTATTGATGAGATCGCGCGCCAGGCTCGTTGCACTCCTCAGCCGTTCGATCTCTGCTGAGTCCGCACCTTCCGGCAGCCGCAGTTGCACCGATCGCGACGCGGCGTTGTGCCGATACCGTTCGAATTTGTACTGCCCATACGCCCAGCCGAACGCAAACTGCGTGGCCGCCGCGGCTTGCAGTGCGTCGGCAAGGTGGTAGCGACCCTCGGGTAAGCGATCGGGCAGACCGGCAGCCGACCAGCAACTGAATTCTTCGCGCATGTTGCGTCGCCCCATGCCAAGCGCGGCGCAGGCGGGCTTCCCTTGCACGCCGGGGATTACCAGCAGCTTGTTGCGCTCCGCCTTGAAGGTGTTGGCGGCGGCCCAGTTGCGCGACGTTTCGGGTTGCGAGTTGCGCCACGCTTCGAGGTCGTCCTCGTAGACGAGATGGATCGGGATCGAGCCGGCGTGATCGTCGGTGGCGGTCATCTGGATTGAGGACGTGAGTGAGCGCGAAGACTTGCAGCGTAACGCGAGCGTCGATCAGGAAACAGGTCAGGACTCTTGTCGCGCTGCGCAGCCGCGGGGCGGCGTCTGCGTTTCCGAATCAGAACAACTCACCGATACGGAGCCTCCCGGATTGTATGCAAGGGGTTGACAACCTCCGAGGCCATATGATGCTATCCGCCTGATTTTTCAGACTGCCTCGCCCTCCTCTAACCGCCGTTTGCACCCGCTGCATACGAGACCGCCGCCTGCGTTTGTATCGGACGTGGCGCCAGAGCCGGGTACGGGATCGACGTCTGACACGTCGGAAGAGGGCAAAGATTTCGTCATACGAACCCCGCACCGGCAGGACCGAGGCGGGGTTTCTCGTTTTCAACGCGGCATTTCAACACGCTTCCAGGAGCGCACATGCAGATCTACTCGCAGAAGGACGTCAACAAGAAAGCCCTCAAGGGCGCACGCATCGCCATCCTCGGCTACGGCAGCCAGGGCCGCGCGCATGCGCTGAATCTAAAAGACAGCGGCTTTGACGTCACCGTGGGCGTGCGCAGGAGCGGTGCGAGTTGGGCAAAGGCGAAGAAAGACGGCTTGCTGGTCGCCGAACCGACGGAAGCTGTAAAGGGCGCAGGACTCATCGCCTTTCTGACTCCGGATCTGACTCAGAAGGACTTATATAAGGAAGTCATTGGCGGCGTGAGCAAGGGCGCGACGATTCTGTTCGCGCACGGCTTCAACATTCATTTCAAGCAGATCAAGCCGCGCAAGGATCTCGACGTGGTGCTGATCGCGCCGAAGGGTCCCGGCGATCTCGTGCGTCGGCAGTATCAGCAGGGTCGCGGCGTGCCATGCCTGATCGCGATCTACCAGAACGCGACCCGCAAGGCGAAGGATAACGCCCTCGCCTACGCACACGGTATCGGCGGCACGCGCGGCGGCGTGCTGAAGACGACGTTCGCAGAGGAGACGGAAACGGATCTGTTCGGCGAGCAGGCCGTGCTGTGCGGCGGCACGACGGAACTCGTACTCAAGGGTTTCGAAACGCTCGTCGAGGCCGGCTACCAGCCCGAAGTTGCTTACTACGAATGCCTGCACGAGCTGAAGCTCATCGTCGACCTGCTGCACGAAGGCGGTCTGTCGAAAATGCATCGATTCATCAGCGAGACCGCAAAGTACGGCGACCTCACTCGCGGGCCGCGGATCGTGAACGCGGGAACCAAGCGCGAGATGAAGAAGATCCTGAAGGAAATCCAGCAGGGCAAGTTCGCGCGTCAGTGGATCAGCGAAAACAAGCGCGGCCGCAAGAAATACAACGAGCTCATGAACAAGGACATGAAGCACAAGATCGAGAAGGTCGGCGTCAGGTTGCGCGATCGCATGCCGTGGCTGCAGGAAGGCCTCGCATAAGGACGCGAAGAATTCGATGTCCGCGCCTAACCCGAATCGCGTTCTGATTTTCGACACGACGCTGCGCGACGGCGAGCAATCGCCGGGTTGCAGCATGACGCAGCCCGAAAAGCTGCGAGTGGCGAAGGCGCTCGCCGAGCTGGGCGTGGACATCATTGAAGCGGGCTTCCCGATCGCCTCGCGCGGCGACTGGGAAGCCGTCAACTTGATCGCCCGTGAAGTACATGGCCCCATCATCGCGGGCCTCGCGCGCTGCAACCGCGAAGATATCGAGCAAGCCTGGAAGGCGCTGCGGGTTGCGCCGCGCGCGCGCATTCATGTCTTTCTCGCCACGAGCGCGATTCATCGCGAGTACAAGCTCAACATGGCGAAAGATGAAATCATCCGCACCGCTGTTGAAGGCGTGAAGTTTGCGCGCAGCCTGTGTGAAGACATCGAGTTCTCGCCAGAAGATGCATCGCGGACCGAACTCGAGTTTCTGGCGCAAGTCGTCGAGGCGGCCATTGAGGCCGGTGCGACGACGATCAACATTCCGGACACGGTGGGTTACACCGTGCCGCAGGAATTCCACGAGGTGTTCGCGTACCTGAAGCGCAATGTGCGCGGCATCGATGGAGTGACGCTGTCAGTGCATTGTCACGATGACCTTGGCATGGCGGTGGCGAACAGCCTCGCCGCGGTGCGTGCGGGCGCACGACAGATCGAATGCACGATCAACGGCATCGGCGAACGCGCCGGCAACTGCTCGCTCGAAGAGATCGCGATGGCCATCAAGACGCGTGAAAGCGTCTTCGGCGTCGCCACCGGCATTCACACCACGCGTCTGTACCCCACGAGTCGTCTGGTTTCCCAGATCACGGGTATGCCGATCCCGCGCAACAAGGCGATCATCGGCGAAAATGCCTTTGCGCATGAGTCAGGCATCCATCAGCACGGCATGCTGCGTCATCACTCGACGTACGAAATCATGCGGCCGCAGGATGTCGGTCTCTCGCGCACCAACCTCGTACTCGGAAAGCACAGCGGCCGCCATGCGTTTCGCGAGCGCGTAAAGGAACTCGGATTCGACGTCGATGAGCTCGAGCTCAACCGACTGTTCGAGGAATTCAAGACGCTGGCGGACAGGAAGAAGGAATTGTTCGACGGCGACATCGAAGCGCTCGTTATGCGCGCGGAGCACGAGGGCGACGGTCCGTGGAAGCTGCAGATGCTGCATGTCGAGACCGATTCGGGTCGAGCGGCGTCGGTCACCTTGAGGCTCGCCCATACCGATGGGCGCCTCGTCGATCAGCAGATGGCCGCGGATGGACCTTTCGACGCCATCGCGAAGGCCATCGATGCGGCTACCGGCGCACACGTTCAGATCCGCAAGTTCGAGATTCACAGCGTCTCGGGCGGTGAAGACGCGCAGGGCGAAGCAGTGCTCACGGTGGAGCACAATGATCG
>JBOHZJ010000411.1:0-7186 GCA_050738395.1 Steroidobacter sp.
CGACTCACTACTCACGATTCACCACTCACCAGTTCTTCAGCCCTCAAAGAATCCCATCTTCACGCCGGCAAGCAGGATGACGTCATTGTCCTGCAGCTTGCGGGCTTGCTCCCCAATGGCGGCTCCGTTCACCAGCGGATAGTCATTGGGCTTGCCGCTGTCGACGTGGACGATGAAGTAGCCATCGGCGCGTCGTGTGATCGCAGCAACCTGCACGCCCGGACGACCCAACGTCGTCAGCGCTTTATTGAGCTCCAGTTCGCGGCCCGCGAAGGCGCCGCTCAGGACCTGCAACTTTGCTTTCGGCAACGCAACGGGGTGTTCGCCGGTCGCGCTCGTCGGCACGGCGCGCACCGAAGTCGTCGATCCGCTGGAGGCAGGTTTCGGCGCGGGCGCCGGCGCGATAGCGGATGCCTTTTTCGCCGCCGCCGCCGCCACGGCGGAACCCGGGGTGATCACCATCGTCTTCTCGAATTCGTCCGGCTCGGAATCGGCGCTCTGCGTATCGGCGAAGCGCAGCTGGTGATGACCGACCGTTACGACATCGCCGTGCTGCAGGGCATGCTTCTTGATCAGCTTGCCGTTGACGTACGTGCCGTTGGTGCTGTTGAGATCTTCGAGAAATGAATCGTTGAGAATATTGATGACGAGCGAGTGGTGACCACTCACTGCCGGGTTATCGATGCGAATGTCGTTGTCCGGGAGACGGCCGACCGTGTAACGCTCCTTGTTCATGTTGTACTCGGCCAGCACCTGACCATCCAGGCTAAGGATCAACCGCGCCATATGCCTCGTCCCCGTTTCATCGACCTAGCCGAACCAGCGCAAGATTCTGTCAACCACGCCCGTCTTTGCTGCGAACGAGTCGACAACTTGCGCAAGAATAATCGACACGTTGTCTCGTCCGCCGTTATCGTTCGATAACTGAATCAATTGCTTAGCGACCGTTTCAAGACTAGCACTAAAGGTGCTCATAGTTAAGTGGATGTCGTCGTCCTCGACCATGTCCGAGAGACCGTCGGAACACAGCGCGAAGAAGTCACCCTTCTGCACCGGCTGCTCATGGACTTCGACATCGACGGTCGGCTCGACGCCGAGCGCGCGTGTCACATAGTTCTTGTTCGTGGCCCGCTGCGCCTCGGCCTGGGAATAGAAGCCGCGATCGACGAGTTCCTGCAGCAGCGAGTGATCCATGGTCATCTGCTCGAAGCGATTCGCGCGGAGTCGGTACATCCGTGAATCGCCGACATGTGCGATCGCGACCTTATTGTCGAAAAACAGACACGCCACGATCGTCGTGCCCATGCCCTCGCATTGGGGCTGAGTCTTGGCTGTCTGATAGATGATCTTGTTGGCTCGGGCGATGGCGTCGCGGAGCACGATGCTTGGGCGCGCCAGAGTCGATTCCGGATCGGCGGAGCTCATGTCCTGATGCTCGACGGCTTCCTTTACGAGACTCATGACCGTCTTCACTGCGATGCCGCTGGCCACTTCTCCGGCGTTGTAGCCGCCCATGCCGTCGGCGAGAACGAACAGGCCGATGTCCGCATCGACGCCGATCGTGTCCTCGTTGTGCTCACGGACGCGACCGACGTCGCTCAAGCCCACCGAGCGAATTTTTCCGCGCATCACGACGCGCTCCGCAGCGATGCGCAGTTGAAGTCGGGATCTCTCACGGGATGAGCCATTCGTGAGCGGATTCTGCCGCACGCGGCCGTTCGATCGAACTCGCGCAGCCGCGCAGCGCGGCCGCGAACTCGCCGCAGTTCGCATACCGATCATCGGCGGGTTTCGACAGCGCACGGTCGATGACCGCATCGATGGCTTCCGGCAGTTCCGGGCGGATCACACGCACCGAGGCGTGCGGCTCCGTCGCAATCTTGTGCATGAGCCTTGGCATGGATTCGGCGCGGAACGGAAGCTGCCCGCACAGCAACTGAAAGAGACTCACGCCCAGCGCGAACTGATCCGAGCGGCCGTCCAGGGTGCGGCCTTCCAGCTGTTCCGGCGACATGAATGACGGTGTGCCCAGGACAATTCCGGTTTTCGTTCGGCTTGTATCGGTCAGGCGTGCAATCCCGAAGTCCGTGATCTTCAACTCATCCGTGTCGGGATCGAACATTATATTAGCCGGTTTGATATCGCGATGAACCACGTTCTGGCGATGCGCATAGTGGAGCGCCTCGGCGACCCGAGCGACGAGCAGGATCACGTTTTCCGGCCGCAAAAGGCGACTTGGGTCCGTGAAATGACTCAAGTGCTGACCGCGCAGATACTCCATGGCGATGTACGCCAAACCCTGATCTTCGCCGGCGTCGTAGACCGTCACGATCGCAGGATGGTTGAGCCGTCCGGCCATTTCGGCCTCGCGAAAGAAGCGCGCTCGCGCTTCGGCCAGATCACCTTCTTCGAATTCTTCCGCCAGAGGAATCGCCTTGATTGCGACCACCCGATTGATCTTCGGGTCGCGTCCCAGGTAGACGATGCCCATTGCGCCCTTGCCAAGTTCGCGCTCAATTTCGTATCGGCCGAGCGTGCGTGACGAGGTGCGTGCCGGAACGCGCGGTTCGAAATCTTCTACTTCGATGCGGCCCGACTCGCGCGGCGGAACCGCAGGCGCAGTGGATCTCGCCGCCGCCACGGGCGCTTCACGCGCGGGCGGCGCTCCCTGCACGCGGCCGCGACGTGCGCGCAAATCGCGGTAATTCGGATCGCGCGAGGCCATGTGGTTGTAAACCGCCGCCGCCTTTTGCAACTGTCGTCTGCGCTCGAAATCGAGTCCGAGCTGGTAGAGCAGGTCCATGGTCGGCGCATCCAGCGGGCAGCGTTGATACGTTTCGAAGGCGAGATCGAGCTGACCTTGCTTCTGGAATGTCTGGCCAAGATTGCGCAGATTCGCCGCTGGCTCGCGCGCGCCGTCGTTCCGTATATTTGCGCGGCGGATCATTTCACCGACGAGATACAGGCCGTAGCCCGCAAGCACTGCAACGCAGGGCAGCATCAGGCGCGCCCAGATTTGTGCGGAACTGAGCAATCCGATTTCTCCGACGAGGAGTATCGCGATGATCAGCACGGTCGCGAGGGCGCCCAACGCGATGCCTGCGCCCGGCAGAATAACCGCGGCGAACGCGATGACGCCCAGCGCAGCGATCCATTCCAGCGCGAGAGCCAGCGTGGGCCGCGCGTAGACGGCGTCGGTCAACAGACTCGATACGGTGCTTGCAATCGTGATCACCGCCGGCGTACTTCGACCCCCCGGCGTGTTGACGGCCGAAGCCGCGGCGAGACTGCCATCGGTGAATCCGATCACAACGATCTTGTCGCGGAGCTGCCCGCTTGAAACATCGCCTGCGGCTACCTGCCAGTAAGGAAGCTGTACAAACGCGCTCGCCGGCGCCGGCGCAAAGTAGTGCGGGCGTACTCGCAGGTCGGGGTCAAGCGCAAAGAGGTTATCGCCGAGCGTCAGCCGTCCATCGGCGAATGCGAGGTTCTCCGACGTCACACCGAGTGCTCGCGCAGCGATGACGCTCGCAAGCGAAGGCAGCAGAGAATCGCCAATGCGCACGGCGGTGAGATCCGACCGGACGACGCCATCGGCGTCGCCCATCAGCAGCGTGTGGCCCACTGCGCTCGCGGCATCGACGAGCACTGTCCCCGGCTTCTGTACGATGCGCCCGTTCACCGCGGTGCGAATCGATTCAGAATCCGCCAATGGTCGCAACCCCGGCGGTGCATCCAGAGGTTCCCGGCTGGTTTCGCCAACGCGCACTTCCACAGGCGCAATCACGTCGCCGTGGGCGGCCATGGCCCGCGCTACATGCGCATCGGGATCGCGGCCGGCAGTCGACTCGCCCAGCATGCGGCGCAGCTGCCGCGCCTGTTCGGAGTTTCCGAGGTTGGATGATTCGAGGAGGGCGAGCGCACCGCGAACGCGTTCCGATTCGCTGGTGCGCTGCGACGTATCGAACGGCGCGGTGAAGGCGACTACTCCAGCGCCCTGAGAGTGCAGTTGATCGAGGAGCCCCGCGTGCACGTCGCGCGGCCACGGCCACTCGCCGAGTCTCGCGATGCTGGCCTCGTCGATTGCGACGACGACGATCTCCTGGGATGGGCTGACATGCGTCGAGCGCAGTACGCGGTCGTACAAGGCGAGTTCAAGGGGCGCGTAGGAAGTCGACGAAAGCAGGCGTCCGACGGCGATGACGAGAGCCGCCGCCAGCCCTCCGGGAAGCCAGGAAAATCGCGCCAGTTTTGCCGCCACGAGACTACCGCTGTAAAAAGTCGGCGCGAGTATAGACGAAGGCTTGCATCGCAAATTGCAGGCGCCGTCACACCTGCGAAGCAGACTTGGGACTTGGGACGGGGCGCGGGGCCGAGACGGATAGCGCTTTGCTTTGCTGCGGCTTCTCTCACGAAGAGTTCGCTTGACGCAGGCTCACAGCAAAACCACTCTGGCCCGCGTCCCAAGCCCTGCGCCCAAGGTCCTTCTTCAATGGCCAAGACCCGCGAGATTTTCGTATGCGACCAGTGCGGCAATGAAAGCCTGCAATGGCAGGGGCTGTGTCCTGCCTGTGGAGCAGGCGATACGCTGAAGCGAATGACGATTGCCAAGGGGAGGCCTGAACGCCGGCCGCTCACTGCCGGCAGCGTCGAGCCGCAGCGTCTCTCGCAAGTGACCCAGGTCGATGAACCGCGCATCGCGACCGGCATGGAAGAACTCGATCGCGTACTGGGCGGTGGACTGGTGCTCGGTTCCGTCACCTTGCTCGGCGGCGATCCGGGTATCGGTAAATCGACCATGTTGCTGCAGGCAAGCGAGACACTGAGTCGCGCGACGCCGACGCTGTATGTCACCGGAGAGGAGTCGCTGCGCCAGGTGGGACTGAGCGCGCGTCGCCTGGGCGTCGTCAGCGACAGCCTGCAATTGCTCGCGGAGACCTCAGTCGAAACCATTATCGAGCGCGCGCAGGAAGCGCGTGTGCGCGTGCTGGTCATCGATTCCATCCAGACCATGTTCGCCGCGAACGTGGAGTCGTCGCCGGGCTCTGCCTCACAGGTGCGCGAATCTGCGGCGGCGCTGGTGCGTTTCGCCAAGTCATCGGGCGTTTCGGTGCTCATCATCGGGCATGTGACGAAGGAAGGCGTGATCGCCGGTCCGCGCATCCTCGAGCACATGGTCGACACCGTGCTGTATTTCGAGAGCGATGCGGGCAGCCGTTTTCGTCTGGTGCGCGCGGTGAAGAATCGTTTCGGCGCCGCGAACGAAGTCGGCGTATTTGCGATGACCGAGCAAGGTCTGAAGGAGGTCAAAAATCCGTCCGCGATTTTCCTGTCGCATCACGCCCAGCCGGTCGCCGGCAGTGCGGTAATGGTTGCGCGTGAGGGCAGTCGCCCGATGCTGATCGAAGTTCAGGCGCTGACCGACGAGGCGCAGGGCATGAATCCGCGGCGTGTCGCAGTCGGACTCGAGTCGAATCGCCTCGCGTTGCTGTTGGCGGTCCTGCATCGACATGGCGGCGTGTCCTCTGCAGGCCGCGACGTATTTCTGAACGTCGTTGGCGGTGTCCGCATTTCTGAAACCGCGGCGGACCTGCCGGCGGTGCTCGCGACCGTATCGAGCGTGCGCGATCAGCCGCTCAGTGAACGACTGGTGTGCTTCGGCGAACTGGGTCTTGCGGGTGAAGTACGGCCGGTGCCCTATGGCGAGGAGCGTCTGCGCGAAGCGGCCAAACATGGGTTCAAACGCGCGATCGTCCCGGAGCCGAACAAACCGCGCCGTGCGATCGAAGGACTGGACGTGATCGGCGTCGAACGCCTCGCGGATGCGCTAGGCAACGCCTTTTGAGCGAGGCGCCTCAGCCTCATCGTCAAGCACTCGAATGCGCGCAGTCCGCACGCTGTTGTCGCCCGTCTGCAGAATCTCGATGGACAGATCTCCCAGCCTGAGACTCGTGCCTGGCTCTGGAATCGTCTCGAGATATTCGAGGATCACTCCGTTCAGCGTGCGTGGTCCATTGGTCGGCAGACTCCAGCCGAGCGTGCGGTTGAGCACACGGGCGCTGACCGAGCCGCTGATCACATACGCGCCGTCGTTCTCACGATGAATGTCCTTGTGCAGCGTTGCGGGCGCGCTGGTGAATTCCCCGACGATTTCCTCGAGGATGTCTTCGAGCGTGACCAGTCCCTGAATATCGCCGTACTCATCGACGACCAGCGCGATACGGCGCCGGTCGCGCTGAAAATTAAGGAGCTGGACGCTGAGCGCGGTGCCTTCTGGTGCGAAATAGGCTTCGCGCTCGCTCGCAAGAGCCAGCAACCGTTCGCGCGATAAATCGCCGCGCGCCAGTGCGTGAGCGACCTTCTTCATGTGCAGCATGCCAATGATGTTGTCGATATTGTCCCTGCACACGGGCAGGCGAGTGTGCGGCGTGGATCGCAGCACATCGAGAATGGTGTCCCAATCGTCACTGAGATCGATGCTCGCGATCTCGCTGCGGGGAATCATGATGTCGTTGACGCTGATCGTCTCGAGGTCCAGGAGCTTGTCGGTGAGTCGCGAGCGCTGATCCTCCGACGGCCGGGCGCGCGGCGTTTGCTTCGCACTGCGCACCGAGCGTTCGCCCACGCGGTAGCCGGCGTAGGCGGCGAGCGCAACCGCGATCAACGCCAGCAAGGTGAGCAGGAGAGATAAAGGAGGTTCGTCCAATTCAGCGGACCTTGGCCAATGCGTGATTCCGAAAGAATTCGACGTGGACGCCCGCTAGCCCCAGTGCCGGCCGAGAATCGATTCCAGCACGATCTTCGAGCCGAAGTAGGCAAGCGCCAATAATGCAAAGCCGCTCAGCGTCCAGTTCGTCGCAGTACGTCCGCGCCATCCGAACCGCTGGCGTCCGAACAGCAGGATTGCGAATACGACCCAGGCGAGACAAGAGAGCACGGTCTTGTGGATCAGATGCTGCGCGAACAGGTCCTCGACAAAGATGAAGCCGCTGAACAATGCGAGCGTGAGGATCGCAAAGCCGACGGCGAGCGCCTGAAAAGTCGCGGCTTCCAGAGCTTCAACGGACGGCAGGATCGTGAGCCATCCGAGCGGGCGCCGACGCCGCAACCGGCGATCGAGCAAGGCCAGGGCGATCGCCAGCACGACGGCGATCGAAAGTACTGCGTATGCGACGCTCGACAGAAC
>JBOHZJ010000412.1:0-5726 GCA_050738395.1 Steroidobacter sp.
CTGCACGAGATTCCGCATCGAGCTGCGCCGGCCACGCTCGAGCGGCGCGTACTGGTTGAACTCGAAAGACGCGCTGTGCAACCGTGGTGGCGGAAGGACTTCCTGTATTGGCCGGTGCTTGCCCGGCTTGCCTTTCTGGTCGCTTCAGCAGGCGTGGTCCGGTGGGTGCTGGGAGCGCCGGACTGGGTGCGTGAATCCGCGCTCGTCGATCTGCCGCCGCAGATTTCCTGGATACAGGCGACAGCGAACGCCATTGTCTTCGTCGTAGATCACCTGCCTGGGCTCGTGGTGTATGGCGGATTGGCGGTGCTGGTTCTGCTTTACGTCGCATTCTTCGGAATCGGCGCAATCGCCTACCGCTCGCTCTATGCGAATCATTCATGAGGGCGCTGATGCAAATCTCGATTCGTGACCTGTTCCTGTCGGCTGCGTTTGCGCTGCTTCTGACAGCCGCCCACGAAGCGCACGCCCAGCAGACGCCGGATGAGCCCGCCGTCGAAACGCCTGCGCCGGCAGACGCAACTGCGGACGATCCGGCGGAGCTGGAAGTCGAGTCGGAGGCGCGCAGCGAAGCTGCCGCGCAGGATTCCGAGGAGAACGACCGCCGGCGTCGGCACGACCGTGTGATCGTCCACTTCGGCGATGACTCGCGTCTGCCCGCAGGTGAAGCAGCCGATGCGGTGATTTCAATCTTCGGCTCGTCGACTTCGGAAGGCGACGTGCGTGAGGCCGTCGTGTCGGTGTTCGGCGATACGCGAGTCACCGGTCCGGTTGGCGAGAACGTGGTTTCTGTTTTCGGCAGCACCTACATCAACAACTCTGTCGGCGACGAGACAGTCGCAGTGTTCGGCGATATCGAGCTGGGTCCGCGGGCGGCAATCGGCGGCGATGTCGTCGCCGTCGGCGGCCGCGTCATTCGTGATCCGAACGCGATCGTCGAAGGCGGTATTCAGGAAATCTCGTTTGGTGAAGGCGTCGGTCGCCTCGAGTGGCTGCGCCCCTGGTTTGAACACGCCCTGCTCTACGGCCGGCCGCTCGCCCTCGAGCCGGGACTCGGCTGGGCCTGGGGTGTCGCGTTCGTATTTCTGGCGCTCTATGTGTTGCTGGCGATCCTGTTCGGCGGCGCCGTGCAGAAGTGCGTGGATACGCTTGAAACACAGCCTGGCCAGTCGGCGCTGGCCGCATTGCTGTCTGTCCTGCTGACGCCAGTGCTGTTCATGCTGCTGCTGATCACGGTTATCGGCGTGATGCTCGTCCCGTTCGTCGGCCTGGCTCTGTTCTGCGCCGGACTATTTGGCAAGGCGGTGGTGCTTGCGTGGATCGGGCGGCGCGTCATGCGATTCACCGGCGTCGGCGCGTTCGCACAGGTTGCTTTTCCGGTTCTCGTCGGCGGCGTCGTCATGCTCGGCATTTATCTCGTGCCGGTGCTGGGCTTCATCGTTTACAAACTGGCGGGGATTCTTGGCCTGGGCGTCGTGATCTACACCATCCTGCTCGCGATCCGGGCGAGGCGCGTGAGCACATCACCGGCGTTCGCCCCTGCGACGGGGGGTGGCGGCGCGCCAGTCGAAGCCGCGCGTATGAGCACCGACGAATCGGCGGCTCGGCTGGATTCCACGCCTCCGGAACCGGCGGTGGGCGCCGCCGTCTCGCTGCCACGCGCCGGATTCTGGATCCGCATGGTTGCGCTGCTGATCGATGCGGTGCTGGTCGGCGTGATCGTGAGCATCCTCGAGCCGCCAGGAGAAATCTGGCTGCTCGCGCTGGCGGGGTACGGCGCGCTGATGTGGAAGCTCAAGAGCACGACGATCGGCGGCATCGTATGCAATCTCCAGGTGGTGCGGGTCGACGGCCGGGAAATCGACTGGGATACATCGATCGTGCGCGCGCTCAGTTGTTTCCTGTCGCTCGCGGCCGCTGGCCTCGGCTTTCTATGGATCGCCTTCGATCCGGACCGCCAGTCATGGCATGACAAGATTGCAGGGACGGTGGTCGTGCGCGTGCAGCGCGCCGGCGCGAGGGGACAATGATCCAGGGGATAGCCTCAATAATAGGCGCCCCAGGCGCCCTCGCTTCGCCATCTATTGCCCGAGGATTCTGATAAGAGTGGAGTAACCACAAAGAACACAAAGAGCACAAAAAAAAGAAGGTTCGTTTCGTACTGCTCTTTGTGATCTATGTGGTTACTTTTATCCGCGCCTCAAGTCCGATTACCATCGCGCTCTGCGTAATGCCTGGGGACCATCCATGAGAAAGCTTCATGTGCTCGGCTCATTCATCACAATCGCCTCGTTCGCTGCTCTCGGCGGATGCGGCGAAAAGAAACCTGCAACGCAGGCGGAAGCGAAGGCTGCGACGCAGGTCGCCCAGTACGACGCCAAGGCGTTCTTCACCACGACGTCCTATGGACTTGCGGCCGGATACGCCTGGTCGCCAGACGACAAGGATCTCCTGGTGCATGCCGACGAGACCGGCATCTTCAACGCCTATGCCTTGCCGGCTGGCGGCGGCGACAAGAAGCCGCTCACCTCATCGACCGTCGATTCGACGTTCGCCGTCTCATGGTTCCCTGACGATGCGCGCGTGCTCTTCAGCGCGGATCAGGGCGGCAATGAACTCGATCACCTCTATGTCCGAGAGCTCTCTGGCGAAACGCGCGACCTCACACCTGGGAAGGACGTCAAGGCGGACTTCGCCGGCTGGTCCGCCGACCGGCGACATTTCGACGTGCTCACCAATGAGCGCGATTCGAAGACCTTCGACCTCTATCGCTACGCAGTGAAGGACTACGCTCGCGCGCTCGTGTTCCGCAACGACGACGCACTGGCGATCTCCGCGGTCTCGCCCGATGGCCGCTACGCCGCACTCGTCAAGCCGCGCACCAGTGCAGATTCGGATGTGTATCTGCTGGACATGAAAGCTGCAAAACCGAAACCCCGGCTCATTACGAAGCACGAGGGCAATGTCGAACATTCGGTCTACGACTTCACGCGCGACAGCAGGCAACTCGTCTATTCAACCAATGAGCACGGCGAGTTTACGCAGGCCTGGACGTATGACATCGCAAGCGGCAAGCAATCCGCATTGATCGAGGCGAACTGGGACGTATCGTTCGTCACTTTCTCTGAATCCGGCCGCTATCGCGTGTCCGGCACGAACGAGGATGCGCGCACGGCGATCCGCATTCTCGACAGCAAGACCGGCAAGGAGGTCGCGCTGCCGGGACTGCCGCCGGGCGATCTGGCGCAGATCCGCTTTTCGCGCGACGAGAGCAAGGTTGCATTGATGCTCAGCTCCGACACTTCGCCGAACGATGTGTATCTGGCGGATCTCGACGCCCAGCGCAGCACGCGCCTCACACAGGCGCTGAATCCCGCGATCAACGAGGCAGATCTCGTCACCTCGGAAGTCGTTCGCTACAAGAGTTTCGATGAGCTCGATATTCCCTCGATTCTGTATCGTCCGAAGAATGCGTCAACGGACAACAAGGTCCCGGCGCTGGTGTGGGTGCATGGCGGCCCGGGCGGTCAGAGCCGCACGGGTTATTCGGCGACCGTCCAGCATCTGGTCAACCACGGTTACGCGGTGCTTGCGGCGAACAATCGCGGCTCGTCGGGCTACGGCAAGACGTTCTACCACCTCGATGACAAGCGCCACGGCGAGGTCGATTTGCAGGACATCGTCTACGGCAAGAACTATCTCGCGTCGCTGGATTGGGTCGATGCGGAGCGCATCGGGATCATCGGAGGTTCTTACGGCGGCTACATGGTCGGCGCGGCGCTCGCCTTCGAGCCGGAGGTGTTCGATGTCGGCGTCAACATCTTCGGCGTCATGAACTGGGTGCGCACGCTCACCAGCATTCCGCCCTGGTGGGAGTCGTTCAAGGAGTCCCTCTACGATGAAATGGGCGATCCGGCGACGGATACGGAGCGCCATCGCAAAATCTCGCCGCTGTTCCACGCGAAGAACATCCGCGTACCGCTGCTGGTCGTACAGGGTGCGAACGATCCGCGCGTGCTACAGGTGGAAAGCGATGAGATCGTCGCCGCGGTGAAAGCGAACGGCGCGCCCGTCGAGTACGTGCTGTTCCCGGACGAAGGCCACGGCTTCACGAAGCGAGACAACAAGATCAAGGCGTCCGATGCGTACGTGACGTTCCTGGACGCGCATCTGAAGAATGCGCCGGCGAAGGCGCGGACGGAGTAAGCGCCCCCGGCCCAGATTTAGAAAGGGAGTCAAAGTAACCACAAAGAGCACAAAGATCTGAACTCACAGCAGAGATCTTCTGGCGTGCTGACTTCACCAGAACCATTCTGGGATTGATCTTTGTGATCTATGTCCCGCGGGATTTCCGTTGGTCATGATCTTTGTGGTTACTCAGCTCTTCTATTCCACCGAGACGCTATCCAGGAGGATCGGATCGAACTCCTGGATCGCCGAGCGCCTGACCCGGGTGAAGCCGAGCGGCCGCTGGTATGAAATGAATACCGACGAGCCGAAGTTATCTTCAAGCGAATGCCCGGCGCTCATCGACAGCGAGCCGCGACCGAGCGTCAGGCTCTGCTGAAGCGCGATGAGATTCATGCGCTCGCGCGCCCAGGTCGTCTGGGTTGCATAGGCGAGCGACAGGTTCGCGCCTTCGGCGACATGCACACCGACGCTCGCCAGGTCGCGTTGCATGATGGGATCGGCGAGCGCCACGCTGCCGACCTCGCGAAACTCGCGGCTCTGCATGCGCGTGCGCAGCGCCACACTGAACAGCTCGTTCTGATGTTCGAATCCGAAGCGCGCAAGCCAGCCCGAGACGTCTTCGGCGCGGCTCGATGCGTATGCCGCCGATGCGGTTCCAAGCGGGCCGACACGCCGCGCGACGCCGAGTCCGACGGCGGACACTTCGTCCGCAAGATATTCGCCATGCCCTTCAATCGTGAATCCCAGCGGCGCGCCGCAGGTCACGGTCGTATTCGCGAACGCCGGACCATACTCATTGCTCGTGATGGCATAGTCGCGCCGCACTTTGCCTGCGCCGACCGAAAAATCCGAGCAGCCCGGATCAGCAAGTCGCGTCGTTGCGATGACCGGCGCGTCGACTGACACCGATCGACCGAAGGTATCGCTCGCGGTGAGTCCGCCCGTGCGCCACGATCGATCGACCGAGACACTCTGCTGCGACAGGGACGAACCCGGGTCGCCAACGGAGGCGAACAATGCGTCCGCGACAGTGGGCAGGACCGCAAGGCCGGTGGCGGCGAGCTGCGAGGACGTGATCACATCCGGGCGCGTACTGGTGCGCGTGCCGAACTGCATCCCGCCGTAGCGAACCGATGTGCCCCACATGCCCGCGGTGCTGACAGCATCGCCCACGCGCAAGCGCTCTGCTTCTTCGCCGAATTTGTATGTGTACGCCGATTCCAGCCGCGTCACCGGCTCGAGGTCTGGATTGAGCGACGTGGTGAAGCTGTGATCAACCGCGCCCGCCTCGCTCAACACGGAGGCGTTGAACGAAGAATACTCAGGCGAAAGTGCGCCCGTCTTCACAGCCACTTTCTGCGGTGCGCTCACAGGTGCGGACGCGCAGGCGCTCAGAGCAACTGCCGCCGCCACGGGAATAATGAATCGAAGCAAGCCAGTCATCCCATTCAATACCATCGAGCGACGCACGCGCGCCCTTTGAGTTGTTGAGTGAATCTTCACGGAGCCGAATCGAGCGCGCAAAGTGTAGGCAG
>JBOHZJ010000413.1:0-2869 GCA_050738395.1 Steroidobacter sp.
CCTCTCGTCTCCTTGCTTCTCGTCTGGTCGCGCCTGCCTCCGGGGAGAAGCCGGACGAGGTCCGGGTGACGGTTCGCCGCCAGCTCGCCAGCGGCTGCAGCCGCTGGCGTTGCTTTGCCCACTTCTGCTCGTCCTTGCCGCATGCGCGCAGGAACCCAAAGCGACTGACGGCGCAGGCTACGGCCCCGAACCGGTGCTGCCCGAGCCCGATTCCTCGATCATTCCCACTGTAAATATCGCGCCCGCGATCGGCTGGCCGGAAAACGCGACGCCGCGGGCGGCGAGCGGCTTCGCCGTCAACGCCTTCGCTACCGGACTCGATCATCCTCGCTGGCTGTACGTACTGCCAAACGGCGATGTGCTGGTCGCAGAGACGAATGCGCCGCCGCGACCCGAAGATCGCAAGGGCCTCAAGGGATGGATCATGGGCCTCGTCATGAAGCGCGCCGGCGCCGCTCCGCCAAGCGCCAATCGCATCACCATGCTGCGTGATGAAGACGGCGATGGTTCCGCCGAAACACGCACGGCGTTCCTGCAAGGACTCAACTCACCCTTCGGTATGACGCTCGTGCGCGATGACTTCTACGTGGCGAACACCGATGCAGTCGTGCGTTTCCCGTATCAGCCCGGGCAGACGCAGATCGATGCGGCGGGCTCGAAAGTCGCAGACCTCCCGGCGGGTCCCATCAATCACCACTGGACGAAGAACGTGATCGCGAGCAGCGACGGCTCGCGGCTTTACGCAACAGTCGGCTCGAACAGCAACATCGCCGAGAACGGCATGGAAAATGAGGAGCGCCGCGCGGCGATTCTGGAAATCAATCCCGCGAACGGCGAGTCTCGCGTCTTCGCTTTCGGATTGCGAAATCCGAATGGTATGGCCTGGCAGCCGGAGAGCGGGGAGCTCTGGACCGCGGTAAACGAGCGCGATGAACTCGGCGACAATCTGGTCCCGGATTACATGACCTCGGTACGCGACGGTGGATTTTATGGCTGGCCGTATAGCTACTACGGTCAGCATGTGGACAAACGAATGCAGCCGCCGCGCCCCGATCTGGTCGCGAAGGCGATCGTCCCCGACTACGCACTCGGCTCGCACACTGCAGCGCTGGGGTTGACGTTTTATACCGGCGATCTGTTTCCGGCGCGCTATCGTTCGGGAGCGTTCATCGGTCAGCATGGTTCCTGGAATCGCAGTCCGCCGAGCGGCTATCGAGTGATCTTCGTTCCCTTCACGTCGGGCCAACCCTCCGGTCCGCCCGAAGAGGTGCTCACTGGATTCATCAATGATGACGGTGAGGCGCACGGACGCCCGGTCGGCGTCGCTGTGGACAGCAAGGGCGCGCTGCTCATCGCCGACGACGTCGGCAACGTCATCTGGCGAGTCACGCCTGCGCAGTCGCAGGCATCCCGTCCAGTCGGTCCCGCAACTGATTCCGCAGCAGCAAAAGACTGACGAGCATCTGCAGGGCCGTCGTCGCGATCCCCAGATACCAGATGTGCTCGATGCGCAACCACGGTTGCGTCGAGAGCCAGACAGCCGGGACGGCGTACGTGATCAAGCGCGTCCCGGAACTCAGGAGCGATGGCATCGTATTGCCGAGCGCCTGAAACATTCCGGAGCACGTAAAGACGACGACGCTCGTCACGAAGTTCCAGGAAATGAGGCGCAGGAACAGCGCGCCCACTTCGATGACTTCCGGCTCCTTTGAAAAGAACGCGATCAGCACGTCCGGTCGCCATTGGCACAGCAACGTCAGGATCAGCATCAGTACCGTGCCCATCTTGAGCGCGCTGCGAAACGTCTCGCGCACTCGCTCGCTGCGTCCCGCCCCGAAATTCTGGCCTGCCACCGGCGCGACCGCGAAGGCGATCGCCATCGCCGGCAGGAAGATGCCCTGCATGACGCGTGAGCCGATGCCAAAGCCCGCTTGCGCGGCGGCGCCGAAATTCCGGATCACCCAGTAGGTCGTCGCGGTGTAGAGAAAGATCAGCGCGAACTCACCGCCGGAGGGCAGACCGATGTTCATCATGCGTTTCCACACAACCAGGCGCGGCTGCCACTGCTCGCCGTGAAACGTCACGTATCGCTCCAGGCGCGCGAAATAAAACCACAGCAGCAGCACGCCGGCTGCAACCGAGACGCTGCTGGCCAGTCCCGCGCCGGCGACGCCCATCGCATATCCTGTACCCCAGCCCGCAATGAGAATGGGCGCCAGCACCGCATTGAGCAGCACCGTCGCCGCCTGAACAATCATCGTCGGCTTCACGATGCCCGTGCCGCGCAGCGCTGATGACATGGCGACCAGTGCGAACTGCAGCGCCATGCCCGGCAGGAACCAGTACAGATAGCTCGTACCCGACTCGATCGTCGCAGCATCCGCACCGACCAGCGCGACGTATGGTTCGGCCAGCGCATAGCCGCCGACCAGCGTCAGAACGCCGCACAGCACTGCGATCAGCAGCGACTGATTGAAGATCAGGTTGGCGTCGGCCTGGTCCTTGCGGCCGACCGCATGCGAAATCAATGCAACGGCGCCGACGCCCAGCACCTGCGTGAGCGCGAGCACGATGAACATCGCATTGCCCGCGGCGCTCACGCCCGCCACGGCCGTATCGCCGAGCCGTGCGACGAAGTACAGGTCGACGAAGTAGTAGAGCGTCTGGAAAATCATTCCAGCCGCCATCGGAATCGCCATCGTGACCAGGTGACCGCCGACCGATCCCTGTGTGAGATCCTTCATGTTTCCTCCCTACCCGTGCACATTCTGCTTGATCGCGGTCGCGTTGTCGTAAAGGCAGCGTCGCGAAGTGCAAAGGGCGGGCTCAATGGGTGGGTCGTCACTTGTGGCTCGTGACTCGTGAGTCG
>JBOHZJ010000414.1:0-2848 GCA_050738395.1 Steroidobacter sp.
TCGGCATTCCTTACCTCTCCCTTGGGAGAGGGGATCGGCATTCCTTACCTCTTCCTTGGGAGAGACGGGATCTGCATTCCTTACCTCTCCCTTTGGGAGAGGTCGCGCGCAGCGCGGGTGAGGGGACGCGCAATGGCGCTCTGATCAGCTCTCAACCCTTAGCCGATCACCGCTCTAAATAATCAACCAGACGGTTGACCATCGTCCGGCTGCGGTTTAATATTCAACCCCATGGTTAACCAATCCCCTGCCCGTCTCGATCGCGTGTTCCAGGCGCTGACCGATCCGACCCGCCGGCAGATGCTGCGAAACCTGGCCGTGCGCGAGCGCACGATCAGCGAGCTCGCGGAACCGTTCGAGATGTCCCTGGCGGCCGCCTCCAAGCACGTCAGGACGCTGGAGTCCGCGGGACTCGTGCGGCGCACGGTGCAGGGACGCACGCACTTCTGCCGTCTGGATCCGAAGCCATTGGCGACTGCGCACGAGTGGCTGAAATTCTACGAGAGCTTCTGGAACGAACGCCTCGACGCACTCGAGGCGCTGCTGCGTCATCCCGACAAGGGATGAAGACGCGCCGCGCGCGTGTTCACGAATTACCGACCGCTGACCCTCCTCAAGGAGAACCCCATGAATGACTTCGCCGTCGTGACCGAACCCGGAAGCGTCCGTCTGCAACGAGTGCTGCCCGGCCCTATTGAGCGCGTATGGTCGTATCTCACCGACTCGGAGCTGCGCGGCCAATGGCTCGCTGCAGGCGAAACGGAAATGCGCGTGGGCGGCCGCGTCGAACTGCGCTTTCATCATGCCGATCTGTCGCCTCAGCCCGACCCGATTCCTGAGCGCTACAAGGACATGAAGAATGGACACACGTTCTTCGGCAAGATCACGCACCTCGAACCGCCTCGCCAGCTCAGCTATACGTGGGGTGAATCGTATGGCGACTCGGAAGTTACATTCGAACTGACGCCTCAGGGCGCCGATGTGTTGTTGACGCTCACGCATCGTCGCCTGAGCGATCGCAAGGAAATGGCCAGCGTCGCGGGCGGCTGGCACACGCATATCGCGATCCTCATCGACCGTCTGAACAACCGGACGCCGCCGGGCTTCTGGTCCGCCCACGCGAAGGTCGAGGGACAATACGAGGAGCGCTTTGCGAGTGCGCGAGGCGTACAGCAGTGAGGCATGGGTTCCCCGTCGCGTCGACACTGAGCTTGCCCGGGTGTCGAAACGCTGCTTCGAGCGCTCACGCTAGCGGAACCCTTCGACAAGCTCAGGGCGAACGGAACCTGCGACTCTTCGACTCACTCAGGGCCAAGCTCGGGGAACGGAACCCTTCGACAGCTCAGGGCGAACGGGACCTGCGACCCTTCGACTCACTTGAGGGAATGAGGAGGCTTCTTGATCGTGTCTCATCCCCGTTCGCCCCGGGTCGAAGGGTTCTTCGCTCCTGCGCTCATCGATAAATTCTCAGGGCGAGAGCAATTTCAGTTCGGCGTCTTTCCGGACGCCGCGGCTTGCTCGTCCGCACGCGCACCCGCGAGGATGCCGGGCAGCGCGTAGTTGCCTTCGTGGCACGCGTACTCGTAGATCTTTTCATCGGTCGCGTTCATTGCGATCTCGCCGATGAAGGGGCGCGTATACGTGCCCGGATCCTCGACCGTGAAGCGATACAGGATCTGCTTCGGCCCGATGCGCGTGAAGCGCTCCGTCACCTTCAGCATCTCCGCTGAACCGCGGAAACCCTGCTCCGGGCGAATCTTCGTGGTCTCGACGACGAGCGTGTCGCCCTCCCAGCGGCCGATCGAGTCGCCCATCCAGGTGCGTACGTTTTCAGGCCGGGGCTTGCCGTCGAGACGAACGATGCGAACGTCATGAACCATCTCGACATGGATCATCACGGCGCCTTGCGTCTGTACGATCTGGTAATTGTTGTTGTACAGCAGCGGAATCATCGGCGGGCCCGCGCTCGATCCGAACGACATGATGCAGCGCTCGCCCAGCGAACGCATTTCCGGACCATCGGCGAGACCGCCGCCGCCGGTTCGGAACGTCGCCATGCGCGCCGCGAAGCGCTGCTGCGCCTCCGGCGTCATCGCCGGAAGCTTGCCGTTCGGCGGATCGACGATCATCGAGCTGCGCTTCTCGCCGTTGAGCGAGATGACTTTCGTACCGGGATCGACCCAGAAATTGTTGTAGCCGCAATTAGCGCCGCTGAAGCCGCGGCCGCAACTCTCCGGCAGATCTTCAGCTTTGGTCTTCGGATCGGTCGGTGCATTGGCCGCTTCGTTGAACTCGGCTTCTGCTTGCTCCAGCTGCTGCGCCTCTGCATCGCTCAGCATCAGCTTGTCGAATTTTTGCGGTCGCTCGAGTGGTGTGATCGTTGCGTTGGTCCACACGCCCTGCAGGTCCGGATGCCCCTCCGCGGTACGCGGCGGCTGCCAGTCCTTGGGGGCGAGCGTCTGTGCGGCCGCAATTGCGGGCGCCGCACTTATGAGCGCGCTGAGCAGAAATGATTTCGCGAACGTAGCAGACGCTCTGATCAGAGATCCTCGAGGCATCATTCAGGCGCCTCAACAAACCCGATTCGGGAATGCTAGTGAATCAGAATCTGGAGGGTCCGGAAGGAAAAGAACTGTCATCGCGCCAGCGTCGCGGTGCGAGTTCCAGCATTGGCGCTCGCGCTGACGGCGGTTTGACACCTATCTTGTCGGGAACATCGATCGGCCGACCTACATGGATGTAGCGAGTGCCGATCTTGTCGGGAACATCGATCGGCCGACCTACATGGATGTAGTGAGTGCCGATCTTGTCGGGAACATCGATCGGCCGACCTACATGGATGTAGCGA
>JBOHZJ010000415.1:0-3827 GCA_050738395.1 Steroidobacter sp.
CGCACTCACGTTCGTCCCTCCTCCGAACGCACAATAACGAATGCGCTAACGATCGCTGTTCGAGATAGGCAGATCAATTGAGCAAAGGTTCAGGGGGTGTTGGGTTGCGCGATCGCGCGATCTGCATCATCGCGTTGCGTGTCAGGTGTGCAACTTCGCAAGATTGGCCGAGCCCGAAGCCAGGAGCGTGTTGACTGCGACATTTCGAATCTTGCCCAACTTGCACACCTGACACGCATCGCGCTCACGCGTGCTGATCGGGCTTCAGACCTTTGGGTTGAACTGACCATTCCGCAGGATCGTCATCGCTATCGGCAGTGTCATCGGCTGCGGTTTTATGGATTTTGCCGGGCTTGTGGTGCACGGGCGCGTAGATCGCATACACCTGCATGGGCTCCTCACCGATGTTGGTGATGTTGTGCCAGGTTCCCGACGGAACCAGAACGCACCAACCATCGGACACTTCCTTGTCGAACGTGAGCTGTTCCTTGGACGGTCCCATCTGCACGCGTCCCTGACCTGCATCGAGCCGAAGAAACTGATCCGTTTCCGCATGCATCTCCAGGCCGATGTCGCGTCCCGCCGGTACTGACATCAGCGTCACCTGAAGATAGCGGCCGCTCCATACAACCGTTCGATAATTCTCGTTGTCGACGGTCGCTTGCTCGAGATCGAACGATTGCGACTGCGGCCCAACGTCCTCGATGTTCATCGTAGTCTCCTGCCATTTCCATCGCGCCCCGTATGTGCGCGATCTTCACCAAATCCGTGGCTTCGCACGATGTTCCCCGTAAGGAATGCCAGGGGACACGAGGACAGGCATCAATGGTCCTCATCGACAAATCGATGCATGTCCTCGCCATGTCCTGCACCTCCTGTGCATCCAGCCGCAGCCTTCCGAGTTACATTGCGATGCGTGAGCGCCAGCGGCGGCGCCCTTCTGGCCAATATCAGAAATCGATGCGCGTCCTGGTGGCGCTCTGCGGCTTTGCCTAACCCTCGAACCCGCGCCCGGCGCCCCGACGTTGCCGGCGCCCGACGTTGTGAGCGCGTGCAATGTGTGCAGGGTCTCTCAGCAGGAACTGCTCCGTCCCCGTCCGTATCCGCCTTCAGGCTATCGCGCTCCCGGGCGCGAAATGCTGTTTCAAAGTTCCAGCAACCTAACGCCTCCCCGGGCGTTTCGTATGTGTTGAAGCCTAGGAGGACGTGCGAATGACGAGAATCAACTCACTTTTATTGGTGGTGCTGTCGGTTGCAGGCATTAGCGCTTGCGACGTCGATCAGACGCGAGAAGCGGAGGCTCCAGATGTGAATGTCGAAGGGGGGCAAGCGCCGGCCTACGATGTAGATGGGCCTGACGTCGACGTGAGCAGAGAGGAACGAACAGTCACAGTCCCGGACGTGGATGTCGACGTGCAGAAAGAGGAGAAGACCGTTACGACGCCAGACGTGGATGTGCAGCCTCCTCCGGAGGACTGATACTCAGAACTGACGCCGATGTTCGTCGCGAGTGCGCCGCCAGCTGGCGGCGTTCTCGTTTCTGACTGACCGCCACTTCCCCGCCACATAACCCCGGTACCCCGCACCGGCACGGAAGGATCGCGGAAGGTTCCTTGGAAGGCTCACTCCAGGTCACACCTGCGCCGTCTTCCACTTGCCGCGCGTGAACAGCCAAAGCGTGAATAGGCCGACGGCCGTCTCCGAGATGAACACTCCCCAGAACACGCCTGAGTGCTGCCAGTCGAGGTTGATCGCGAGCAGCCACGACAGCGGGATCTGTATCAGCCAGAAGAACACGACATTGATCCAGGTCGGCGTAGCCGTGTCGCCGGCGCCGTTGAACGCCTGCACCGACACCATCCACCAACCGTAGACGAAGAGCGAGTACGAGAGGATGCGCAGCCATTCGGCTCCGATCGCGATCACCGTCGGATCGGCGGTGAAAATGCCCATCAGCTCGCGCGGCAGCGCGAAGTACGCGACCGACACCGCGAGCAGGTACACCATGTTGTAGGCGCCGATGCGCCACACCGAGGCCTCGGCGCGCGCCGGCTGCTGCGCGCCCAGGTTCTGGCCGACCAACGTCGCGGCCGCGTTCGACATGCCCCAGGCCGGCATCATAGTGAACATCATGATGCGGATCGCGATCGTGGCGCCAGCGACCGCCTCGCTGCCGATGCCCGCCAGGATTCGCATCAGGAAGATCCATGACGTCATCGCCACGATCATCTGGCCGACGCCGCCGAACGAAGTCCGCACAATGTTCCAGAGGATCGCGCCGCGCCAGGCGAGCTGCGAGCGCAGAACGCGCAGCCGGTGGCCGCCGCGGAATAGAATCCATAACTGCATCAGCACACCAGCGCCGCGGCCGATCGTCGTCGCAATCGCCGCACCCTCGATGCCGAGCGCTGGAACCGGTCCGAAGCCGAAGATCAGGATCGGATCGAGCACGATATTCAAGGCGTTCGCAACCCACAGCACACGCATAGCCGCGGCAGCGTCGCCCGCGCCACGGAAGATCGCGTTGATCGTGAACAGCAACATGATCACAGCGTTGCCGCCGAGCGCCCACTGCATGTACGGGTAGCCGTGGGTCAGCGTCCACGCATCCGCGCCCATCAGGCGCAGCAGGTCCTGCGCGAACACGATGCCGGCAATCGCGAAAGGAAGCGACGCGAGCAGCGCGATCCAGATCGCCTGCACCGCCGTCACTGCGGCCTCCTCTTGCTTGCCTTCACCGATCCGCCGTGCGATGACGGCGGTCACCGCCATCGCGAGGCCCATGCCGACCGCGTACAGAAGGAACAGCATCGTCTCGGTGAGTCCGACCGTCGCGACCGCCGAGGAACCGAGCTTGCCCACGAAGTAGATGTCAACAACCGCGAACGTGGACTCGAGCACTAGCTCCAACACCATTGGCACGGCGAGCAGGAACACCGCGCGCCGCAGCGGAATCTTCGTATAGTCGGCGCCCGTGCCGCGGATCGCGTAGCGCAACTCGGCCCAGAGCGAGCGTCGCTCTCCCGATATCTCCGCGGCGCTAGGCATCGAGACTGGTTGCGAGTCGGTCATTGCAATTCCTCTTGGCGGGCCGCCCGCCGCATTGCGGGCGATCTTGCACGGCCTCCAAACATAGGGAGATCCTCCTGCTGCTGCTCTCAAGGACGATGGACGCGCCGACGAACCGACAGTGACTTTGCAACAGCCACGATTACACGAGATCGAACCTTATGCTTGGGCGCATCGGAGTCGTCGCCTTCCGCAGAATTCTGCCGCTCCCGACGCTCGCCAAGGGCGTGATGAGCCGAAGAAATCGATGCCTGTCCTGGGGTGTCCGGTCGAACGCCACTTTCCCTCACGTAACCCCGATACCCCGCACCGGCACGGAAGAAGGGAAGAAGGTACGTTTCGCCTGAAAAATCGACGGGTCCCAAGCGATCTACATCGACGTGGCTGATGGTGCGGCAGTACGCGCGATCAATGCGCTTCAGCCGGCGAATTTCTGTGGGATCTGGTTGGAAATCGCGTGGGTGTCCAGTGTGCGTGGGCGCGCGCAGACGGTTGTGAGATTCTCGGTGTAAGAAAAAGCGACGATCGCGTTCACGTGGGCTGCGCATATCTAGTCTATTCGCAGAGGTCACTTTTATGTCGCAACCGCCTCTTCGGTCGGGGGTGCGTCTCTATACTGCGGCTCACAACAACAACGGGGACTGGCAATGTCAGGCAAAGCGCCGTGTATCAACCCTTCTCGCCCTTGGGCTCAGCGCGATGCAGGCGCAAGCAATACCGGTGCTCTTCGAATTCAGCGGCACTGTCAACGATACAAT
>JBOHZJ010000416.1:0-6282 GCA_050738395.1 Steroidobacter sp.
GTCCCAGTCAGCGCCGCGTATCGAAATCGGCGTGATGAGAACGCGGCCGCCGGTCAACCAATTGCCGGTCGCGACGACCAGATAGCGCAGCGTCCATTCGTGATCGTCGAAGTAGGCGTCCTTCACGGCGCCGATTTCGCCGTCCGTTGCGCCGATGGACAGGCGTGTCAGATCTGCAAAGGTGCGAAGCATGACGAATCCCTCCTCAGGTGGATGGATGCAGGCGATCCGCGGCACGGATCTCTACAGACGGAATGCGACGACTGGGTGTCCGGGTTCCCTGACGATTCTGCAAAGCCTGCAGGCGGACGCTTTGAGCTATGCACGTCGGAACTCGCCGACGGTCGCGAGGTTGGTCAGAGGCGCCAATTTTCGTGAGGTCAAGACCATGTCAGCGTTACGCACTCTCCTGGTTACATCGCTCATCATGTTTTCACCCGCCCTTCTTGCTCAGCAAACGGCCGGCGAGCGCGTCGATGACGCCGCAATACCGGCGCGAGTCAAAGCTGCGCTGATCGAAGATGAGACAGCGAAGGCGCGCAACATCGATGTGGAGACCCAATCCGGGATCGTGCAACTGAGCGGCTTCGTCGAGAGTAAAGAGTCGAAGCGCGCGGCTGAAGCTGCGGCCAGGAGCGTTGACGGAGTCACTGAGGTGCGCAGCGCGCTGATCGTTCGTGGGGGCGACCGCACGGTCGTCGCCGTCGTCGATGACCCAGTGATCGCCGCAAAGGTGAAAGCGCAGATTGCGGACGAAGCGGGTCTCGGTACAGCAAGCGCCGTCAACGTCGAAGTGAACAGCGGCGTCGTGCAGTTGAGCGGCTTCGTGAACCCGGAAGACGAAAAGAGCAGAGCGGAAACCGTTGCGAGCAGCGTCGACGGCGTGGCGAACGTGCGCGACGACATCGCCGTACAACGATAGTGCGGCTGGACTAGTGAGTAGTCAGACCGGAGCGCGCGCAGTGCTTCGGGCTATTCACCAGCCACCGATCACTTTGTACTCAGAAGATCAGCGCCAGCAGTCCGATCACGACCAGCAAGCCGATCAGGAAAATAATACCTACCGTACTCATCAGAAACTTGAGCATGATCACGACTCCTTCTCAGCGAGGCGACGAGTGAAAGAAATGCCTGCGCGTCGTCCCGCGTTCCCTCGATCTGACCGCCCCATGGACCGTGCGCCGTTCTGATT
This sequence comes from Steroidobacter sp., assembly GCA_050738395.1. GTDB lineage: Bacteria > Pseudomonadota > Gammaproteobacteria > Steroidobacterales > Steroidobacteraceae > Steroidobacter. The sequence continues at coordinate 1,193 of JBOHZJ010000416.1, forward strand.
CAGCGCGCCTCGCAACGGCTGCTCATATCCGCAGCCGGTTCCAGCGGCCGTAATGACACCGTATCGAGCCGCGGCGGATACTGAGCAGGATCAGTGCGACACCGCAGGCGATGCTCGAGATCATCGATGGAGCGGCGGCGTCGAACACAAAGGGCGTGATGAGCAGCGCCAGGCCCAGCGCCATATTGAGGAATCGGACTGGGCGTGCGATTTCCGCAAGCGCGATTACCGCAACCGTGATCGCCAGCGAGCCGATGACGTGGTCCGAGTTCGCCATGTCCGCTTCGGCGCCGAGCGTGACGCGGGTGAACAGCAACCAGACGCCGACGGCGATGCTCGCCAGAAGGTTCCAGGGTGCGCCAACTCCGCCGGACAGCGACTCGCGAACGATCTCACCGGGTGGTCGTGCAAACTCGTCGGTGTCCGGTTGCGGTCTGCCGCCGGTCGTTTCATCCGTATCCCCCATGAAGAAGACGCTGAGCAGCGACTTGCCTGCACGCTTGCGCCGTAGCAGGAACTGACCGGTCGCCAGTAACTCGTCCAGCGAAAATGGAATCTGGATCAACATGGCCGCCGCGGCGATCAGGCACAGCGTGCACCAGGCGCCGATGAGGATCGGCTGGATGATGATGAAGAGGAGCGAGATCACGCCGAGCGGCACGATCATCAGACCGAACAGAATCACGAGCCATGGCATGGTGCGCCAGCGCCGCGCGGAGCCGATCACGCCGGTGAGGATCTCCAGTGCGTAGGTCACCGCGCCAACGCCGGCGTCCGAGACCGGCCAGGCGCGCGACAGACTCGAGGTGATGATTTCCTCCGTACCATTCTTCGGATCGGATCCGCCGGCGAAAAACGGCTCCCAGACGCCGTCGAGGTGGCCGAGTTGATACGCGGCGAGATAGCGCGATATGTGCAGGCCGATGAAGGCGAGCACGATGATAGGCAGACGTTGGAACCAACTCGAGGGTGAAAAATCCCAGCCCGGCGGGATAATCGGACCGAGTATCGCAGCCGCAGCGCTCACACCGTGAGCCGGCCGCGTGAGCACTGCAAACCCGATGACGAGCGTGCCGATGAGTGTGTCGTTGAGATAAGCGCCCGCCGTCGGCGCCCACAGAAAAACGGGCGCGAACAGCAGCCAAACGCCGATGGCGGCGCACACCCATCGAGCCCAGCCGCTGCGCCATGACAAGGACAGCAGCGCGAACACCAACAGCACGACGCCGCTGGCGACGTCGCTCCACGTGAGCAGCGTTGACTGGTAACCGACGAGAACCGGCGCGGTGATGAGCCAGGTCGCAAGCCCCATGTTGGCGAAATGCGCCCAGCGATTTTCCCGTAGCGCCGCGCGATACTGCGTCTCGCGAGCCTCGCGCACGCGCTCCGCATTCTGCTTCGCGTCCGCGGCGCTCTCGAGCCACTCCGGCGGCGTCAGCTTGTGCGCGTCATACCAGGCCGCCGGATCGCGTTTCAACGCGTCGATGATGTGCGGCAGTGTGCTGCGTATAGCGTGTTGCGGCGTCCAGCCGAGCCATTCTCTGGCGCGGCTGATGTCGAGCGCATAGTGATCCTGCGCCATTTCGATCATGAACGGTCTGATGAACGGCGGCCTGCCGCGATCGATCGTGTCAGGGATCAGCGGCTCCGCTTTCGACTGCAGCCAGGCGCCAGCTCTGGCCAGCGCCGGCGGAATGCTCATCGTTTCCCACTCTTTCGCGCCGTGGATCAGTGCACCGATGAGATTCTGCAATTCCTCGAAACTCACGGCGTCGGGTTCGCCCGCGAGGATCGCCGCGTCCTGCGGCAGTGCGCCGCGCCGGTCGATCGCTCGCCGGAATGCGTCGATCATGTCGTCGCGGTGCAGGAAGGCCTGGCCCGCGCTCGCATCGCCGGGAAACAACCGGCTCTGCGCGTCGCGCTCGTAGACGCGTGACATCTGATGAGCGAGCGTAGGCACGCAACTTTGATCGTCGTAAAGCCCGGCGAGTCGCAGCAGGACGTACGGAATATCGCCGTGCTCTTCGCGAATTACCTGCTCCGTCAGGGCTTTGGAGCGTGGATAGGCCCAGCGCGGATCGAGCGGCGTGGACTCATCGATGACGTCGCCGGGTCGACCGGGCCGGTGCACGAGCATCGTGCTGGCGTACACGAACTGTTCGACCTCGAGTTCGCGCAAGGCGCGCAGCAAGCGGCGCGTACCTTCGACATTCACCTGGTCGTACAGCGGATTCTCCTCGCCGGTGAAATCGAAATAGGCGGCGAGATGAACGACCGACGCGATGTGATCGCCATGTCGTTCGCGCACCTGCTGTAGTGCGTTGCCGACGGATTCATCCGAGGTCAGATCCGCCGTGATGATCGCGCCATCGCCTTCGCCGCCTTGCTCGCGATCGAGTCCGACTACGGTGTAGCCGGGCGCGAGCGCTGCCGCGAGACTCGAGCCGATATCTCCCGCAGCGCCGGTGATGACGACCAGCGGTTTGCGACTGCTCGCGCTCATGTGCGGCTCCTGCTGCGTCGGACTCATTGCACCGCGGCACGCCCCGGACTGGGGACCTCAGCATCCGAGCGCTGCTCAACGGGTTTGCTGGCCTCGCGGAGATTGAAAGCGGTGTTGATCAATGAGAGGTGCGAGAACCCCTGCGGGAAATTGCCCACCTGGCGTCCCGCCGTCGGATCGAATTCCTCCGCAAGCAGGCCGACATCGTTCGATAGCGCGACGAGTCGCTCGAACAGCGCTTCTGCCTCCTGCATGCGCCCGCACATGCAATACGCGTCCGCGAGCCAGAAGCTGCACGCGAGAAATACGCCTTCGCCGGGTGGCAAGCCGTCGTCCGCTGCGGACGTGTCGTAGCGCAGCAGCAGACCATCGCGCAGCAGGTGAGTCTCGATCGCCTGAATCGTGCCGAGCATCCGGGGATCGGTCGCGGGCAGGAAACCGAGTTCGCAGATCAGCAGCAGACTCGCATCGAGCTGCGTGGATCCATAGGACTGCACGAAGCAATTGCGTGCCGCGTCATAACCGCGCTCGCACACCTGTCGATGGATGCGTTCGCGCGTCGCTCGCCACACCTCGGTCGGGCCGCTCAGGTTGTAACGTTCGGCATCCTTGATGGCGCGATCGAACGCGACCCACGCCATGATCTTCGAGTAGGTGAAGTGCCGCGGCGGGCCGCGCACTTCCCAGATGCCGTAATCCGGCTGCTCCCATGCCGTTGAGAGATGCGCGAGCAGTTCGCGCTGCATCGCCCATCCGGGTTCGGTCGGCGCAAGACCGCCATCGCGCGCCTGATGCAGCGCATCCATGACTTCCCCGAACACGTCCAGTTGCAGCTGCGCGTAGGCCTCGTTGCCGATGCGCACCGGCCGCGAGTTCTCGTAGCCTGGCAGCCACGGCGCCTCCCACTCGCTGAGCCGACGTTCGCCCGCCACGCCATACATGATCTGCATCTGATTCGGACTGCCGGCAATGGCGCGCATCAACCAGTTACGCCACGCCTTCGCCTCTTCGTAGTAACCGGCGTTCATCAGTGCAAGCAACGTGAGCGTCGCGTCGCGCAGCCAGCAATAGCGATAGTCCCAGTTGCGCTCGCCGCCGATGTGCTCGGGCAATGACGTTGTGGGCGCCGCAATGATTCCCCCTGTCGGCCGGTAGATCAGGGCGCGCAGAGTAATGAGCGAGCGCGTGACGGCGGGCGACCAGCGCGCCGTCGTCCTGCCTTTTGCGACCCAGTCGCGCCAGAACGCTTCCGTGGCGCGCAACGCTTCGTCGACATCGAGACGGGGCGGCGTGTCGAGGTGCGAGGGTTGATAGGTCAGCACGAACGACACGCACTCCCCCGCGCGCACGACGAAGTCGGCGACTGACTTGAGATTCTCTCCGTGCATCGGCGCGCTGGTGCGCAGAATCGTCATGTCGGGCCCGGCGACCGCCCGCCAGACGCCTTCTTCGACACGCGTCACCCATGGAACGGAGGCGCCATAGCCGAAACGCAGCACGAGTTCCGTGCGCATTGCGACTTCGCCGCGTTCGCAGACCACGAGGCGAACGAGATCGGACGAGTGGCCGCGCGGCGGCATCAGGTCAATGACGAGTACGGCGCCGGAGTCCGTTTCGAAACGCGTCTCCAGAATCAGGGTGTCGTCGCGATAGCGCCGGCTCGAGCGGATGTTCGAATCACGCGGCGCGAGCAGCCAGCGGCCGTGCGATGCATCGCCGAGCAGCGCCGCGAAACATGCGTCGGAATCGAAACGCGGCCAGCATAGCCAGTCGATCGAGCCTTCGCTGCTGACGAGTGCAGCGGACTCGCAATCGCCGATCAGCGCGTAGTCTTCAATCCGGCCGGCCACGGGCGAATCCGTCAGCGTTCAGGGTGAAATCGATCACGACCTTGATGTCATCGGGGCGCCTGGTAAGCGCCTCGCGCCATTCGGCGAGCGCCACGCGTCGGGAAATGAGTGAGCTCAGCCAGTCCGGATCGGCTTTCGCAAGAGACTCGGCTGCGAGTTCGTAGTGACGGCGATTGGCGTTGACCGTCCCGAACACGACGTCATTCTCCAGAACCATGCTGCGGTTCAACCCTTCGATGTCGAACGACACACGATGCGAACCCGACGAGAGTCCGGCGAGGCACACGATCGCGCCCGGCGCGTTGTGCTGCAGCACTCGGGCGATGACTGGCGGCGCGCCGGTGCATTCGATGATGACGTCTGCGGACAGCTTGCAAACCTCATCGACGGAGCTCGAGTGATAGCGTCCGCCGAGCAGCTCCGCCAGATCGCGTTTTGCACCGCCCTGATTGCGATCGTAGACATGCAGTTCGCATCCTCGCTGCCGCGCCATGAGCGCAGCCAGCAGGCCGATCGGTCCTGCGCCCGTGATCAAAACCTTGCGCGGGCGCCACGATCGACTGCGTGCGCCGATGCGTTCGATGTGCTCCCACGCCTTCGCCACGACGCTCGCGGGTTCAATCAGCACGCCTGTGGCGCGCAGGGTCGGATCGATGCGCACCGCGAACTTCGGGTCGGTGCGAAAACGCTCGCGGCAGAAGCCGTCGCGCTCCTTGATGCCGTGCTCTGTATAGAGA
>JBOHZJ010000417.1:0-13219 GCA_050738395.1 Steroidobacter sp.
GCATACTTCGTCGGGCGCGCCGCCGGCTATCCGATTGCAATGGAGGGCGCGCTCAAGTTGAAGGAGGTCAGTTACCTGCACGCCGAAGCCTATCCCGCCTCGGAGTTAAAGCATGGTCCGCTTGCGCTCATCAGCCCCGAGACCCCCACCATCGTCATCGCGCCGCGCGACGACCTGTTCTCCAAAAACATGTCGACCATAGAAGAGATCCGCGCGCGGCGTGGGCCGGTGTACGTGCTGACGCACGCCGGCGATCCACTGCCAATGCCGGTCGACGGCGTCATGGAGACGCCAAAATCCGAACCCGAGCTCGATCCGATACTGCTGAACATTCCATTGCAACTGCTCGCGTATCACGTCGCCCTCATCAAGGACCGCAACATCGATCAGCCGCGCAACCTGGCGAAGTCAGTCACAGTGGAGTGAGCGGCGCATGTGCGAATAGTTCGCCGTAGCCTGTGGGCGCGGATTGAGACTGCTTCCAGTTTCTGGCTGAGGACTACAGACTACGGCACGGATGAACAACGCACATACGAACAGACTCGCCCCGCCGGTCCGCGCTCGAGCCGATCATGCGCTCGGCGAACCTGCGGCGCCGATCACGCTCGTGGAGTTCGGCAGCTTCAACTGCCCGCACTGTCGGGCTGCTCATTCCGTCATTGCGGACCTGCGTGATCGGTTCGGTAGCCAGATGCGCTATATCTTCCGCCATCGGCCCATTCGGGGCAGCGAAGAGGCGCTGCGCGCAGCGGAGCTTGCGCAATATGCGCACGAGACGACGGGCCAGTACTGGCAAGCGCACGACGCGCTGATGCAACGCGGACCGGCGCTGCGGCCGCAGGACTTCGATGAAGTGGCCGCGGAACTGGGCCTGCCGCCGCGCGATGAAGCGCATGCGGCTGCGCGGCTCCGCGCTCAACAGGCAGTCGAGGAGGACATTCGCAGCGCCGACCACAGCGGCGTCGCCTTCGTTCCGACGTTCTTCATCAACAACCGCCGCTATGAAGGTCCCTGGGACGAAAGCACGCTGGCGGAAGCGATGCAGAGGTCGCTCGGCCATCGCGTGCAGACCGCCGCGCTCGAATTCGCGCGCTGGGCGCCATCGACCGGCCTGTTGCTGCTGATGATGACCTTGCTGGCCGTTGTGCTGACGAATTCGCCCTGGGGCGCGGCGTTTGAGGCGCTGTGGCGGACGCCGCTCGGCTGGAGCGCAGGCGATTCGCAATTCGCTCTCACGCTGCATGAATGGATCAACGACGGCCTGCTCACAATTTTCTTCCTGGTCGTCGGGTTGGAGATCAAGCGCGAATTTACGATCGGCCGGCTGGCGACGCCGCGCGCAGCCGCATTGCCTATCGCGGCTGCGATCGGCGGTATGCTGCTGCCGGCGAGCATCTATCTGCTCGCGGCGCCCGCGGCATTTGCCCACGGCTGGGCGATTCCGACCACCACCGATACCGCCTTCGCGATTGCGCTGATCGCGTTGATGGGCGACCGCGTTCCCGTGGAGCTGCGCATCTTTCTGACTGCCGCCGTCATCGTCGATGACCTCGCCGCGATCGCGATCGTCGCACTCTTCTACTCAGGCGGGATCTACCTCGATTTCACCCTTGCCGCCGTCGTCGTCTGCGGCCTGCTCGTCGTTCTCAATCGAAGCGGCGTGTACAACGCGTTGCCCTATGCGCTGCTCGGAATCGCTCTATGGGCGTGCCTGCATGGGTCAGGTCTGCATGCAACGCTCGCAGGCGTGATTCTTGCGCTCGTGACCCCGACTCGACCGCCGCCCAATCTGCGCGCGCTGATGGTGCAAGCCGAATCGGTCATCAATGAAGAGCTGCACCGCGCGGGCGAGAAGGTGCTACGCCATCGGCCGTCCGAGCCCGCGCTGCGCGCCCTCGACGCCATTCACGATCGACTCGAGTCGCCGGCGGCCAAGCTGCTGCGAACGATCGAACCGTGGTCAAGCTACTTCGTGCTGCCGCTGTTTGCACTGGCCAATGCCGGCATCGCCTGGTCGACTGACGTGCTCGACGGTCACGGTCGGCTGATCAGCGGCATCGTGCTCGGGCTCGCTCTGGGCAAGCCGATTGGAATGTTCGCATTCGCAGCGCTGGCCGTGCGTCTGGGCGTCGCGACCAAGCCGTCGGCCTACTCGTGGCGGCAGCTGATAGGCGCGGGCGCGCTGGCGGGAATCGGCTTTACGATGTCGCTGTATATCGCCGCAAAAGCCTTTGCGGATCCGTCCGACTTCGCGGCGGCCAAAATCGCCATCTTCGCGACATCGATCATTGCAGGCGCGATCGGAACCGCGCTGCTGTGGACCGCGGGCGCTCACCGGGACGCATCGAACTAGCGGCCTGCGCCACTGGATCCCAGGCGCGCTCGTCATTGCAGCCATCGGGAAGAGATGTCCTTCTGTTCAACCCCTGGACGAGCGCCGCGTGAGCGTCTGTCTTCCGGCGCTGTTTTCAGGAACGTCAAAAACACGGACGTTTTTGCGGTAGCGCCACACGGATGTGCTTGTGCGCGGTCCTGAAAACAGCGCGGGAAGGCGGGCGCTCAGGCCGCCGTTCACGCAGCACTCGATCGAACGCCAAACCGAACGAGAGTCAAACGCGAGCCTCGCTCTTCCTGATTTCGTCGCGAAACTTCAACCAGCCCGCGGTACGCGCGAGGTGATACGGCGATGGAAAGTGCGCAGCAGCGCCAAGCGCGTCAGCTGCATGCCAGCCCCAACGCGGATCGTCCATGAATGCGCGCGCGAGCGCGATCATATCGGCATCACCCCTCGCGAGAATCTGCTCGGCCTGCCGCGGGTCCGTAATCAGACCAATGGCGCGCGTCGCGACGCCTGTCTCCTTCCTGATGCGCGCGGCGAACGGAACCTGATAACCCGGCGCGACTGGAACGGTGACATTCGCGCGAATGCCGCTGCTGGAGGCGCAAACGAAGGCGATACCGAGCCTCTGCGCCGCCCGCACGAACTCCACTGTCTGTGCGACGTCCCAGCCGCCCTCAACCCAGTCCGTCGCAGACACCCGCATGCCGACGGGGATCGATGCGGGCACGGCGTCACGCACGGCGCGAATGACGGCCAGCGGGAAGCGCATGCGATTCTCGAGTGAACCGCCATACTCGTCGGTGCGCTGATTGACCAGCGGCGAAAGAAACTCGTGCATGAGATAGCCGTGCGCACAGTGCAGCTCGATCACATCGAAACCGATGCGCACCGCGCGACGCGCGGCTGCTGCAAAGGCGCGGACGCTCGCGTCGATTTCATCAGACGAGAGTGCGTGTGGAACATGCCAGCCATCGCCGAATGGCGTCGCGCTCGATGAAACGGTCTGCCACGGATCTTCATTGGGGGCGAGCGGCGCACCGCCCTCCCACGGCCGCCGGCTCGAAGCCTTGCGACCTGCATGTGCGAGCTGAATGCCGAACTTCGTCGGTCCACCAAGTCTGCGCGCGACGGCGATCACCCGCGACAACGCCGCCTCATTGTCATCCGAATACAGACCGAGGCACCCATGCGTGATTCGACCGCGTCGCTCGACAGCCGTCGCCTCGACTACGACGTGTCCCGCACCGGAATACGCGAGCTGCGACAGATGCTGCAGATGCCAGTCCGTCGCGGAGCCGTCGCTCGCGCTGTACTGACACATCGGTGCAACCACCAGACGATTCGGCAGTTCGAAGTCGCCGAGGGCGATGGGTGCAAACAGACGGCTGGACATGCAAGGCGCTCCGGATGCTGACGATGAGGCGCATTGTAATGGCGAGTCCGGCGCGGAAAACCGCCGCTCGTCGCATGACACTCATGCCGGCCAGGCTAGCAAACCACCGCGAGAGCGTTGCTCCGATCCCTTCCGGCGTCAGGCGCAGACCTCGCCGTATGTCGTCTTTATCAAAGACAAACTCTATTGCGCCCCGTCCGCTTCGCCTTGTAGAGCATTTCATCGGCGACGCGATACAGGTCGTCGAGTTGCATTCCCTCTCGCAGGCATCCGGCGCCGGCGGATATCGTCACGCGGATTTCCCTGTCGTCGGAAACGAACGCATGCGACTCGACCAGCGTGCGCAGCTCCTCGCCGATTTTCCCGGCGCTGCGCAACGACGTCTCGGGCAGGATGGCGCAGAACTCTTCGCCGCCGTAGCGTCCCAGCTTGTCGTTCGGCCGCAAGCGCTTTTGCAGGATGGAGGCCAGACCGCGCAGCACGGAATCACCCGCGAGGTGCCCGTGCGTGTCGTTGATGGACTTGAAATTATCGATGTCGAACATAAGCAGCGAGAGTTCGCGACCGTGCCGCCGCGCGCGCGGAATCTCTTCGGTCAGAATCGTATCGAGCTGCTTGCGATTCGCCAGATTCGTGAGGCCGTCCGTGACCGCCATTCGAAAGACGATTTCGTGATACTGCAGTTCGATATCCGACCCGGCCAGATACTTGAAGATCGTGTCGCCGATCTTGAGCTGATCGCCGCGCTGCAGGGAGCGCTCGCGGACGGGCTTAGGTTCGTCATTGATGAATGTGCCATTCGTCGAGGCGAGATCCACGATGTAAATTTCGCCGCCGCGCTGTTCGAGGCGGCTGTGACGACGCGATACGCAGTCGCTCGGGAGCACGATGTCATTGTCCCGGCCGCGCCCGACCGTCGTGACGCCTTTCTCGAGCACATAGCGCTTGCCGAGGTCGGTTTGCACGGGTGCATAGATGACCACGAGACATCCGTGCTGCGAACCGCACAGCCGCGGTTTCTCGAGCGCAGTTACACGAGTCTGGATGTCGTAGTCGGAGTCCACGGCCTGGCAGGTTTTCACTTGAGAAGCAGCGCGCAAGCCTACTGCGCGATGCGACATAGCGTCCAGCGCCCGTTTGGGCGCCACCCCCTTCAAGAATGTAAGAGAGGAGCCGCGAAAGACCGCATAAAAGAAGCAAATGGTGCAGAACTGAAGGATTCCTCATCGTAACTTTCACTCCTTTATGCGGTCTTTCGCGGCTCTCCTTTCCTAGAAATCGAACTCCGGCCTGTCCGGCAGAAGACCCCGCACCTCGGCCGGACTGAGCTCGCGCCATTGCCCGGTTTTGAGGTCCCCGAGCGTGATGTTGATGATGCGGACTCGTTGCAGGCGCATGACCTTGTAGCCGAAGAATGAACACATTCGGCGGATCTGTCGGTTCAACCCCTGCGTGAGAATGATGCGGAACGTGCAGGCGTCGACTCGACGGATCCTGCACGGCTTGGTCACCGTGCCCAGAATGCGCACGCCGCTCGCGATGCCGCTCAAGAAGAGTTCCGTTGCTGGGCGATCGACCGTCACGACGTATTCCTTCTCGTGCTCATTTTCGCTGCGCAGGATTTCATTGACGATGTCGCCGTTGTTCGTCAGGAGAATCAGCCCCTCGGAATCCTTGTCGAGCCGGCCGATCGGAAAAATGCGTTCCGGATGCTTCACAAGGTCGATGATGTTTCCCTGAATGTCCCGCTCCGTCGTGCTGGTGACGCCGACGGGTTTATTGAGTGCGATATAGACATGCTTCTTCGCCGCGCCGACCGGGCGCCCATCGATGCACACGACGTCGCCTTCGTTGACCTGCGTCCCGAGCACCGCAACGACGCCGTTGATCGTCACGCGTCCTGCCTCGATCCATGCATCCGCCTGACGCCGTGAGCTGGCGCCGGTTTCGCTGATGTACTTATTAAGGCGCACGTTGACAGTTTACGGTTGACAGTTGACGGCCCGAGCGGAGATCCGGTCTTTCCTCCTACTGTCAACAGTCAACCGTCAACTTACATCAGGCGGATGGAATGAACTCCTGATCATCCTGATGCTCGCGCTCGAATTTGAGGAAATCGTAGTAGCCGCATTGGTTCCCGTAAGGATATTTTCGGCACACGTTGGGCCGGGCCTGGTAGATCGTGCAGCGTCGCGCGTCAGTGTCGAAGAACCGGCAAATCGATTTATAGACGTGATCCTTCTGGTGCCGGAGGATCTGCTCGTCGACCTCTTTCGTCTTGTAGTTGTAGGTAAAGCGCTGCTTCGCTTCGATCGGGCTGATATTGAAGTGACGCGCAAGACGCGCGATGTCGTATTCACTTACCGCGATTCGCGAATGGCTGCAGCAATAACCTGGACAGGCGAGGCAGTTGAAGCGCGGTTTCATGGAACGACTCTCTCGAGCTTTACGAACGTGAAGGCATGGGCGTGGCGATGATCCGCGGGATGCGACTCGCTGTCGACCTCGAGCCACTCCTCGCCCGACAGCGCCGGAAAGTGCGCATCTCCTGGCAGCGTCGCGTGCACCCACGTCATGTAAATGGTGCTCGTTCGCGGCAGCGCCTGACGAAAGATCTCGGCGCCGCCGATGAGCATGACTTCGGGGGACGGCTGCGCAGCAGCGAGTGCTGCGTCGACTGAATCGACGACGATCGCTCCTTCAAGCGCCAGTCCCGATTGCCGCGATATCACGATGTTCAAGCGGCCCGGCAATGGTCGGCCAATCGATTCGAACGTCTTGCGCCCCATCAGAATCGGCTTGCCCATCGTCAGCGCCTTGAAGCGCTTCAGATCGTCCGGTAGTCGCCACGGCAGCTGATTTCCAACGCCAATGACATGGTTCTCGGAAGCGGCGACGACGATTGAGAGGCGCATAGTCACTAACGCAAGTCACTTCTTCCTTTTGTCTACCGGCTCGCGGTCGAGCATCGTCCCGCGGCATTTCCGGGCGCCGCAGCGACACGCGTACAGCGCGAGTTCCTCGGGTTCATCGGTGCTTTCCCAGGTGAGCTGGTAATCGTAACCAAGCTCCTCCCCAGGCTTGATGTTGCGGATCGCGTCGATGAACACGCGGCTGCCTTCGATCACGGTCTCGCAATTCGGGTTGCAGCTGTGGTTGATGAAGCGCGCATCGTTCCCATCGACGCTCGCGTCAATGACAGTTCGATTGCTCGCGATGAACAGGAACGTATGGCCGGTGTCCTGGCCTTTGAGTTCATAGCGACAATCCGCCTCAGCATGTGAGATGCGCTCGCCCAGATACTCGATCACGCGCGCGCCCTTCCTGATCGGCGCGACCGCATACACGCCGCGCCCGTGGATGTGCGAGTTGCGCGCCTCGATGAGCGGCGATGTCGCGAACGAGACCTTCTTCTTTGCAACTTTGCGACGCTTGACGGCCTTGCGGCGAGCGGGCTGCGGCTTGCGCCGAGAGGCAGGCGAGACTTTGGAACGGGACTTACGTTTCGACGTGCGCGGCATGGAGAGGTTGGTGGATTGAGTGTGAGTTGAGAACGTCGGGACATCTGGCGCTGGCCGCAAGCCGCACGCCTGACTTCAGACGGCTATCGGCGCCTTGATGCCGGGATGCGCCTGGTAATTCAGAATCTGAAAATCGTCGTACTCGTATTCGAAGATCGACGGCGGCTTGCGTCTGATAGCGAGCTTCGGAGTCGGATGCGGCGTGCGCGTCAATTGCTCATCAGCCTGGTCGAGATGGTTGAGGTACAAGTGACAGTCGCCGCCGGTCCAGATGAACTCGCCCGGCGCAAGATCGCACTGCTGCGCGAACATATGCGTCAGCAGGGCGTATGAGGCAATGTTGAATGGCACGCCGAGAAACACGTCCGCGCTGCGCTGATAGAGCTGGCAGGACAACTTGCCCTCGTTCACCCAGAACTGGAATAGCGCGTGGCACGGGGTGAGCGACATTTCCTCCAGCTCGCTCACGTTCCAGGCGCTGACGATGATTCGCCGCGAATCCGGATTCCTGCGGATGAGATCCACGGTCCGGCTGATCTGATCGATCGATTTGCCATCCGGGCACGGCCATGAACGCCATTGCCTGCCGTAAATCGGTCCAAGTTCGCCCCTGTCATCCGCCCACTCATCCCAGATCGTCACGCCTTGGTCGTGCAGATATCTGACATTGGTGTCGCCGCGCAGGAACCACAGAAGCTCGTACACGATCGACTTCATATGCAGCTTCTTGGTCGTCAGCAGCGGGAATCCCTGCGCGAGATCGAAGCGCATCTGATGACCGAAAATCGATAACGTACCCGTCCCGGTGCGATCGGTCTTGCGGGCGCCCTGGGTGCGGATCTGGCGCAGGAGATCTAGATACTGAAGCATCGAAGCGGTTGGCGGTTAGCGGTTGGCGGTTAGTGTCAGACAGATGGCCGTCATAGCTTTGGCGAGGTTGATGGATTAATGGATATCTGGCTGAGCGCAGAGCCGTTCTTCGACCGACCGCTAACCGCTAACCGCTAACCGCTTCCCGATGACATTGCCGCTATCCGCATTGCGCCTGTAGGCGATCACCATCAGAACGACGCCTACGATGATCATCGGCGCGGAGAGGATCTGACCCATCGTCACCCAGTCGAACAGCAGATAACCAAGATCTTCGTCGGGCACACGGACGAATTCGAGGGCGAAACGGAACACGCCGTAGCAAACCAGAGACAGCCCGATCGGCGCAAGCCGCGGTCGCGGCCTGGACGTGAACCACCAGAGAATAATGAAGAGCGCGAGTCCCTCAAGCAGCCCTTCATACAATTGCGAAGCATGCACGTGGAGTATGCAGGGGTCGATTTCAAACCGGCGGCAAAGCCGCATCGCTTCGGCTGCCTGCGTCGGATGCACCAGCATCGGGTCGACGGTGAAGCCCCAGGGCGCCTCGGTCGGCTTACCCCAGAGCTCGCCGTTGATGAAGTTGCCGATGCGCCCCGCGAGTATGCCTATACCCGGGAGCGGCGCGAGGAAGTCGAGTACGTCGGCGATCCGCCGCTCGCGCCGCCGCGCAAAGATCACTACGGCGATGATCACGCCGATCAATCCGCCATGGAATGACATACCGCCTTCCCAGATGCGAATGATGGTCAGCGGATCTTCGATGACCTGGCCCGCGCCGTAAAACGCAATCCACCCGAGCCGCCCGCCGAGAATCACACCGATAGCGGCGAAGAAAATCAGATCGTCGACATCCGTCGGCTTCCACGTCGAGCCGATCTGCGCTGCTCGCCTGCGCGCCAGCCACCATGCCGCCGCAAACCCGATGACATACATGAGCCCATACCAGCGAATCGCCAACGGGCCAAGAGAAACGATGATGGGATCGATGGAGGGGTAGGTCAGCATGTTGGGCGCGGATGTTAGCAAGGTGGTGAGACCTTGTGGCGTCGTTCCTCTGAGGAGCTAGGTGCTGATCGGCGTTCTACGGCGAAGGGCCGACCCCACCATCTGCTCTCAACCGGGTGCGATGCGTGCTAACCCGCCGTTACTCGCACGAAGAACGCCTTGAGATACCTGCTCTCCGGAATCGCGGGATGAATCGGATGATCCGGCGCCTGGCCGCCGACTTCGACGATCTGGGCGAAGCGGTTGAGATGACGGGCGGCGCGCTGGATCGCATTGATGAGACTGTCGGCGTCCAGATGCCAGGAGCATGAGCACGAGACGAGGAAGCCGTCGCGCTCCAGCAGTTGCATGGCGAGCAGATTGAGACGTTTGTAAGCAGCCTCGCCCTTGGGAGCGTCCTTCTTGCGCTTGATGAAGGCGGGCGGATCGATCACCACCACATCAAAACGTCGGCCCGCCGCATGCAGCGATTCCAGCACATCGAATCCATCGCCGCGGAGTACGGAGGCCTTCAATCCGTTCGCCGCGGCGTTCGCCTGCAGCGCTTCAAGCGCGGTCGCGGATGAGTCCACGCACGTCGCCTCGGTCGCCCCCGCTCGCAGAGCGCCTAACCCCCATGCGCCGAGATAGCTGAATACGTCGAGGACCCGCGCCCCGCCGACGTATTTGCGCAGCGCCAATCGATTCGCGGACTGATCGAAAAACCAGCCGGTCTTCTGACCGCCGCTCGCAGGCACGCTGAAACGGACGCCGCCCTCCTCCACGACCAACGCTTCGGGCAGTTCGCCGAAAGCGACTTGCTCGTAATGCGGCAGTTCCTCGAGGTCGCGCGCACCGCTGTCGTTCTTCCAGAGCATCGCGGTCGGCGCAATCACTTTTTGCACGGCCGCTTCGATGTCCTCGCGCATTGCTTCCATGCCTGCGGTCGCGATCTGCCCGACGATGACATCGCCGAAGCGGTCGAGCACCAGTCCCGGCAAGCCGTCCGACTCGCCGTAAATGAGCCGGTAATACGGCTGCTGATAAAGCGCCCTGCGCAGTGACTGTGCGACCTGCAGCCGATGCACGATCAGCGATTTTCCGGGGACGAACGCTGCGTCGCGACCCAGAATGCGCGCGCAAATCAGCGAGTGCGGATTGATGTACGCGAAGCCCAGGAACTTCTCGCGGTCGGAGACCACGCGGCACAACTCGCCCGCTTGAAAATTCTGCAACGGCGTCCTGGCCGTATCGACTTCATTGGAAAACACCCACAGATGGCCTGCGGAAAGACGACGGTCTTCGTTGTGTTTGAGGCGAAGTTCGGGGAGATCGGGCTGGAGCATGGTCGAATCCTGAAGCGGCTGAAGTCCATCTGGACTAACGATCGATGAAGTATGGTCCGGGGTGCGCGGTCCGCTGCAGGAGCGTCTCTCCATGGTCGAGCGCTCAACTAGCGTCGATCCTCTGGCCGCGGAGACCATAGACCGCGGACCTTCCAACCGGCGACTGGCGTCTCATTGGTTATAGTGATTCGCATTCTAGCTGGAACCGCCGTCATGCACTCCCCTAATGCTCCGCATCGCAATCGCCTCGCCGGGCAGACGAGCCCTTATCTGCTGCAACACGCGAACAATCCGGTGGACTGGCATCCCTGGGACGACCAGGCGCTCGAACTGGCGCGTCGCGAAAACAAGCCGATTCTGCTGTCGATCGGTTACTCGGCCTGTCACTGGTGTCATGTGATGGCGCACGAATCGTTCGAGGATCCGGCGAGCGCCGCAGTCATGAACGAGTTGTTCGTCAACATCAAGGTGGACCGCGAGGAACGTCCCGATCTCGACAAGATCTACCAGATCGCGCACCAGATGCTGACGCAGCGCGGCGGCGGCTGGCCCCTCACGATGTTTCTCTCGGCGCGCGATCAGCGGCCGTTTTTTGGCGGCACTTACTTTCCGAATGAGCCGCGATACGGAATGCCCGCCTTCGTCGACCTGCTGCGTCGTGTGCACGAGTTTTATCGCACGCGCGGCGAGGACATCGCAAAACAGGGAGACGCCCTGCAGCAGGCATTCAATGAAATGCTCCCTGCACCCGCGCCGAACAACGTCGCTCTCTCGCTCAAGCCGCTGGAGATTGCCCGCGAGCGACTCGCCGGGGACTTCGATTCGCAATTCGGCGGCTTTGGCGGCGCACCGAAATTCCCGCATCCCGCCAATATCGATTTTCTGCTGCGACAGTGGCGTGCGAGTGCGGCCGGCGAAACGCCCGATCTTCACTCGCTCTACATGGCGACGCTCACACTGACGCGCATTGCCGAGGGCGGCCTGTACGACCAGCTCGGCGGCGGCTTCTCGCGGTACTCCGTGGATCAACACTGGATGATTCCGCATTTCGAAAAAATGCTGTACGACAACGGCCAGTTGCTGCGCACCTATGCGAATGCGGCGGTCGCCACGGGCGACGTCCTGTTCCAGCGCGTCGCCGCCGAGACTGCCGAATGGATCATCCGCGACATGCAATCGCCGCAAGGCGGCTACTGGTCAAGTCTTGACGCGGACTCCGAGGGGCGCGAGGGCAAGTTCTACGTCTGGGAACGCGCCGAGGTCCAGAAGCTCCTGCCGGAGGAAACCTGGGAAGTCTTCGAGCGGCGCTTTGGGCTCGATCGCGACGCAAATTTCGAAGGCAGCTGGCACCTGCATGTATTTCACTCAGAGACAGACATCGCCAAGGAGCTGAACCTCACGACCGAGGAAGTGATTCGACGCCTCGCTACTGCCCGCGACGCCCTGCTCGAAGTGCGCAACGCGCGCATCTGGCCGGGCCGCGACGAAAAAGTGCTGACATCGTGGAATGGCCTCGCGATCGGCGGTATGGCCGCCGCCGCGCGTACGTTGAGCAGACTGGAATTCGCCGACTCCGCGACTCGCGCGGTCGATTTCATTCGCGCGCAACTCTGGCGTGAACAGCGGTTGTTCGCCGTCCACAAGGACGGCCGGTCGCGGTTCCCGGCGTACCTCGATGACTATGCCTTCCTGCTCGACGGCCTCATCGAGCTGCTGCAGGCGCGCTGGCGCGGTAGCGATCTCGAATTTGCTATCGAACTCGCCGATAGCCTGCTTGCTCACTTCGAGGATCGCGCCGCCGGCGGGTTCTTCTTCACGGCCGACGATCACGAATCGTTGATGCATCGGTCGAAATCGTTCCCGGATGAAGCCGTACCATCAGGCAATGCAATTGCGGCCCAGGCGCTCACACGCCTGGGCCTGCTGCTCGGCGAAACGCGCTATCTCGACTCCGCCGCCCGAACGATCCGGGCGGCCTGGGCGCCGGTGCAGCACTATCCACACGCGCATTGCGCGCTGCTGATTGCGCTGGCAGAGCATCTGGAGCCGATCGACATCGTGATCATTCGCGGCGCTGAAGCGGAGGCTGCAGAGTGGCGCGATGAGCTGGCGAAAATCTACAGCCCGGCACGACTGGTCTTTGCGATTCCAGGCGATGCACCGCAGCTTCCCGCGGCGCTGGCAGTCAAGAAGCCGATGCGTGAAACGGCCGCATACGTGTGCCGCGGCATGACCTGCTCGGAACCCGTGAAATCGCTGGCCGCGCTGATTGCGCTGACGCGCAGGTAGCAAGGGAACCAGACCGGCTAACCGGATTATTGGCCCGACCCGGAGCCGACGTTCTTTCGATCGGCCGAGTTTGCCGGTTGGCCGGCGGAAGCGTCAGCCTCCGCCCTTCTTCTTCGCCTGCTTCATGTGTCGCGAGCGCGCGATGCCGGCCAGTTTTTTGTCTTTCGCGGCCTCGATGGCCGCCGTCAGCGCGCGTTCACCCCAGACCTTCAATTGCTCCGCACTCTCGATGATCTCGGCAGGGACCTGATGATGATCCGTCGTCAGATCGAAAGCGTTCGGATAGGGCTTGAATTGCGGCATGCCGCGGGCGAGGTAGTCATCCAGGTTGCTCTTGCCGGTGTGCAGGTACAGCGTATCGTTGATGATGATGCCGAGTAACCGCTCCTCGATGAAGACGCCGACGCCGCCGAAGATCGAACGGCTGGAGATGCGGCCAAGAAACGCGAGGTGCTCGACGACGTAACTGGCC
>JBOHZJ010000418.1:0-3401 GCA_050738395.1 Steroidobacter sp.
GCATAACCCCGATACCCCGCACCGGCACCGAGTGTCCCGCTCCGCGTGCGATCAACGGTGTCGTCGGTCGCGAGGAAATTCTCGAAGCCCTGGAACATGCACCGCCAGGAATCTTTGATAAGCGCTCATGGGCGTACTGGAATCTGATGGTCGGTCGCGTCCCGGCGCCGCCGATGCCGGTACGTCGTGAGGTGCAGCCGCCGATGGAGCGATGAGAAAACCTCAGTTAGTGTTGTAGATGAATCTGGACGGGCCGATGCAAATTGACAACGAGCGCCAGAAACTCGGTTACCGCAGCGGCAGCTTCCGCTGGCGCGTGCAAGGTCTTGTGGTCAGGGTGCTGGCCGTGGCCGCAGGCGCCGTTCTGCTTCTGGGTGCGATCGCTGTTTCGATCGTACTGTTCGCCGTTGCGTTGACGGGCGTATTGGCGTTCGGCGGATACTTCTGGTGGAAGACACGAGACCTGCGTAAACAGATGCGAGCGCGGATGGCGGATGGCGACGTGATTGAGGGCGAAGTGGTCCGCGACGTGCAGTCCGAGGATCCGAAGAGGCCTCGATTGCCGTAGATGCTCCGGGCCGATCCATCGTTGTATCGGGCGCAAATGGCTCAGCGCGGTTTCTCTGGTGCGTTCCGGACGGCAGCCTGCCGTTCCTCCGAGTCTTCAAGCAGTTGTTCGCGGGCAGCCTTATGCAGCGCATCCGCGGGAACGTCGCTCAAATCCGCTTGTGATGGCGTGATTCCCTGCGCCTGCAGGCGCGTGCGCAAGTCGTTCAGCACGCGTTTGTTCGCGAAAGTATGCGGGGACTGCTTGTCATCGCTCTGGCTGCCGGCCAACCGGGTGAGCAACTTCGGCAAGCTCTGCCTCGCCATCCACAGCTCGGTGAGCTTGGCGCGATACTCCAGCTCCCATGCTTCCAGTCCGGGAAAGCGCGCACCGTCGGCGAAATGCTGCGCCTCGTGGCCGAGCAGGCTGGCGCGAAACGCATCGCCGTCGAGGTCGTCTGCGAACGCCGGCATCACTGCGTAGATGCGATCGTCGCCGACCCAGCCGCCGTTGGAACCGCGATCGCAGCGCGCGTAAGCGCTCCAGCCGAGCGCGACGAAATCGTCGAGCATCTCGACGCGCACCTGATGAGGGCCTTCGGGCAACGCGACGTCGTGGATCTTCGAGTCCTGCTTGCGCCAGATCATCAGCTCGCGCAGCGGCGGCGTGTGGCCAAGTTGTGAGTAATAGCCGCGCTCGCGCATCCGATCAGCGAGACGCTTCTCCAACGCATCCCAGTTCCAGGCGACAGCCTGCTCTTCCAGAAGCGCGCTCAGACGCCGCTGCAGCTTTGCGTTCAGTACCTCTCGCTTCGCGGGCGCCGTCAGCGCACGCCACCAATAGTCCTGGTAGATCGCAAGCGTCTCGCGCACGAACGGATCGTCTACATCTTCGACGGACGGCGGCGGTGAGGTTCCTCCGAAGCGTTCGAGCATGCAGGCGCGATAGTCAGCGTCCTCGCCTGAGAACTGTTCCGCAGGAACCGCATTCAACGCCTCACGCGAGCGCCTGCTGTTTCCCTGCAATGCGGCGCTGACGGATTCGGCGATCGCTCGTTGCGCGGCCGTTGAGCTGCTCGACGCGGCTATGCCGAGGATTGCACCGGGTGGTGAGGTCAACAAGAGCGAAGCAATGAATGCCTTCGCAAAAGGCGAAGCGCGCGGCATCGCGGATATCTCCTTCACAGAGTCTGCTTGCGTGTGGCCGAGGCGCGTTGGTGTGCGGTGGTCAAACGAGACGAATGAACGTGGCGAGAAGACTTTCAGGGAAACGGATGCTCGCGCTCGATGTTCCGCGAGCGCGTCCGGCAAAGCAGATCGCGTCTCATCGGTGAAGCGATCCCGGCTGCGGCGGTGGACTTCAGCGAGCCGATAGACCGTCGGCCCTTGCCGACGTCCGTTTGTCATCAGCGATAGCGCGGTGAATCAGGCGCAATTCGCCGCTTTCCCAGTCTCCTGTCGGAGCTGAGCCGCCGAATTCGTCTTCAAGGCTGGCCGCGCCGACACCCATGCATGACTGGTGTTTGTCGCCGGATCGCTCCTCGCGCCGCTGATCGTGCGCCGCTTCGAACCCCGGACGGTGCTGGCCGGCGGCTTCCTGGTGACGGCGGTCGGCTATGGCGTCCTGGCCCAGGTGAGCGTGGTTGGGGAACTATGGATCGTGCTGACCGGATTCATGCTGTTCTGCGCGGGCCTTGCACCGATGGGAACCCTCACTACGGATATCGTGATGTCGGCGGCGCCGCCGGAGAAAGCCGGCGCAGCATCCGGCGTGTCCGTTCACGAAATCCATGCAAGCGACCGCCGTAGTCAGCTCAGCGTTTGGCGATAGCTGCTGCCGTCGTTTGCGCCAGGTTCATCAGACGCACA
This sequence comes from Steroidobacter sp., assembly GCA_050738395.1. Lineage (GTDB taxonomy): Bacteria > Pseudomonadota > Gammaproteobacteria > Steroidobacterales > Steroidobacteraceae > Steroidobacter. The sequence continues at coordinate 2,416 of JBOHZJ010000418.1, forward strand.
CCTGCAGCGGCTTCGTGAAGCGAATGTACGTTGGAGCACTGAGATCTGCAGAACATCCCACTGACGCTCGGTTGCTTCAGGAACTACCCGCCGAGCAAAGCCGCTGGCCCTCCCCGAGAATCCGGACGCTGCGCTCGCCCGAATCAGCTTCTGCTCTGGCCGATCCCCGGCGGGCTCCGGTGCAGGGGTATGTCGTGCGATTCCTGCATCCGCGAGGCTAGAATGCGGCATGGCCTCCAAACTTGCGGAACAGTCGCAGCGCGCGCTCATCGAGGCACATCGACGTCTGACTCCTGAGCAGCGGCTCGACGCTTTTCTGACGCATTGCCGACTGATGGCCAGGCTGAAACAGGCTGGCGATCAACATCGTCGCGCACAAAGTCAGTTGAAGCGATGAGAACGAAGGCCGGTGGCGAATCGCCGCTCCTGCTGCTGGACGCCATCCAGGTTCTGCGCTCATGTTCGATCGATTACGCCGTTATAGGCGCGATGGCTGCCGCCGTTCACGGCGTTGTACGAGCCAGTATGGATGCAGATGTCGTACTGGCGCTCGCTGTGCCCGAAGCGGTGAGGCTCCACGACGCGTTTGGGGCTGCAGGGTTTCGCACTGAGTTCCGTCGCGGTGATTTCGACGATCCGATTCCAGCGCTGCTCGAGCTCAAGGACGATTTCGAGAACCGCGTCGACCTGCTGATTGGCCTGAAGGGGATGGACCCGGAGACCTTTCGACGGGCAATCGAAGTCACATTCGATGGCGAGCAACTGCGTGTCGTTTGTCGCGAAGATTTCATTGCGATGAAGCTCTTCGCGGGCGGGCCTCAGGATCTGCTGGATGCGAAGCATGCGCGATCCGTCGACCAGGACACCTTGGACGCCGTGCTCCTCAGGCGAGTGACACAACAGTACGGAGCCAAGGCTCTCGCCAATCTTGAGCAGTTGCTGGCGGATTAACGGAGCCCCCCGAAGCATTGGCAGAACCATGCCTC
>JBOHZJ010000419.1:0-15689 GCA_050738395.1 Steroidobacter sp.
AGCCTGGACCACGCGATGTGGTTCCACCGACCGTGTCGCGCCGATGAATGGCTCCTCGTCGATGCAGTGAGTCCGTTCGCCAGCGGCGCGCGCGGCCTGACCCGCGCGCAAATCTTCGATCACAACCGACGCCTGGTCTCGTCGGTGGCGCAGGAAGGACTGGTGCGTCCGATTGAGAAGAGCTGAACTCCGCTGGCTCTATGGAACAAGCGCAAGGGCGAAGATCCCTTCGACCCTTCGACTCACTACAGGGCAGGCCAGGCTCAGGGCGAACGGAGAAGAAGAGGAGTCGAGTCTCATTTCTGATCCGTTCGCCCTGAGCCTGTCGAAGGGTTCAGAAGCGTGGAGCGCCGGCGCATGAGAGCGTCTCGACAGCGCTGACCAGTCACCAGTCATTAGTCACCATTCCCTTCCTGCTTTCTACATGAGCGTCGCGCGTAGTCGCTCGATATCTTTCTTTCCCAGCAGTTTGGCCTGACCGGGTTTGAGATCGCCCGCGCGCAGCGGGCCGATGGCGACGCGTTCGAGCTCGCGCACTTTCAGACCGACGCGCGCGAGCAGGCGGCGGATTTCACGGTTCTGTCCTTCGCGCAGCGTGATGCTGAGAAGCGTGCGGTCGCCCCGAGCGCGATCGACGTAGCGCTTGATAATGCGCACCGATTCCAGTGAGGCCTTCTTCGTGGTTTTCAGCCCGTCCGCGTCGGGCGTGATCAGATACATGCCGCTGCGCAGCTTGCCCAGCTGTTCATCGCTCGCGAGCCCGGCGCACAGCACGCGATATTCCTTGGCCACGCCAAACTTCGGATGAGTGAGCTGATAGGCGAGGTCGCCGTCATTCGTGATCAGGAGCAAGCCCGTCGAGTCGCCGTCGAGACGCCCCACCGGGAACAGCCGCTCGTCTCGGCGCAGGGAAGCGGGTACGAGATCGAGCACGTTGCGACGACCTTCAGGATCGTTCGTCGTCGTGATTACGCCTTTGGGCTTGTTGACCAGCACGTAAGTCGATGCCCGCGGCTTGGTCGAGCCGGGCGACGAAGAGGGCGTGCTGGCAGATTCGGGCGCGGGCAGCTTGATCACTTCGTCGTCGAGTTCGACGACGTCGTTTGCCGCATCGACGAAGCACGGTAGGGTCTTCACCACGCGGCCGTTCACGCGAACGCGCCCCGCCGTGATCATCGCCTCGCAATCGCGACGCGCCCCAATGCCCGCATCGGCCATGGCTTTCTGCAGGCGCACGCCAGCGGCAGGCGACGGGGGGTTCGGTCGGGACGGTTTCATCGGCAGGTACGCTCCCAGCGGGAGGCGGAGCTTAACTGCTGTCGCGATGAATTCCGACCTCCCGAAGAAGTGTCAGAAAAGAGAATTGACAGGATTACAGGATTGACGGACGAACGATCAGAATCTGGCGGATCGAGACGATTCTTCCAGGTTCATCCTGTTGATCCTGTAAATCTCGTGAATCCCACCACTGTCTTTTCGATTGCCGCCGCGCGCGGCTCGGTGCGCTTGGCGAATTCGTGATTGAGCAGTGCACGCAGCCGAACAGCCTTGAGCGGCTTGTGCATCATGGTCAGCCCCGCGGCGCTGACCTTGCGCAATTGCTCGGTCGCCGTATCGCCCGAGATCAACACTGCGGGAACGGAGTCGCCAAGTTTCGCGCGAAGCTCACGGATCGAATCGATGCCCGATTCTTCGCCGCGCAATCTCAGATCCGCGATGATGAAGTCTGGAATGCGTGCGCCGAGAGCGGTCAATGCCTCGCCTGCGTCCATCGCCGCGACGCACTTGCAGCCCCAGCTTTCGAGCAGACTCTGCATGCCGAGCCGCACCGATTCCTCATCGTCGATGACTACGATGAGTTTGCCGCCGATCAGGTTCGGGACTTTCTGTTCGACCGTGGCCGAGACGGAAATGATCTTGGCGGGATCGGCGACGGGAACTTCGATGGCGAAGCGTGAGCCGCGGCCAGCCGTCGAGCGCAGGCGTAACGGATGATCGAGCAATTGCACGATGCGGCGCACCGTCGCAAGCCCGAGACCGAGTCCTCGCGTGCGATCACGAGAAGGATTGTTGAGCTGATAGAACTCTTCGAAGATCCGCTCGTGCTGCTCATCCGGGATGCCGATTCCGGTGTCCCACACCTGGATGCTGGCGACATCACCGCGCCGACGACAGGCGACGACGACGCCGCCTTGATCCGTATAGCGAATTGCGTTCGCAACGAGATTGGAAAGCACGCGGAACAGCAGGGTCGAGTCGGTTGTCAGCATCGCCTTCGACCGACGCACCGAGAACCTGAGCCCCTTCTCCTGAGCTTGCTCGGCGAACGTACTGCGCAGCCGGTCGAATACGTCATTGACAGGAACAACTTCGCGCTTCACTTCGACATGGCCGGCGTCGAGCCTGGAAATGTCGAGCAGGTTGTCGAACAACTGCTCGAGCGATTCGGTGCATTGAAGAATCTGATCGATGAGCTTGCGGCTTGCATCGTCGGCGGATCCATTGCGCAGAGCAGTGGCGAACAATCCAAGCGAGTGCAGCGGCTGGCGCAAGTCGTGGTTGGCGGCCGCGAAAAATAGCGACTTCGCGCGGTTGGCTTCCTCGGCTCGCGTGCGCGCCTGTTCGGCAAGTTCGTTCTGCTGCTTCAATCGCTCGACGAGTTGTTCGTTCTCATAACGCAGACGAATCTGCGTCACGACAGCACGCGCCTGCCGATCGACGAACAGCAGCACGTAACCGAGGACGGCGATCCACATGACGCCGAGCGCAGCATTGCCATAGCCGCCGAGCGTGACGTAGCGAAGCGCCAGCAGGCCAAAAATCGGCACGGCGAACGAATGCAGGGCCGGCGGGAAATAGGCATGCGTCATGACGCTGATCGTTGCGCGTCCAGCGAGACAGGCGCAGATCAGCGCGATGGTCAGCGACTGATCCGGCCCGACCAGTACGAACGCTGCGGAACCCCACACGACCCCGGCGACCGCTGCGGTAAACGCGAGGCGCCAGCCCCACTCGCGCGAGCCCGTCTCGCGATCGCCTGCACGTCGATACGTATACGAGAGCCATTGAATGTGCGCCTGAACGAGCAGGACGGCGCCGCACCATCCGACGAGATTCACCCAGCCGGTGTAGCGCCAGGCGATAACCGTAATGATCGCCGCCATGAGCAGCGCAGAACTGGTGAGCGCGAGCGTGTTTCCATACAGCATCGCGACGCGTTGTTGTTCAACGCGTCGCTGCAGAGCGGCGTCCATGTCAGGGACCGCGATCAGTGAGCGGCGGCGTACATTGGTGCGGAGGGAAGAAATCCGCGCCGCTGCGCCACGAGCACCGCCTGAGTGCGATTGCGGACGTTCAGCGCTTCGAACACCGCGCTGACGTGCGCCTTGACAGTGCGTTCCGCGACATCGAGCGAGCGCGCAATCTCTTTGTTCGAAAAGCCGCGCCCCAGCATGCTGATGACTTCGAGCTGCCGCAGCGTGAGTCCGTTCGTGTCCGGCTGCGTGAGATTTGCAGTTGCGGGCACAAACACATCGCCGGCGAGCACTTTCTGAATCGCCGCGATCATCTCATCGGCGGTGAAGGATTTCGGAATGAAGCCTGAAGCGCCGGCCGTGACCGCGCGAGCCGCGACGCTTTGCTGCTCGTCGCCCGAGATCATGATGCAGGCTGTGGTGGGAAAGCGTGCGCCGATGGTCTTCAAGGCATTGAAGCCGTCGTCGCCGCGCAGATGGATGTCGAGCAGCACGAGTCCGATGTCGCCGTCGCGTTGCAGGCTCTGCAGCGCTTCGGGAACCGAGGAGACGCTCAGCACGCCTGCTTCGAGTTCACTCTGTTCGAGCACGGCGTGAAAGCCGGCGCGAAACAGCGGATGGTCATCGACGATGAGGATTTTCATTGGAACGTACCCCGGAAATGCTCCTGCCAGTTGCCGTGCAGGGCTCTCCGTGCCTTGCAGGGTGGGTTTTATTCCCCCTTTCCTCTGGCGACCATCGTACGTCCGGGCAAGTCCGGACGCCAATTGCCCTTTGGTGCGATGCAATGGCGCCAAAGTCAGGCCGCTGATTGTCCCTTCAGCCGATAGGCGCCCGTGTCGCGAGCAGCGACCATAGCGTCGCCTTCTGTTCCCCCGTGAGAGTTACGCCGGCCGTCGCGAGACCGCCGGCGATTTTTTAAGCCGCCCTGGCGCTGCGCCGAGCGAGTTCATCCAGCCAGGCCCGAATTTGCTCGACGAGCTCGTGATCCGTTCCGAGCGTCTCGCTCAGAGCGCCATAGCCTTCGGTGAGCAGTTCGCGAGCACGACCCGGATTCTTGTCTTGCAGATGAAGCGCACGACCAAGGCATGCCTTCGCAACGGCTTCACCCGATTTTCCGGCCTCTCCTTGTGAGCTCCAGTTGGCGACCGCTCGCTCCAGCAGCGGCTCCGCCTTCGCCGATTCGCCTGATGCGCCGCCTTCCACGAGCAGCCTGCCGATCCAGGTGAGCACTTCGGCGATGAAAATGTAACTGGACGGGATCGAACCGCGACGTACGTTGCGATCGTAGATCTGCAGAGCTGCGAGGAAATGACGGAGGGCGCCGCGAGGGTCCTCAGTGTTGTAGCTCAGGCGCCCGAGATTTGCGTAGTCGTTTGCGACGAGCAGGTGGGAGCGCCCGCGAACCTTGAGGTTCAGACGCAGCGCTTCGTTGAGATAGCGAGCGGCATCACGCAGATCCGCGGGCTTTGCCTTGCGAGCCAGATACAGCGATCCGAGGTTTGCGTACATGTCGATCAGATTCGGATGGCATCTGCGCTTCAGGCGATTCGCGTAAACCTCGATTGCTTTGAGAAACGCGGTCTCAGCCTGCCGGTACATCTCCTGCGATTCCTTCACACTCGCAAAATTCGCCAGGTGAGTCGCAAACTTCGGATGATGGGCGCCGACCTGAGCGCGATCTATTTTCAGCAACTCCTCGAAGGTGGCCGTGGCTGCATCGAATGCGCCTCGCGCAGCTTCGGCGCGCCCGCGAATGTCCATCAGACGAGTGGTATGCGGATCCGTGTCATCCACGCCGAGTTTCTGCAGGATCTTGAGACCGTCGACCGACGCAGTTTCAGCTTCTGCGTAACGACCCTGATTCAGGTGAACGATCCCGAGCTCGTACAGCGAGACAGCTACAGGCAGGCCTTCATTGCCGAACGCGGCGCGGTTGATCCGAAGCGCAACGTCGGCCGTGTTCTCAGCATCCGCCAGATCGCCGCGTTCGCGCAGCACGCGCGCATAACTGTTCAGGCTCAGCGCAGTCGTCGGATGGTCGTCGCCGAAAAACTTGCGCCGAATGCGCAACGCCTGCTCCACGAGCTTCGCGCCTTCATCGAGGCAGCCGCGGTTCATGAGCGCGACGCCCAGCGCGTCCAGAACTGCCGCAGCGTGCTCAGGTTGGTCATTGAGATCGACTCCCGCGCAGGCGCACTCTTTGTCGACGCCTGCCTTGCGTGGACCGCACGAGACGGCGATTCCGGCGGAGGCGCCGCGTCTCGGACCGGCGCCGCGCGCGGTTGTGCTCTTTGATTTCGCAGCCGCGTCATCGTTGATGAGAATTCGCATGCCTGTCTCCCAAACGCCGTGCTTGTTGGTAACTGTCGAGGACCAGAGGATCGCACGATGTTGCGCTTCGCAAGCGCGATCAGGCAATCGGCCTTCCGGGCGGCGCGACCTATTTATCTGCTGTTTCGATCTTCGCGAAGTACTCTACGGCTGCTTCAGGACGGCCGAGCTTCTGGTATACGGTTTCGATCCAGCCGTGCATGTCTGCCGCCATTTCGCGGTCCTCATTTCGAGACGAACTTGCGAACTTCGGATACGTTTGCGTCAGCACGCGTTCTGCTTCAGTGAAGCGGCTTTGCAATATCCATGCGCGTCCCCGCAGCGCATCCGCCACAGCGTATCCGATGCTTTTCTCTCCATATTCGATTCGCCATGCATTGAGCGCTTCGGTAAAAGCAGCTTCCGCTTCTTTTGCCCTGCCCTGGGCCAGCCGGGTTCGGCCCAGCATCGTCCAGGCCGCGGCGATGAGGCCGTGTCCGGGCGGCAGCGCTTCATCATAGATGCCGAGGGCCTCATTGAAACGCTGTTCTGCCTGAGTGAATTGACCCCTGCGCAACGCCAGTCGTCCGAGGTTCTCGAGATCGTTGCCTACATAGGCGTGACGAGGTCCTCGAATCCGCTCGTTCGTCTTCAGAACGTCTTCGAGGATTTGTTGCGCCCTATCCAGATCATCGCTGCTCATGAGAAACAGTCCCATTGCGCTCATTGCGTCAATCGTCTCGGGATGCTCAGGGCCGAGCACGTGGGCATACAGCTTCAAGGATTGTCGGTACAGCGAATACGCTTCCGGGGCGTTGCCACGATCCTCAGTTATCGAGGCGAGATGGAAGAGGTGCCGGATATATTGAGGGTGGTCTTCACCTCGCGATTGCCGGTCAATCGTAAGTGCTGCACGCACCAGTTTCTCAGCTGTCGCATAGTCGCTCCTGTCCTGCGCGATTCGTGCGAGATTATCGAGCGGGATGGTCAGCAAGGCATGATCCGGTCCCAGTTGTGATCTGCGGATCTGCAGACAGCGGTTGAAGAGCGTTCCGGCCTCGCTGAGTTCGCCCTTCTCCTGCTTGATGACGCCCAACCGGCAGACGCTTTCCGCCGTCTCCAGGCTGTTCTCCCCCGTGAGCCTGCGATTCATATCGAGGCTCTGATGCGCCAGAGTTTCCGCTGTCTGAAAATCGCCTTTTTTCTCGAAAACGCGATTGAGGCTATACAGGCTGCGAGCGACGTCCACGCTGTCTTTCGCCAGCGCCCGTCGGATGGACAAACCTTGCTCGACGAGAGGCTGCGCCTGAGTGGGCAATCCAAGACTCAGGTAAACGCTTCCTATCGTATCGAGCAAGGTCGCTTGCAGATCTGGCTGGCTACGCAGCTCGGTGGAAATGCGAGTCGCACCCCGATCCAGGATTTCACGCGCTGTGATCGTATCGCCGCGCGCTTGCGAGGGATCGGCGAGTCGAAACGAATCGATGAGAAAAGTCGAAACCGCTTCCGCACGTTCACGCTCTGCTTCCGCCCGCGTTCGCTGGACCTGCGCAACATCACGTTCGAAAGCGATTCGTTGCGACTGCATATAGGTCGTCGCCGAGAAGACGATCAGCAACGCAACCGAGGCGATCGAGAGCGCTACGACGACCGCATGTCGCCGCACGAACTTCCCGGTGCGGTAAGTCCATGCGTCCGCCCGTGCGTCTACCGGCAACCCGCGAAGATGACTGCCAACGTCGGCAGCCAGCTGCTCGACTGACGCGTACCTGCGTTCAGGCTCCTTGCGAGTCGCCATCGCTACGATATTGTCGAGGTCGCCGCGCAGTTCACGGCGCAGCTTCGCGGCGCTGACGGAGCGCTGATCGGCAATCGCCGCTACTTCGCCCGGAGCGGACTGCATGGCGGCGGCGACCGCGGCGCTAGGCGCTGGAGCCGTGTCTTCGCAGATAGCGCGCTCGAGCTCCGCCAGCCGGTTGCCTCGAGGTGTAAACGGCTTGTAGCCGCACAGCAATTCATAGAGCAGCACACCGAGTACATAGATGTCGCTGGCCGTCGAAATCAGATCGCCGCGGATCTGTTCCGGACTCGCGTGATCCGGCGTCATTACACGGACATCCGCCTGCGTGACGGCCAGGGTATGCATCATCTGCCGATCATCGAGCAGCTTGGCGATGCCGAAGTCGAGCAGCTTTGGAACGCCTTCCCCGTTGACCAGGATGTTGGAAGGCTTCAGGTCGCGATGAACGATGAGGTTCTGATGCGCCCGATGCACGGCAGAGCACACCTTTACGAACAGCCCCAGGCGCTCTTCGATTGTCAGGCGCAGCGTGTCGCAGTAAACATCGATCGGTTCACCGTCGATGTACTCCATGACGATGTACGGCGTGCCATCCGGCGTCGCGCCGCCATCGTAGAGTCGGGCGATGTTCGGGTGATCCAACGAAGCCAGGATCTGCCGCTCCTGGCGCAAACGCCCCTGCACGTGTCGGGATAACAGGCCGCGCCGGACAAGTTTGATCGCTACCTGCTGGCGGAATTGATCATCGGCGCGCTCTGCGAGGAAGACCTCTCCCATTCCTCCCGCGCCCAAAGTGCGAACGATCCGATACGGACCTATCCGTTCTCCCGCGACCGTAGCCTGCGGTGCATCCCGCCCTTCATCGGGTTCGTTTGGGTCGATCTCTGGCCAGAGCTGACGCGACTGCAATTCGCTGACGGCTCTGGAGTAGAGCGCTTCGTCATCGGAGCACGCCTTACGCACATAACTCAGCTGTTCGCCGGGAGGCATCGTTTGCGCCTCGTGCAGTATTTCGAAGAGGGATGGTTTGCGTGAATCGGTCATATCGCGATTGCGCCGCCGGCACGTATATGTCGAAAGAGCGCTTGTCGCTTTCGATCACACTGTGCCAGCATGATTTCGACCTCCCGGCGCGACAAGGAATCGATCATGAGCAACAAACAGCAACCCGATGATGCACGCCTGCGCAAGAGTGTGCTTGGCGGTGGTGGCGCAGGCCGAAAGGTACGCCCCTACTAATGGAAGGAAATCAGCAGAGCCGCGCAAATCGTGCGCCGATATCCCGCGCAATATCCTAGTACATCTGGATGACGGCGGCTCAGTGGCGCCCACTATCAGTGATACCCGCTATCCGCCGCCACCTTGCCTCTGAACACTGAGTACGACCACCACGTGTAACCAAGGACGGCGGGCAGGATGATGAGCGTGCCGACGAGGACGAAGCGCTGGGTTGAAGGTGGGGCGGCGGCGTCCCAGATGCTCAGATCGGGCGGCACGATGTTGGGCCAGACGCCGATGACGAGCCCGATGAAGCCGAGTGCGAAGAAACTCAGTGCGAGAATGAAGGGCAGGTAATTGGCGCGGTGCGTGACCGCTCGCCATAACATCACGGCGTTTGCCACCGCAAGCAGCGGAACCGGCGAGAGCCAGATGAAGTTTCCGCTCTCGAACCAGCGCGCCATGATGTGACCGCTGAGGAACGGCAGCCACGCGCTGACGAGCCCCATGAACGCGACGGTGACGAGCACGAGCGGACGCGTCAGCATGAAGGCGACGTTCTGCAGCGCACCGTCCGTTTTCATGATCAGCCAGGTGCTGCCGAGCAAGGCATAGCCGAACACGAGCGCCACACCCGTAAGTATCGGAAACGGGCCGAACCAGGCGAACGGGCCGCCGAGATATTTGCCGTCCTGCAGCGGCAACCCCGCGACGATTGCACCCAGCATCAAACCCTGTGCGAACGCCGCCGCGATCGACCCGACGGTGAAGCAGACGCCCCAGAGTTTTTTTGAGGTCGTCGCCTTGAAGCGAAATTCGAACGAGACGCCGCGCAGGATCAGGGCCACCAGCATCAACAACACCGGCAAGTACAGACCCGACAACATGATGGCGTAGGCCGCCGGAAAAGCCGCTAGCAGACCGGCGCCGCCGAGCACGAGCCAGGTTTCGTTGCCGTCCCAGATAGGCGCCGCGGTATTCATCATGTGATCGACCTGATGCGAATCCTCGGCGAACAGCGCCAGTATGCCGATGCCGAGTACGAATCCGTCCAGCAGCACGTACATGAATACGCCGAAGGCGATGATGGCGAACCAGACGACGGGGAGGAGGGGTTCCATAGCGGCTAGCGGTTGGCAGTTAGCGGTTGGTCAGAGGCGCTCTCGCGCTTCGATCGCGGCTTCGCATTTGGGACGACATCTCCAACTTTCATAGCGTTCATCTGGACTAAACCACTAACCACTAACCGCTAACCGCTAACCGCCAACCGCTTCGACAGGTTCGTCTGGCACCGACAGCGGCCGTGCGGCGGTCTTGTCCTCCGGATGCAGCAGCGCTTGTTCGACAGGTTGCGGGCCTTTGCGCAGCAGCTTCAACAGATAATACGTCCCTGAGACGAAGACGAAGAGGTACACGGTTGCGAACACGATGAGCGATGTCGCCACGCTGCCGGCGCTGATGGCGCTCAGCGCTTCCTCGGTGCGCATGAGGCCATAGATCACGTACGGCTGTCGGCCGATCTCGGTTGTGTACCAGCCTGCCAGCACCGCGATGAACCCGGCCGGCGTCATGATTCTCCACGCACGCAGCAGGTATGTTGACTCGGTCAGGCGGCCGCGACGCCATTGGATGGCGGAGGCGAGGACGAGCAGCAGCATGAGCGTTCCGATGCCGACCATCACGCGAAATGCGAAGAACACGGGCGCGACGGGTGGACGTTCACTGCGGGGGACTTCCTTCAAGCCAGCGATCTCGCCATCGACATCGTGCGTGATGATGAGGCTGCCCAGCTTCGGCACGGCGACTTCGTAGTGATTCCTTTCCTGTTCTTCATCCGGCCACGCAAACAGCAACAGCGGTGCGCCGCGCTGTGTCTCCCAGATGGCCTCGATGGCTGCGAGCTTGACAGGCTGATGCTTGTGAACCGTCAGTCCGTGAATGTCGCCGACGACGATCTGCAATGGCACCGCGATAGCGCCGAAAGCGATCGCAAGTTTCAGCATGAGAGCCGCGGCTTCGCGATGCCGGTTGCGCAGCAGATACGCGGCGCTGACGCCGCCGATGACGAAACACGTCGTGATGTACGCGGCGAGCACCATATGCGCGAGGCGCACCGGGAACGAGGGGTTGAAGACGATCTCCCACCAGTTGCGTGCGTGATAGACGCCGTCGACGATCTCGTGGCCGGTGGGCGTGTGCATCCAGCTGTTCGCCGAGACGATCCAGAACGTCGAGACCAGCGTGCCGAGCGCAACCATGCACGTTGCGAAGAAGTGCAGTTGCGGTGAAATCCGGCGCCAGCCGAACAGCATCACGCCGAGGAATGTCGCTTCGAGAAAGAAGGCGGTGAGGACCTCATAGGCGAGCAGCGGTCCGAGCACATTGCCGGCGCGCGCCGAGAGCTCGGACCAGTTCGTGCCGAACTGAAAGCTCATCACGATGCCGGAGACGACGCCGAGCGCGAATGACACCGCAAAGATCTTGAGCCAGAACAGATACAACTCGCGCCACAGCGTTCGCTTCGTCTTCAGATACACGCCGGCGAGGAATGCGAGCCAGCTCGCAAGACCGATCGTGAACGCGGGGAAGATGATGTGGAAACTGATTACGAATCCGAACTGGATTCGCGACAGCATCAGGGCGGACATGTCGGGCATGGCGCGCGATTCTCGACTGCGCGCTGCAGCCCAGCAATTGCGGAAAGGACCGACGACGGATTACACGAAGTGCGGGTTCGCCAAAGCCGAATCCGCACCGGTCAACTGGTCAACTGGCTAACCGGCGAATAGCCAGAACATCTCGGAGCTCAGCATCGCTGAGTGTGTTTTCTCCGATCCGGCTAGTAACCAGTTGACCAGTCAGACCAGTTGGCGATTGGAGCTACGTTCCAATCACTCCGCCATCGTCCTTTGTGATTGCAAGCGTCGCGGAGCGCGGGCGCGTCTCGCCATTGATGTTCGGCCACTGACCGTCCGGATGCTGGATGTTGACGAACATCGTGCGCCGATCGGGCGTGGTCGTGACGCCGGTGATTTCGCAGCCGAGCGGTCCGACGAGAAAGCGCTTTACCACGCCGGTGTCCGGATTCGCAGCGAGCATCTGCTGGTTGCCGAAGCCGCGTGCGGCGTTCGAGTAGCCGTCGGTTTGCACCCAGACGAGGCCCGTGTGCGAATCGATCCACAAACCATCCGGACTGTTGAATGTCGCCTCTTCAGTGAGAAACGCCTGGCGATCCGTGCCTGGAAATACCTGGGCGCCGTAAAGCGGGTCGTTGTTGTAAGGAGCGACGGGACCGAGCGCCTGAATCGCTTCCTGCGTCGGACCGCCGAACATGAAGATGTCCCACACGAACCCGGTCGCCGAGTAATCCCCTTTCTTTTCACGCCAGCGAATGATGTGGCCATCAGGGTTGCCACGACGCGGATTGGCCCCGTCGACCGGCTGCGCCGTGCTATTGCCGCGCGCCGAGTTGTTCGTCAGCGTGAGGTAGACATGACCCGTGCGCTCATCGACATCCGCCCATTCCGGGCGATCCATTCGCGTCGCAAGCACGTAGTCCGCCGCACTGCGCGTGTTGATGAGAATGTCCGCCTGACTTGCGAAGCCATGCTCCGGCGTAAGTCCGTTCCTGCCGAACCTGAGCGCGATCCACTCGCCTGAGCCGTCGGCATTGAAGCGCGCAACGTAGAGCGTGCCCGCATCGATATAGTCATCACCGTTCGCTTCCCAGGGCCAGTACGGCTTCTGACTGACAAACTTGTACATGTACTCGCCGCGCGCGTCATCGCCCATGTACACGACGACCGGTTTGCCGATTTTGACGGGAGCGACCCATGCGCCTTCATGGCCGAAGCGGCCGAGTGCGGTGCGCTTCTTCGGAGTCGATTTCGGATTGAACGGATCGATCTCGACGACCCATCCGAAGGTGTTCGGCTCATTGCGGTAGTCGTTCTTTGCGGCCTCGGCGTCGTAGTACTCCGCTGTCGTCGGCGTGGCGTTGAAACGGGCGTACCGATCTTCCGGGCGCGTACCCCAGCCGTAAGTTGAAGCGGCGGAGGAGGGCACGCCGTAGCGCGAGTGTTCGCGCGGACGATCAACCGTGCTCGTGTTGAAGAAGTACCCAGCCCAATTCTCTTCGCACGTGAGATACGTGCCCCATGGGGTGTAGCCGTTCGCGCAATTGTTCAGCGTACCGCGCGTCTTCGTTCCCTTCGGGCTGTACTTCGTCCTTGTCAGGTCCGAACCGCGCGCCGGACCGGTCAGCTCCATCGGCGTCTGGCCGGTGATGCGGCGATTAAGCTTGCTGCGGACCACTTTCCATTCGCCGCGACGGTGCTTCATGAGCTCGACGACGCCGACGCCATGAGACGCGACTTCCTTGCGCACTTCATCCTCGACCGGACGGCTGCCGTCGCTGTTGCGCGTGAAGCCGTTCGGGTGAAGCAGCGCCTGATCGATATTCTCGAAGTTCAGGCAGAGCACGCCGTGATGGTTGCCGCCGACGCCGCGTGCGAGCGGAAAGAAGGACATGCCGTCGTGATGCGCCCCCACCTGCTTCTCGCGGTCGGCGCCGATATTGTAGTCGCCCGGTATGTAGGCGGGCGCATCGTTCGTCAGCGGCGCGCCTTCCGGAATCAGGATCTGCACACGGTAGCCCTGGGGCACAACGACCTGATCTTCGCGACCGGCGTTGAACGCCGCGACTGCGTCGAAGCCCGGATCGATGCGCGGCGCCTTGTGGCGACCATCACCATGCTCACGGCCGGAGTGCGTCTCGTGATCGCTCTGAGCGCCGCCCGCGAGCGCAGGGCCGGCGATCAGGGTCGTGACAGCGGCCGCAATCCCGCCCTTCACCACACCGCGTCGGCCGTAACGTTGCTCGACGATGTCTGCAAACCAGGGACTGCTGGAGGCATTCAGGTCCGGATCATCGTCTTTCGCGACGCTGGAAATGTTCTGACTGGATTCGTTCACGAGCGCTCTCCCATTGGCCTACCGAAACGTGCGCCAAGTAAAGGAGCTCAGTGTTGCGATCGGATGACCGGAGCATGACGTTCGCGTTGTCGCCTCCGTTCGGCACTATGCGGCGAAATCGATCGAGTGCCCGGCAGTAGATGGTCCCCGCCTGCGCGGGGACGTCAAAGATTTCGCGTACCGAAGCTCGAGCCGCAAGCGCTACGCTTTCATTTTCGTTCTGCTTCGACGATCCGGCCTGTCCTCATCCGGTTCGTGCGTCCGAGCCAGCGCGCTGGCAGCGGCAAGGCGCTGATGAGCGACACGATCAATGCGGCGGCGTAGGGGATGGACTGAATCAGGAGAACGGCGACCCACATCGATACATCGGGTCCCTTGAGTTCCTCGGGAATGCCGATGCTGTGCTCTGCAAAAATGTGGATCTGTCGCGTGAGTCCGAACGCGGCGAGCAGCAGCAGGGCGAGGAGCGCTGTCTCCTGACGCGCCGCTGCGAGGGCCTTGGTGAGAAAGTGTGGTTGGCCGAACTTCGGCGTGCGAAAGAACGGCTCATCGTGCGTAAACAGACTTTTCACGGCTGCCGCGCCGATCGTATGCGCCAGCGCCAGTCCCGCAATCGCCGCGGCGAGCGTCTGACGAAGGTTCGCGCCGATCCGCGAGACATATAAATGCGCGAGCTTCACCAGCTTGAACGTAAATAGCGCAAGCGGCAGCACTGAGAACATCACCAGCGGCGGATCGACGCGATGCGGCGCCAGGATCATTGCGGCTGACCAGCAGATCGCCGCGATGTTGAACAGCAGATTGACGCCGTCGGCGAGCCATGGCGCCCAGCCGGCGATGAAGTGATACCGCTGGCCATTGGTGAGTCGAGCATCGGCGCGAGATAACAACGTGCCGGAATGGGCGCGCAAAATCTGCACGGCGCCATACGCCCAGCGAAAGCGTTGCTTCTTGTAGTCGTGAAAGTTCTCCGGAACCAGGCCCCGACCGTAGCTGCGCGGCTGGTACTGCGCTTCATAACCGTACTCGAACAATCGCAAACCCAGTTCGGCGTCCTCGGTGATGGACCACTCGGCCCAGCCGCCCACCCGATCGAGCGCGTCGCGCCGGACGAGCGTCATCGTGCCGTGCTGAATGATCGCGTTACGCTCGTTGCGGGTCACCATGCCGATGTGAAAGAAACCGCGGTACTCGGCATGACACATCGCCTTGAAGAGGTTCTCGCCGTAATCGCGATAATCCTGCGGCGCCTGCACGATGGCCGCTTTCGGATCTTGAAACGACGGTGTGAGATCGCGCAGCCAGTTCGGGTCGACTCGGTAGTCACTGTCGATCACCGCGACGATCTCCGCATCTGCCGACGTCTGGCGCAGCGCATAGTTCAGCGCGCCTGCCTTGAAGCCTGCGAGCGGATCGACATGGAAGAAGCGGAACCGAGTTCCCAGTTTGCGGCAATGTGCTTCGACCGGCCGCCAGACCGATTCGTCCTTCGTATTGTTGTCGACGACGATGACTTCGAACGCGGGATAGTCGAGCCGCGCGAGCGCATCGAGCGTATCGATCAGCATCTGCGGCGGCTCGTTGTATGCCGGCACATGGATCGAAACTTTCGGTGCAGGCCCGGCCCGATCGCTGTTCGGAACAAACTCACGACGTCGTGACGTGGCCCAATGAGCTTCGGCCCATTCCAGCGCTTCGGCGAGGAGGAGCGCGATAGCCCCGAGCATTCCGAGCACCAGCACGGTCCCGACCAATACGCTCGTGAAGGTCAGGTATTTCTGCGAGTAGTCAAAGATGACCCATACAGCGAGCGTGGCCGTGGCGTAGACGACGACCGCGAGAAGGCTGCGGCCCCGCGTCCCCAGGCTTCTGCTATGCACGTAGAACATACCGAGCAGCATCGCTGCGATGGCTACGGAAATCGCGGCGAGCGTTTGCCATTGCGGGATGCGAACGAGCGGTGCGACGAACTCGAACTTGGGCTGACGATCGACGTCGTAAACCCCCCAGTAGGCGCCGACTGCGCCTTCGTATTTCGCCTTCCACGGCTGATCGAACGCTTCCATGAGGTAGTAGATGTAGCCCTCTTCCTTCGCCCGCTTGAGAAAGCGCCGCAGGAAGAGTGCTTC
>JBOHZJ010000420.1:0-3422 GCA_050738395.1 Steroidobacter sp.
CTGCAGAACAACGCCGGCGACTCGCTGCAAATTTCCGCGGGGAGCGCTTCGTTCACCTTCAGTACGCCACTGCTGAGCGGAGCTTCGTACAACGTGACGGTTCAGACACAACCCATCACTCCGACACAGATATGTACGGTTGAACCGGGTACAGGTCAGGGTGTAGTGGGCGACGGCAATGTGACAGGCGTGCGCATCACGTGCCAGAGAACCGAGTTCACGGTCGGAGGGCAGGTCGCCGGCCTTGCTGGTTCAGGACTTCTGTTGCAGAACAATGGCGGCCCGGCGCTCGCCATCGCAGCGGACGGCGCGTTTACTTTCCCGGGCTCACTGACGAACGGCGCCGCTTACAGCGTAAGCGTCGCGGCTCAGCCCGTGAACCTGTCGCAGACATGTGCTGTGTCACAGGGATCAGGCTCGATCAACGGCGCGGATGTTGCGAGCGTGCAGGTGGCCTGCACGACCAATGCATTCACCATCGGCGGCAACGTTGCCGGGCTCGGCGGGTTGGGTCTCAGGCTGCGACTCAATGGCGCCGAATCGATCGACGTAGTCCAGAATGGACCCTTCACCTTTGTGACGCCGGTGCCAAGCGGCGTCGCTTACGACGTTACAGTCGAACGTCTGCCGTTCCTTCCGCCGGGTAATTGCACGGTGACCAACGGAGCCGGCACGGTCGGCGCCGCTGATGTCGCCGACGTGACGGTGAATTGTCTGTAGCGCCAGCTCGCTTGCATGCGCTCGCGCTGGTCGTGGGATTTGATCGCGCGAGTTTTCCCTCTTGCGTTTCGCGCCGCAGTTTGCATATCGCACAACGTTGCCGTAATCGGTCAGTAGTGCGACCACATTTGTAATGTATTCGCGTGTGAGATCGGAGACATTTTGATCTTCGAGTAGTGCGCGCGTACGGTCTCCCGCGGCTCAAAGCCAACAACCATCGCCGGATCCGCGCAAACACACCGATAGTCAGGCGCGCGTCGTTCGGCGCTCAGCCAACGCTGATCGTGCGAGCGATCAGCATCGATCAGGGAGACTCGTGATGTTTCAACTTGCACTGCGTGCAGGCTGCGGCCTGTTCATTTCCTTCACGGCCCTCGTGGGCTCCGCCGAAGCCGCCAATCCAATGGGGGTCGCGTATAAATCCACCACCAACGTGGCGCTCTACGGAAAACCTACGGGGATGGTCGTCACGGGACGTTGCAATCGCAACGACGCTGCTTTCGCCGAGGTCCGGCGCAAGGGTGGGGAAGTGCTGGCGTATATCATCCCGAGTACGCGGCCGGATCACTATGTGTGCGCGCTCGACGAGGGCTTCTTCATGAATGATCGCGGCGCGGTGCCGCTCTGGCCCTATCCGACGTACGGTCAGCGCAGCAATCGCGCCAATACGCGCTTCACCGATATGCGGCCTGGCTCCAGGTGGATACTCCACGTCGTCGCGTATGTGGAGCGCCTGATGCGCGAGGGCAAAGTGGACGGCGTTTTTCTGGACCAGATAGGCGCCAGACCGTGGGGCCAGCTGGCGGAATACGGCAGTTGGTCAACAGCCGAGAAGAATGCGTGGACGAACGGTAATGTCGACCTCGTGAGGCGCCTCGATGCGAAACGACGTGCGATCCGGCCCGGCTTCATCATCGTGAACAACAACATCTGGGACCGCGGAGGTTCGGGCGGCTTGACTGGCGAGCGCTACGTCGACGGCATCATGCTCGAGCAGCCTCAGGGATTTTCCAAGTATCACACCAACTACGTGAAGAAGCCGTTCAGCAATCTGGGGCACAGACGCATGATCGTGCTGACCAACACGCGCGAGGAAGCGCTGCGCTGGGCGAAGATTCCGGGTGTCACGCATGTAGGCGCCCAGCGAGATAGTCAGTTCGCATATCCGCCAGTGCCGGTCATACCCTTCCACCGCTGAGTGATCGTCGAGTCCACGTGAGCGCCGCCTGCGAAGGCGGTGCTCTTTCTCTTGCGCCGCGCGATCAGTCGAAAACGGTTCGCCCGCCGTACTCCGCCGAGCGTTCGCGCTCCGTTCGCATGAACTCCTCGAACGTGGATCCCCAAGCCGCCCGCTCCAGGACGCGGGCCTGCTCATCAAGGCGTTTGATCGCGGCGAGTTTCTCGTCCTTGCCGAGCTTCGCGCGGTCAACGCCGTCCTTGAGGACGCGAATCGTCTCGTCGTACACCTTGAGCGGTACGGGAAACGGATGGCCATCCTTGCCGCCGTGAGCCAGCGAAAAGCGCGCCGGATCGGAGAATCGCGAAGGCGCGCCGTACACAACTTCTGCAACCAGCGCGAGTGAAGCGATCGTACGTGCGCCGATGCCTGGCGTCATGAGCAGCTCGGTGAAATCTTTGGGCCCGCGATCGCCTGCGGCGGCAAGCGCGCCATGTAACCGTTTGAGCACGATATCGGATGCGCGCACATCGTGATGCGCGGGCATTTGCAGGTGCGGAACCGGCGCTTGCACACTGATCCGTGGTTCGAGTTCGGGAAAAAGATCGAGTGCAGTGTTCCCGGGAGCGCGCAGGCGCCTGAGGACCGCGATCGTCCGATCGGGTCCACCGTGGACCAGTTCGAGTCCGGCGCGTCGATTTCGCTCAGCGCGCACATCGGCGAGATTGATGATCGCCCCCTGGTTTCTGCCTTCGATCGCGGAATGCGGCGAATCCAGAAAGCTCTGCAGGTTTTCCGACAGCCAGTGGTAGCGGCGCGCTTCGCCACGCTCGCCATTCATCCCCTGTTGCACAACGCACCAATGGCCGTCAGCCGTCACGATGAACGAGTGCAGGTACAGATCGAATCCGTCCTGCACCGCTGCGCTGTCCACCTTGGCGACCAACCGGCTTGCATGCGCCAATGAAGCGGCATCCAGCCCCGTGCGTTCGCCGACTGATGCAAGTTCTGCCGGCGTCTCGCGCGAGTGCGCGCCTTTGCCGCCGCACACGTAGATCCCGAGCTCACTCTGGATCGGCGTGAGCCCGCGCTTGAGGGCTCCGACTACGCTCGTCGTAATACCCGATGAATGCCAGTCCATCCCCATGACTGCGCCGAACGATTGAAACCAGAACGGATGCGCGAGGCGCCGCAGCAGCTCGTCGCGATCATAGTGCAGAACGATCGCCTCGACGATCACGCGCCCAAGCTTCGCCATGCGAGCCGACAGCCACGGCGGAACGCGACCGCCGTGGAGGGGTAGATCAGCGCTGCCAGTTCGCTTTGCCATCACCGAAGTCTGCGCCGGCGCGAGGGGCGCTCAAGAATTACGCCCGTCGCAAAGAAACCTGGAGACAGGAAATGGGGACAGTCCCCATTTCCAGGTCAGACGAACAAACGGGGACATTCCTGATTATCCAGGCCGTCGGTTCGGGGATTCACGGCTGAAGCAACAAGGCGGCGACAAAAGAGACGGAAATGGGGA
>JBOHZJ010000421.1:0-6034 GCA_050738395.1 Steroidobacter sp.
TCTCCACGGCGCTCTTCAACACGTACGCTCGCAGCCGGGAGTGCGACATCGACGCCGTTCTCCTGCAACTTGCTTTGGCCGTCGAGAATATTGAGCGCCCCTTCGACGCCGCCTTCCAGAGACCACTGATCGCTCACGCGTCGCAGCACGCCGCGGAGAATCGATTCGCTTGCATCGGCGTCCTGCCGAAAGAGCGAACTGTCGTCCACTGCTGCGCTTCGCTCTCCTTCCCGCTCGCGGATGTCGCGGTGAATTCCGAAGAGTTCGAAGTGCAGGCGCTTACCGAACGGTTGCTCGTAGTGCAGCCCGAGCTCGGCCTCGGTGAGCGTTTCGAACTCCACGACGGTCTCACTGTCGAGTTCCGGAAATATCTGGTAGTCGCGAATGTCAGCTCGAAATTTCTGCTCCGAGAACGAGCCGTTCACGCGCAGTTTCCCCAGCGCGACCTTCTGTTCGTAACCGGCGGCCAGCTCCGCTACACGCTCACCCTCGTCCTGCACGTAATCCGCGTCACGGATCACGGCGCCGTCAGACGACACGCGAGGTCGACGGCCGGCGCCGTGCTCGTCATCCACGACCCGGTAGCGAGCCGCCGAGACTTCAAACAATTGCTCTCCGGAACGCCGGGAGAACTCGCCTGCAATACGCGGCGCGCTGAAGCCCCGTTCGTAGAAGCTCGAACCGAGTTCGGCCGAGCCGCGCATTTCCACCCGACGAATGCGGATGACGTTCGCGAGCACCGTCTGGCCCTGCATGTCGACGCCGCGGGCGCCGGGGCGGATGAGTTCGACATGGCTGACCGTGCTCGCCGGGATGCGGCGCAGAATCGCTTCCAGCGATTCTTGCTTGCTGGCGGGCCGATTGCCGTCGATGAGTACGTTGCCTGCAGCGCCCGCAAATCCGCGGATGTCGGCATCCGCTTCAACGAAGGCATAGCCCGGCAGCAGCGTCAGCATGTCGAATGCAGAGTAGGGCTGCGCCTTGGCGAAGAAGGACGTTGGATAGGCGGTGATGCGCGACGAGACTGGCGCCTCATCGGCGCCTGCAGGCGGCGCGACGAGCAGCATGAATGCGATGGCGGCGATCGAACCGCGATGCGCGTATGACATTTGAAGCTCCTGCGGACAGTGCAATCGTTCTTCTTTGAATGCAGCGTGCGCTGCCTGAACTGACGCAAGGCCTGCAAGCAGCATCAGGTTTGCGTCAGGATCACTGCGTCGCTCCGATGGGGCGCACTAAGCCTTGACTAACCGCTAACCGCGATTGCGTCTGGTCAAGCCGAATCGTTGGTCTTGATTGCTTTGCGAGCCCGGCGCCCTTGGCGAGAGAGTTCTCTTCAAATGCGCAATTCCGCGGAGGCGCCGGCTGACCAAGCGCCATTGCCGTTACCCGGCTCTTTCCCAGCCCACGATACCGCGACCTTCAGTCCACCCAGATCCGAACGCTCGAGGGAGAGCTCGCCGCGCATCGCCTCCGCCAGATCATGTGCAATGGCAAGTCCGAGTCCATGCCCGGCGCCTGCCTCATCGAGACGGGCGCCGCGCACCATCGACTCCGCGATGCGATCAGAATCGATGCCCGGCCCATCGTCCTCCACGCTCAGCAGCTCCCCCCTGGAAGAACTGCCGCTGATGCGAACACGTCGGCGCGCGAAGCGAGCAGCGTTCTCGATTAGCGCGCCCATCAGCTCCATCAGGTCTTCCTCCGCGGCCGGAATCCTCAAGTCATCGGACACGTGCACTTCGAACACCAGTCGCGCGCCGAACTCGGTGCGTTCCACCACACCGACGATCGATTCGATCAGAGCCAACGGTGCAACGACGGAGCCTGCAGGCGTCGCGCGGATCGTCTCGGCGCGACTGCGCGTCAGCTCGCGTTCGACTGCCGCCGTCGCCGCGGCGATCGCCCGATCCAGGCCTTCGGCAGCCTCGACTGCCCCGGCTTCGCGCGCCCGTCGACTCTGAGCCGAGAGGGCCGCCAGCGGCGTTTTGAGTCCATGCGCCAGGTCCGCTGCACGCCGCCGGGCGCGATCAAGATCCCGCTCGCGCGCATCGGCGAGCTGGTTGATCGCATGCGTCAGCGGTTCGATCTCCAACGCGTGCGCCGCGCTGAGACGCTCGTGCGGATTGCGTTTCAAGGTCTCGACCTCCTCGCGCACGCGCACCAACGGCCGCAGACCGAGCGCCACCTGAATCCACGCGGCCGCCGAGAGAATCGCCCACAGGATCGCGAGAAACAACGCCAGCTCCAGGCCGAACTCCGCGCTTGCGGTGCGCAACGCCGCGCGGTCGTAGCCCAGCTGAACCAGTACGTCGGCGTCGCCGCGATCGGGCTGGACCTGTCGTTCCAGCAGGAGCAACTCCTGTTCGAACGGGCCGCGCGCGACGCGCAGCGTCCATTGCTCCGCACCTGCCGGCGAAAGAACCGGCAACGCCTGATCCCAGAGCGAGCGGGATCGCTGCGTTCCTGCGTGGGTGGACAGCTGCCAGTAGAGGCCGCTTGCAGGCGAATCGAAGCGCGGATCCACCGGTGCGGCGTCTATCAGCGGCGCATCCTCCGGACTCAGGCTGAGAGCCGCGACGAGCTGCACCGCATGACGCGTGAGCTCCGCTTCCACTCGCCGCTCGATATGCCGCTCGAACAGCAAGGTCATCGCGATCCACGCGGCGGCGAGCGCCGCGAAAATTGCGAACGCCGCGCCGATCAGCAGGCGCATGCGCAGTGAGCGTGGCTTCACGCGCTCGTTCCGGCAAGTACGTAGCCGAAGCCGCGGCGCGTTTCGATCAGCTTCGGTCCGAGTTTGCGGCGCAGTCGCACGACCAGCGCTTCGATCGCATTCGCGTCGCCGGGTTCGGCTGCGCCGTACAGATGTTCTGCGAGTTCGCCCGCGGAGACTGCGCGGCCCGACTGGTGCGCGAGGTAATCGAGGAAGCGGAATTCAAGCGGCGACAGGCGTATCGGCCGTCCTTCGAGCGTAGCCGACATGCGGTTCGTGTCGAGCGCCAGACTTCCGATCTCTATCATCGAGGACGCGCGGCCGGCGGCGCGGCGTACGAGGGCGCGCACCCTGGCGATCAGTTCGCCGTTCTGAAAGGGTTTGCCCAGATAGTCATCGGCGCCGGCTTCGATGCCGTCCACCTTCTCCGTCCAATCATCGCGAGCCGAGAGAATCAGGACCGGAAATACGCGCTCCGCCGCACGCCAGCGTTTCAACACCGATAGTCCGTCCAGGCGCGGCAGGCCGAGATCGAGCACGACGATGTCGTACTCCTCGACGTCGCCCTTGAACCAGGCCTCGTCTCCATCTCTGGCGAGGTCGACGACAAAACCTGCAGCTCGCAGCACCGCGGCGAGGTCCAACGCGACGTCCCGCTCGTCCTCGACGATCAATGCACGCACTTCAATCGTCCTCGATATCAAGGATGCCGCCGGTGCGGGCGTCGAGCCGCACTTCGCGAACTCTGCCGTTGTCGGTAAGGACCTTGATTTCATACACGATGCGCCCGTCGTCGCGCTCGAGCTCGACCTCGACCACATCGCCCGGAATCTCCTTCAGCGCGATTGCGAGGATGCGCGCGAGAGGCATCACTTCGCCGCGTTTTACAGCGAATCGCACCGCCTCATGTTCGCTCATTTCCTCGTCGTCATCATCGTCCGCGTCGACGACGCTCGCGGCGCCGGCGGCCACGACCAGGCCGGCCAGGACGGAGAGCAAAGCGTTTCTCGCGCCGCGGAGCCTTCGTGCGATTCTGCCGCGAAATTCCAGTTCGCTCGTGTTCATGGTCGAACTCTGGCCGGCTCTACCTGACGCCTTGCTGACGAACGCCGCCGGATTGGCGTCAGCGAAGTTCTCGTATGGTTGGCTCGTCAATCGACATCACCCGGAAGGTAACGCAATCATGAACCGATCGAAACAGCACAGGATCAATGTATTCGCGCGCGCAGCCAGCGCTGTCGCAGCAGTGGGCATGGCGCTCGCGGCCAATCCGGTCCAGGGCGCCGACGAGTTCGCCGCCGGCGAGAAGACCTTGAGCGTCGCAGAGCTCGAAAGCCGCGTGCAGGCGCAGGGAATCAAGCTCACGGAAATGGAGATCGAAGGACTGCTTCTTGAGGTCGAAGGCCGGGACGCCGAAGGCAGGGAAGTCGAACTCGTACTCGACCGGCGCACGGGCGAGATTCTGTCGAAGCGATTCGACGACTGAGCAGCCGTTCAGGGGATTCAGCGCAGGTCATTCTCCGTTGTGCGTTGTCCGTTGTCCGTTGTCCGTAGGAGCGCACGACAGTGCGCGGTCCGACGCCACAACACACAACGCGGAACTCGCAACGGCGAAGCTCACGAGTGCGCGGGCCGGACGCACAACGCACAATGTGGAACTCGCAACGGCGAAGCTCACGACTTCGTCCCGCGCTGTTACGCCCTCTCGCGCTCGGGCCACAAGTCCGACGCGAGCGGCGCCAGATGATCGTAGCCGAGCTTCGCGTACACATGCGGAATCGCCACCGCAGGATCCTGCTCCGCTTCAACGACCAGCCAACCTTGATAACCGCTGCGGGCAACCGGCGTCAGCACACGCCTGTAGTCCACCATCCCGTCGCCCGGCACGGTGAACACACCGTCGAGGACTGCGTTCAGAAAGCTCGCATCGCGGTTGCGCGCGCGCTCGAGTACGGATCGGCGCACATCCTTACAGTGCACATGAACGATGCGCTTTGCGTATTGCTCCGCCGCCCTGGACGGATCGCCGCCGGCGTAGGTGAGATGACCCGTATCGAGCAGCAGGCCGACTGCTTCGCCGGTCACGGCCATCATGCGTTCGATATCCTGCGAGGACTGGACGACCGTTCCCATGTGATGGTGATAAGCCATGCGGAGCCCTTCGGTGCGCATGCGTTCGGCGAGCGTCGTGAGTCGTTCGCCGAAGCGCCGCCATTCTCCATCGGGCAGATGCGGCCGCTGCGACAGCGGTGCACGCTGATCGCCATGCGTGCAGCGCGACACTTCAGCGAAGACCATCACCTTGCAGTTCAGCGCGTGCAGCAACCGGAAGTGCGCACTCATCGCATCCCATTCGGCGTCCGCATCACGCTCGAGCAGCCGGCCGCTATACCAGCCGGAGACCAGATCGAGGTCGTGCGCGCGCAGGATCGGCTTCAGTTCCGACGCAACGCGCGGAAATTTATTGCCGAGCTCGACGCCTGTGTAGCCCGCCGCACGCGCCTCACGCAAGCAGGTTTCGAGGCTCGTTTCGGCGCCGAGCGACGGCAGATCGTCGTTCGTCCAGGTCAACGGGTTGACGCCGATGCGCATAGTTTAGAAGTGACTGGTGACTAGTGATGGTGGTCGGAGGCGCCTGCGGCGCTGTTCACTCACGGGAGCTTGTCGAGTGTTGCGCGATAAATGGCGTGCGCGGCGTTGACGTCTTTGTACTCGGAGACTTCCGGTACCGCGACGTCCCACCACGCGCCGCCGCTTGCGGTGCTGTGATGCGGGTCGGTTTCGATCACGATGACGACCGTCCGATCGATGCTCTTCGCGGCTGCAACGGCAGCTTCGAGTTCACGAATGTCGCTCACTTTCTGCGCGTGAGCGCCGAGCGAGCGGGCGTGTGCAGCGAAGTCGATGGCGGGCGCGGCGTCCTCGAGCAGGTTATTGAACGAAGCTCCGCCGCACGACTGCTGCAGGCGGTTGATGCAGCCGAAGCCGCGATTGTCGAGCAGCACGACCGTCAGCCTGAGCCGCAGTGCGATTGAAGTCGCGATCTCGGAATTCATCATCAGATAGCTGCCGTCGCCCACCATGACGACGACGTCGCGATCGGGACGCGCGAGTTTGACGCCGAGTCCGCCCGCGATTTCATAACCCATGCACGAATAGCCGTACTCGAGGTGATACGCGTCGCTGTCCTGAGCCCGCCACAGCTTGTGCAGTTCCCCGGGCAATCCTCCGGCGGCGCACACCACGGTGCCCTTCTCGCCGATCACACGGTTGACCGCGCCGAGCACCTGCGCATCGGTGGGCGCTGCGGCGCCGACG
>JBOHZJ010000422.1:0-3631 GCA_050738395.1 Steroidobacter sp.
CTGTATAGAGACCATTGAGGCACATATCCCACTCATCGGCAGCACAAGCGACGCACGGTGCAGGATCGGGATGGCGCACGACGCCCACGATGAGATCGCCGCGCACGAGCCCGCTATCAGCCGGCGCGTCTTCGACTTCGGCGAGCGATTCGTGACCGAGGACAAGATGCGAGCGGCCGGGCGCGGCCGATCCGTATGCACCATCGAGAATCTCCCGATCCGTGCCGCACACGCCGACGGCCAGCGTTCTCGCGAGCACGGCGCCTTCGCTTACCGCGGGTTCTGCGATGGTTTGTAGCGACGCCGAGCCGGCGCGCAGAGGGATGACGGAGAGTGCGAGCATTCTCCAGAACCCGCGGCGACCCGAATCGTTCCGCAATCGCTGCGGGTTGACTCGGCTTGCCGCGGCTCGATACGGTTCGACGTTCACCCTCGCCGTCGCATCGTTCGCCTGCTGGCGAAATATTCATGGAGACCCTGATGACCAACTTCGATGAGCTGTCGGCGATGCCGCTCTTCAACAATTCACCGATGGCCTGGCTGATTGCGTGCAGCGTCGTCGTGGGCGTCTTTCTGGCGCTGTCGGCCCTACGCCGCGTCGTACGTCAGTATTACAAGAGGCTGCAGTCGACCGAACATACCGAGCTGCTGGAAATTCCACTCGGCGTGCTCAGCCGCACCGCGGTGTTGTTCTTCGTCGTGCTATCGCTGTATCTCGGATTACAGACGCTGACGATGGGCGAGAAGGCCGCCCGCGTGCTCGCCTCGGCGATCACGATTGCGATCTTCTGGCAGGCCGGCGTATGGGCGGTCGCCGCGGCTTCCGCCTGGATCGAGCGCAAGCGGCGACGCAGTATGGCTGTCGACCGGGCGATGGTGGGCTCGCTCGGGATCATTGGCTTCATGCTGAACGTCCTGATCTGGTCGCTGGTCGTGATGCTGACGCTCGACAATCTGGGCATCGACATCACGGCGCTGGTCGCAGGTCTCGGCATCGGCGGCATAGCGGTCGCGCTGGCCGTACAGAACATCCTCGGCGATCTGTTCGCCTCCCTCTCGATCACGCTCGACCGGCCATTCGTCGTCGGCGATTTTCTGAGCGTGGGCGATTTTCTCGGCTCGGTGGAATACATCGGCATCAAGAGCACGCGCCTGCGCAGCCTCAGCGGCGAGCAGATCATCATGGCGAATGCGGATCTGCTCGGCAGCCGCGTCAGAAACTATGGCCGGATGGCGGAGCGACGCGTCGTGTTCGCCACCAGCGTGACCTACGAGACGCCGCTCGATCTGATCGAGCGCATTCCAGTTCTTCTGCGTGAAATCGTCGAAGCACAGAGCGACACGCGTTTCGATCGCAGTCATTTCTCGAAGCACGCAGCCGCGTCGCTCGATTTCGAGACGGTCTACTTCGTGCTCTCGCCGGACTACAACCGCTACATGGATATCCAGCAGACGATCAACGTGCGTTTGCATCGAGAGCTCGCAGGCCTCGGCGTGGAGTTCGCCTACCCGACGCAGAAGCTGTTCATCGCTGCAGCAGCCGCAGCAGCAGCTCAGCAGCATGACTGACCGTCCGTTCGACGACGAATGTCGTCTTCTGACTATTCACCAGTCACTAGTCGCCATTTACTAACCCAGGGTTGATTGAGCTCTGCTCAACCTGTCTAATCATCGCGGGTGTCGCGCTGCGAACTGCAGGCAGACAGGTAAGCGTTGGTCGGGCCGCCAACCGTGGAGACCTCTCACCGTGAGTCGACACCCGTCTCATCAGCCCCCGTCCGCGCAACTCGTAGCCGATAAAGTTTTTAGCGCGCTCGAACGCTTCCTGCACGTTGAGGCGGTGAGCGGCCTCGTACTGCTCGTCGCCGCAGCCGCAGCTCTCGTCTGGGCAAATTCGCCTGGCGCGGAATCGTACGATCACGTCTGGCATGCGCCGCTGAGCATCGGTCTGGGTGCGTTCGTGATCGCACAGCCGCTGCATTTCTGGATCAACGACGGGCTCATGACCATTTTCTTCCTGGTCGTGGGCATGGAGATTCGTCGCGAGATTCACGAAGGCGCACTTTCCAGTCTGCAGCTTGCAACGCTGCCGCTTGCAGCGGCGATCGGCGGCGTCATCGTTCCTGCACTGATCTATCTCGCGCTGAATACGCAGGGCGTAGTGCGTGAAGGATGGGCTGTGCCTACCGCGACGGATATTGCGTTCGCAGTCGGCATGCTTGCATTGCTGGGCCGCTCGATCCCCGGCGCGGTGCGCGTGTTCCTGCTCGCACTCGCGATCATCGACGATATCGCCGCGGTGCTCATCATTGCGACCGTCTATGCGGGCGGACTGGATCTCTCCGGACTGATCATCGCCGGCCTCGGCGTCCTGATGGTGCTCGGATTTCAGCAGATCGGCGTCGGCAGTGCGTTCGCGTACATCGTTCCCGGCGCGGTCCTCTGGTTCGGCCTGCTGCAGACCGGCGCGCATCCGACGCTCGCCGGAGTGGTGCTCGGCCTCATGACGCCGGTCCTGCCGATGCGCGGCAAGGAACGACCCGTCGATGCAGCGGCGAGGGCTCTGAACGATTTCGGTCAACGCGCCGGCATCGAGCACGGCGATCCGCGCGAACTCCTGCAGCCGCTGAAACAGCTCAGACATGCGCAGCGTGAACTGCTGCCGCCGGTCGTGCGCGTACAGATGGCGCTGCATCCCTGGGTTGCATACGGCGTAATGCCTCTGTTCGCGCTCGCGAATGCAGGCGTCAATCTCGAAGGCGTCGATTTCGAAGCAGCACAAGCTCAGAGCGTCGCGCTCGGTGTGATCCTTGCACTCGTCATCGGTAAACCCGTCGGCATTCTCCTCGGGAGCTGGATCGCAGTGCGCCTGCGCTGGTGTCGACTGCCGCCCGAGGTCGGCTGGTCCGGCGTTCTGCTCATCGGATGTCTCGGCGGCATCGGCTTCACCATGTCGATCTTTATCGCGAATCTCGCCTTCCGCGATGAAGACCTGTTGATGGCGGCGAAGTCCGGCGTCCTGCTCGCGTCCCTCGCCGCGGGCGTCATTGGACTGGTGCTCGGACGCTTCTATGTCAGAGAGCGGCGACGAAATTGCGCGACGCAGGAGAGTTCTGCGAAAAGCGCGGAAGAAGGGTTGTCGCTGGAGCCAGCCTCGCACCGCCGCGGATGAGCAGGAGGAGTTCCATGCACTACTTGTCGCCGCCGATAGCGTTGTTCGCGCTCGCGACGGCCGCTACAGCCAGCGAACTCGCGCCGCTGTCGGGGCCGCAATTGCAGGAGCATTGCGGCGCTTACGCGGATGAACCCGAAAGCGCGTCGGGACTCCTGTGCGCCGTCTATGTCGGCGGCTTCATCGAAGGAGCAGCCGCGATCGCACCACGCGCGTTGCTCTCCGAAGAGGAGCGTACCGAATCATTTACCGATCGCGCGTTGCGGACGCGACTGGGCGTTCCACGGCCACGCGAGCCGCTGTACTGCATGAGCAGCGCGGTCTCGTTGCAGCAGATCATCGCTCAGGTAGTGACGTACGCGGAACAGAATCCGCCCGGGCAGGACATGAGTGCGAGCGAGGTCGTCGCTGCGACGCTGCAGAAGTTTTATTCGTGTGCGGCGTGAGTGAGTCGTGAGT
>JBOHZJ010000423.1:0-5854 GCA_050738395.1 Steroidobacter sp.
CCCGGCGGGATGACAGGACGCCGTGCGAGCTTGCGCATGCTTTTGGCAAAGCCGCGCAGTTCATTTGCCGTCACTCCCTTGGCGCGTAACGCAGTGAGCAATGCACCGCCCATCGCCGGCGCCAGCGTCGGGTCCGTCAGTGCGTTGAGCAGTTCGGACGCTTGCTCTTCACTGAGGTCGCGTCGATCGAGAATCTGTTCGAGGGTTTCGCGCAGCACCACGGCGGATTTACCTCGTTCCGCCGGACATTTTCAGGAACGCGCTCATGAGCAGCGGTCCTTGCGGCGTCAATACACTTTCCGGGTGGAACTGCACACCCTCGACGGCGAGCGTCTTGTGACGCACGCCCATGATTTCGCCTTCATCCGTCTGTGCGGAGATTTCGAGCACGTCGGGCAGCGACTGCGGCTGTGCGATGAGCGAATGATAGCGGCCTGCCTCGAATGGCTCCGGCATGCTCTGGAGAATGCCGCGGCCGTCGTGATGCACCATCGACGTCTTGCCATGCATGAGCCGCCCGGCGCGCACCACCTTGCCGCCGAACACTACCACCAGCGATTGATGACCCAGGCACACACCGAAGACCGGAATCTCGCCCGCGAATGCATCGATCATCGCCATCGACACGCCCGCATCCTGTGGCGTGCCCGGACCGGGCGAGATGCACAGATGCGTCGGTTCCAGGGCGCGCGCCTCATCGGGCGTGATCTGATCGTTGCGATGCACGAGCACATCGGCGCCGAGCACCATGAACGCCTGCACCAGGTTGTAGGTAAAGGAATCGTAGTTGTCGATCAGCAGCAGGCGCGTCATAGCCCTTCCTCCGCCGTGGCAAGCGCCCGGCGCACGATGGCGCTCTTAGCCAGCACTTCCTGATATTCGGATGCTGGCACGCTGTCCGCAACGATGCCTGCGCCCGCCTGAAAGCTGTAGGTATCGCCGCGAAACACCATCGTCCGGATGGTGATGGCCTGATCCATGTCGCCGCCGGTTCCGAAGTAACCGACCGTGCCGCCATAAAAGCCGCGTCGCACCGGCTCGAGCTCATCGATGATTTCCATCGCGCGAACCTTCGGCGCCCCAACCAGCGTGCCCGCGGGAAATGCGGCCGCGAACAGATCGAACGCGTCCTTGTCTGCCGCCAGCTCACCGTTCACACCACTGACGATGTGCATCACGTGGCTGTAGCGCTCGATGTGCCGATAGGGATTCACATTGACCGTGCCGGCCTTCGCTACGCGGCCGAGGTCATTGCGCGCCAGATCGACCAGCATCACGTGCTCAGCGTTCTCCTTCGGATCGGCAAGCAACTCTCTTTCCAATCGATCATCGTGTGCTGCGTCCTCGCCGCGCGGACGCGTGCCGGCGAGCGGCCGCAGCAGCGCGCGTCGATTCGACAGCTTTACCAGCGCTTCCGGCGAGGAGCCCACCACGACGCAATCGCCGAGATCACAGTAGTACATATAAGGAGAAGGGTTCAGCAACCGCAGCGCGCGGTAGGTTTCAAAGGGCTCGAGTTCGCATCTTCCGGAGAAGCGCACCGACAGCACGAGCTGATAAACGTCGCCGGCTGCGATGTACTCCTTTGTGCGATCCACGTTTTGAATGAATTCGGCTTCACTCAGGCTGCCGATCGGCGGTGAATAGCGAATGCGTTTGCCATTGGGCGGAATCGGACCGCGCAGCGCCGCGATCACTTCCTTGCGCAGCGCCGCACGCTCTGCGTCGCTGCCGGCATGCAACAAGGCGACGCCGCGCGTGAGGTGATCGAACACCAGCAGCGACCGCGGAGCGAGGTAGTGTGCTTCAGGTATGGGCTCAGCGAGCTGCACGCGCGGCGGCAGGCGCTCGAAGCGTCGCACCAGGTCGTAGCCGGCGACGCCAACCAGGCCGCCGAGCAGCGGCACTCCGGGAATGTGGGGGCTCGGCTGCGGCGCTTTCGCGAGCGCCGCGCGCAGAGCGTCGAGCAGTTCGCGCTGATTTGCAGGCGCCGGCCTCGTCTCACCGTCGACTGTCAGACCCCGCTCGTCGAGGCGGACTTCCAGACAGTCGCCGAAACCGATGAATGAATACCGCGCCAGCCGTTCACCGCCCTCGACGCTCTCGAGCAGAAAGCGCGGGCGAAACGGTTTCAGTTTGAGATAGGCCGAGACCGGCGTATCCAGGTCGGCTGCGATGTCGAAAGGCGGTTTCAATCGATATTCCTCGTCGGTGGAGGTCCGGCGAGAGGCGATAAAAAACCCATCCCCGGACTACGCTCGGAGATGGGTTTTCTGGATTCGTCAGAGGTGTTTTATACGCTCAGCAATTCCAGCGCCGTCTCCTCAGGAGAGGCGCCGCCACCAGCGGTGCGAGGTTGCTTGTGAGTGCGTATACATTGCAAGGGAGTATTACTGCGCAGCTAACGGCCCGTCAAGCGCCTGCAGCCGTTGCGGAACTCGGAGAAGCGGCGCGGAAGACATGGTGAGTTCATGCGCCAAACCACGATCGGTCTCGGCATCGCCCACTGCGCATAGCGCCAGTGAACTGGTCTCTCGACTTTCATAGTCACTCTTTTTTGCGGTCTTTTGCGGCTCTCCCTTTCCAGTCCGCATTTTCTACCCCGCCCGCCTCCTCGCTCACCCGTTTGTCACTGGCATGCGACTGATCCTTCACATCGGTCCTTCTACGATCGTCTCCCGCATCGGCGCGCCGTGCGCGTCCGATTCGATCGACTCATGGGAGACGTATGCAGCCTTCAGAACGACCCCGACTCGCGATTCGATCGAGGCTCGCTTGCGCCGGCGCTGGTGCGGCGCTCGCGTTCGCGGCGTTCACCACACGCGCCGATGAAACGTCCGAGTGGCGCTACCGGCTCGATGCACAGGAACAGAAGATTCGGGTGCTGGAACGCAAGCTTGAACTGACCGAGGAAGCCGCGACTGCGGCGAGCACCTCGAGCGCCGTCGTTAAAGCAGGACTAAAGGGCTTCACCCTGACATCAGCCGACAACGCGAATCAGGTGAAGCTCCGCGGCGTGCTGCACTTCGACGGCCGGCATTACTTCGACGATGTCACGCCTGCGACCGCTGATACGTGGTTGTTGCGGCGCGTACGTCCGACGCTCGAAGGAACGCTCAACGGGGTTTTCGATTATCGCTTCACCCCGGATTTCGCAGGCGGTCGGACGATCATTCTCGATGCCTTCATCGCCGCGCGCATAAAACCGTGGGCCATCGTGACCGCCGGCAAATTCAAGGTTCCGGTGGGCCTCGAGCGACTCGTCTCGGCGACGGATCTGCGCTTTATCGAGCGCGCCTTGCCGACGAGCCTGGTCCCGAATCGCGATCTGGGCGTACAACTGAGCGGCGACATTGGCGGCGGAGTGGTCGCTTACTCCATCGGGTACTTCAATGGCGTGACCGATGGCGGCAGCGCCGATGCAAATGGCGATATCGAGAACGATACGAAGGGCGACTGGGCGGCGCGGCTATTTTTTCAACCGTTCGTCAATTCAGACTATTTCGCGTTGCGCGGACTTGGCTTCGGCGTCGCGGGCACGTACGTCGATTCCAGCGGCGATCCAGTCACTACGTTGTTATCGGGCTATCGCACGCCGGGTCAGCAGACCTTCTTCGCCTATCGCACCACGGCCGCTGCAACCGCGACGGCGCCGGCTGTATCTGGCGCGTTCGCCGATGGAGAGCGACTGCGCCTGACGCCGCAGGCCTATTACTCGATCGGCCGCTTCGGCGTGCTTGGCGAGTATGTGACGTTGTCGCAGGACATCACGCGGCTGACGCCGACTGCGGGCCAACGCTCGACGTCGCTCGACAACAAGGCGTGGCAGGTGCAACTCGCCTGGTTCGCGACCGGCGAGGATCAGGCGTTCAAGGGATTCACGCCGAGTTCCGTCTTCTCACCGGACGACGGCGCATGGGGAGCGTTCGAATTCGTGGCGCGCTACCACGAACTCGATATCGACGATGACGCCTTCACCGGCGGCGTGAACTCATTTGCAAATCCGGACACAGCTGCGAGCAAGGCGCGCGCCTGGGGCGTCGGCGTCAACTGGTATCTCAACCAGAACTATAAGCTGTCGCTCAACTATGACGTGACGAGCTTCGAAGGCGGCGCTGCCGCCGGCGCTGACCGGCCCGATGAGGAGGCGCTCTTCACGCGCTTCGCGGTCGGCTTTTGAGTGGACGTGTGGAAACGGCGAATCGTTCGGAGGTCCTCGATATGAATCTCAAGCATCCTGGCGGTCGCCTGGCGGCTGCATTGGTCGGACTGACGTTCATCGCCGCACCCTCCTTCGCGGCGACGTCTCTGCTGAATGTCTCGTACGACCCGACGCGCGAACTCTATAGCGACTACAACAAGGAATTCGTGAAGCACTGGAAAGCGAAAACCGGCGAAGACATTTCCATCAAACAATCGCACGGCGGCTCGGGCAAGCAGGCGCGCGCCGTGATCGACGGGCTGCCTGCCGACGTTGTGACGCTCGCGCTTGCCGGCGACATCGATGCGCTCGCCACGAATGGCAAGCTGCTGCCCGTCAACTGGCAGTCACGCCTGCCGCACAACAGTGCGCCCTACACCTCGACCATCGTGTTCCTCGTGCGCAAGGGCAACCCAAAAGGCGTCAAGGATTGGGGCGACCTCATCAAACCCGGCATATCGGTCATCACACCGAATCCCAAAACCTCGGGCGGCGCGCGCTGGAATTATCTGGCCGCGTGGGCGTGGGCGCTGAAGCAGCCGGGCGGCTCGGAGGCGACGGCGAAGGACTACGTACGCAAGCTGTTCAAGAATGTGCCTGTGCTGGACACTGGCGCGCGCGGCTCGACGACCACCTTCGTGCAGCGCGGCATCGGCGACGTGCTGCTCGCGTGGGAAAACGAAGCGTTCCTGTCTATCAAGGAACTCGGCCCCGACAAGGTGGAGATGGTCGTGCCGTCGCTCAGCATTCTCGCGGAGCCGCCGGTCGCAGTCGTCGACAAAGTCGTACTGCGTCGAGGCTCTCGCGAAGCAGCCGCCGAATACGTCAAGCATCTGTACACGCGCGAAGCGCAGGAAATCATCGCCAGGCACTACTACCGGCCCATCGATCCTGAGATAG
Source organism: Steroidobacter sp. (assembly GCA_050738395.1). Classification (GTDB taxonomy): domain Bacteria; phylum Pseudomonadota; class Gammaproteobacteria; order Steroidobacterales; family Steroidobacteraceae; genus Steroidobacter. Next base: position 5,102 of record JBOHZJ010000423.1, read on the forward strand.
CGGCGAAGTACGCGAAACAGTTTTCGAAACTGAATCTCGTGACGATCCAGGACTTCGGCGGCTGGGCGAACGCGCAGAAAGTGCACTTCGCCGACAAAGGCGTGTTCGATCAGATCTATGGGCCGTGACAGAAATGACAGGTGACTAGTGAGTGGTGACTGGTGACTGGTGAACAGTCAGAGGCGCTGACGCGCATTCCTCTCACCCTAGCCCTCTCCCAAAGGAGAGGGGCGCCTCTTCTCTCTTCACCTCTCCTTGGGGAGAGGTCGCGCACAGCGCGGGTGAGGGGATCTTTTCTCCGTCTCCTTGCCTTCACTTCACGCCAGCGCTCCCCGAAGGAAAGCAGTAGCGTCTTTTTCGTCCACCTTTCCCCGGGAAGAGGTTGCGCATAGCGCTGGTTGGGGGTGCGACGTCAGATCGTGCGGATGACGTAAAGTGAGCGGAGCTGGTCTCTTTTGATCTGACTATTCACCAGTCACTATTCACTTCTACAAAATGAACCCTCGCCGCAAACCCGCAGCCGCCAAACCCGAACTCGCCCGGGGGTTTCTTGGCGTTTTCGGCTACAGCCGACGCGCGATGGAGCTTGTCTGGACCACCAGTCGGCCGCTGACGCTCGCGTTCGCCGCCCTGACATTGATCGCCGGAACGTTGCCGGCCGCGGTGGCGTATGTGGGCGCGCTCATCGTCGACGCCGTCGTTGCAGCGATCCAGGCCGAAGCGGCGGCGCGTACCGCGCTCTCGAGACATGCA
>JBOHZJ010000424.1:0-6283 GCA_050738395.1 Steroidobacter sp.
GTGCATTCAGGCGCCGCTGCGTCTGGCCGTGCACTCGCGATCGGCGGCCTCGACGCGACCGGTCGCCTGGCTTCCGGCAGCCAAGGCGTCTTCGGACTCGACGGCGTCAACATTTCGTCGGCGACGAACGCGAGCGGTTCAGTGCTGACCTCGTCGTCGCGCAACGTGCGGCTCGATCGCGGCACACGCATGTTGCTCGTCAACGGCAGCGCCTCAGGAAGCGCGGCAGGCGCAGTGTCGAAAGCCCCCTCGGAGGCGACCCTCAATGCTGCAGGCGGCGCAAGCGGCGCGGCAAACGTCACACGCGAACCCGCGCCGAGATCCACCACTCCCGCGCGCGAGCCTGTTGACCGACGATAAGGAGTCGCCGCGCGAGAGGCGCGAGGTCGACGCCGTCGAGTTCGCGCACGTGATAGCGAACGTGAGTCGGAGGTCCACGGACGGACTTCCTTCTTCAGCGGTGGCGTACACTCCGCCGCTTCTCGCGACGGACTCGACGCGAACCGAAAGGGGACAGATCTTTTCCTGAGCACGCCTGCGCGTTAGTCCGTCGGACGTGGGCCGGGCCACGTGAGCGATGCAGGATGCGCTCTTCGGTGCGCTGCTCGATCTCGAGGATGAACGCTTCAGACCCGGTCAGCTGGTTTCTTTGCACGCAGTTGCGGATGGACTTCAGCTCGTGTTCGCGGATGCCTTTTTCGACCTATGGTCGAGCGTGCACGAGCTGTGTTTGGAATACCCGAATTGGTGCTTCGAGTGCGCCGCGCGTCGGACCCGCATCGGTTGAGTCGCTATTCCTGGGCTAAACTCGGCCGCATGATGTTCACCAAACGACTCCGACCGGGCGTTCGCGGCGGCGAGATCACATGCAGCGTACGCATCTGGCAGCGGCCGCACGTAAAGGTTGGCAATCGTTATCCGATAGATGGCGGGCAGATCGAGATTGATTCGCTCGAGCGCATTGAGCTTGCGGACATTACCGCCGAGCTCGCGCGGGAATCGGGGTTCAAGGGAGTCGTTGATCTGTTGAAGGTTGCGAAGCATGGACGAGGAGAGAATGTTTATCTCGTGCGGTTTCATTTTCTTGATGGGCTAGCCTCAGCCCGCGCCGCTTCACTAACGCTCTCCGGCAAGCGGGCCAGGGGAACGAACAAGAGAACCCCGACCCAGCAGCCATCCCTCGCACGCGGAGGAGGGAACAAGCAGAGAACGCGCATTGCCAGGATCGTCGAATCGCTTCCCGAAGGCGAAGCAAAACCCGTCGGCCGCCATCTCAGCCTCGAAGTCCGAAGGAAGCGCTTCGGCTGGTTCATGGTCGATCATCACGGCGATGGGCGTGTCGATCTCAACTGCAAGGCTTCGGCGGACATGCACGACATCCTGCGTCAGCTCGCGCCGGATCACTTCCACATTCCCAAGTACGTCGGCAACAAAGGTTGGATCGGTCTGTGGCTCGATCCGCCAAAGCTCGATTGGGCGGTGGTCGAACTTGCACTGCGCGAAGCCTACAAGCGCGTAGCGCCGAAAACGCTCGCAGCGCGCCTGGACACATAGCTACACCAGGACAGGCGCCGGTTTCTGAGTAGAAGTTTACGGTGACTCATTCCGATCGGCCTCTTGTAGCCGTGCGCTCGATAAGCACACACGCACCGATCGCTTCCAGAGAAATCGGTCCTCGAGTTTGTCGTTAGAGAAATCGGTGCGTGTCCTCGAGTTTCTCGAGTTTGTCGTGTCCTCGGGTTCCGCGTCCTCGGCTTCCGCGGACTACCCCGCCGCCGCGCGCTCCAGCTCGCGCAGGTCGAGCTTTTTCATCTTCAGCATGGCCGTCATGACGCGCTGCGCCTTCGGCGAAGTGGAGTCGGCCATGAGCTCTTCCATCTTCACCGGCGTCACCTGCCACGACAGGCCGTACTTGTCCTTGAGCCAGCCACACACCTGCGCAGCCGGATCGCCGCCGGCGGACAGCCTCTCCCAATAGTGGTCGATCTCTTCCTGGGTATCGCAGCCGACTTCGAAGGAGACCGCCTCGTTGAACTTGAAGACGGGCCCGCCGTTCAGCCCCATGAGCTTGTGGCCATCTAGCTCGAACGTCACCGTCATCACCGAGCCCGTGGGACGCTTGTGCACCTCGAATCCCGCTTCCGTGTAGCGCGAGATCTGCGTGATGCGCGAGTTCGGAAAGATCGATACGTAGTAACGAGCGGCCTCTTCAGCCTGGTCGTCAAACCACAGGCACGGCCTGATGAAACGAATGGCGCGCATGATTTACCTCCACTGGCTGTCGCTTTGCGTCCTCGTAATAAAGACGCGGCGGGCGCCGGCGTTCCGACACGGCGGGCCGCAAAAAACACGTTCCGCCGGTTTCTAAGCTGATGGCGGGACTCGACTTCGACGCCGGGCCTTACACTCGTACGTTTGCAATCACGGGCGAGTGACGACCAGGAAGTGACGACCAGGGGAAGTGACGACCAGGACACCCATCGATTTTCGCAGTGACGACCAGGACACCCATCGATTTTCGGCCAGTGACGACCAGGACACCCATCGATTTTCGGCGCGAGTGACGACCAGGACACCCATCGATTTTCGGTAGCGACGGGTCTCGCGCCAACTCAATCGATGGGTGTCCCGCCCGATGCGACATCCCGCCCGATGCGACATGACACATCCGCGCTCCGCACACATATGTCTCCCGCGGCTGACCATTCCTGAAAAACTCGGGACATGCAGGCATTCGCTCGCTCGCGCACGCACGAGTCAGCCTGTCGCGTCGCTCTCGGCATTCACGAGCGCGATGAATCTCTCGAGTTGAGATTCGAACAGGATGTCGGCGGCGGCCCTAATTAGTCGCTGCTTGCTTTCTGCGTTCCAGTCGATGGACGTTATCGGAGCTTCTCGAGCTCGCGCCTTTTTCTCCTCCTCGATTTCCCTGTGCACCTGATCGATCGCGGTCACGAGCGCCTGAATCTGATACTCCTGGAGCGGGGTTCCATCGACAAGCGCCGCTTGCAACCGATCGACCTGCTTACGCGCTCGCGCGGAGCCTTGATACGTTTTCCGAGGCTGACTGGGCTGCTCCTGCCCAGTGTTCGAAGGTGCGGGGTGTCTTTCCGCTCGCTCGAGCGCGAGATCGCGAGCAGGGGGTTGGACTGCGTGGACGCGTTCAGTCGGCCGCGCCGCTGCAGAGTTGCCGGACCGTTCTATGGGTTCCAGCTCAGCAAGCCGTCCCGCCAGTACATCGGCTCTGGCGCGCTCGCGCTGAAAGTCGCGATTGGAGGTCACCGCGACGGCGACAGCGATTCCGGTCAATACGGCAAGCACCAGAGCTGTTCTATTCACGCGCGGCGGCACATCGCATTGGCATTGGCATTGGACACCCACCAATTCACCTATCTAAGCGCCTACTACCAGACGCCCGCCTACTACCAGGACACCCACCGACCTCTGGATGAATGACGAGTTAAACGCCGCCACGCAGTCGCGAGCAGCACATACATATGTAGCAGGGAACCGGCTCCCGAGAGCACAAGGAAGGCGCCTAATGACCTATGGCTACAACGAGCTACTACCAGAACACCCACCGATTTCTGCGTGAACTGACCAGATAATCGCCGCCTGCGCCGGTTCGCTCACATATATATGTATGGCGGGACGCCGCCTCGGCAGACACCAGGAAAGGTGCGCGATGACTTACGCGCGCAAGACGCTGATTTCGCTTCAGGACACACCGTACTATCACGTCGTCGCGCGCTGCGTCCGACGTGCATGGCTGTGGGGCTTCGATGAGTACGCGGGACGCGACTACTCGCATCGGAAGCAATGGGTACTCGAGCGGTTCACGCGGCTGTCATCGATGTTCGCGATCGACATCTGTGCTTACGCGATCATGTCGAATCACTACCACCTGGTGGTGCGCGTCGATGTCGACTGCGCACGCAACTGGGCGGCGGCGGAAGTGGTCGAGCGGTGGACGCAGCTCTTCTCCAAGCCGCCGCTGATAGAACGTTGGGAGCAGGGTAGGTGCGATGAGACCGAGCGGGAATTCGCGGAGCAGATCATCGAGCGCTGGCGACGGCGTCTATATGACGTGAGCTGGTACATGCGCTGCCTGAACGAGCACCTCGCTCGGCGCGCGAATCTGGAGGACAACTGCACCGGCCGCTTTTGGGAAGGGCGGTTTAGGTCTCAGGCTTTGCTTGACGAGGCCGGTCTCCTCACTGCAATGGTGTACGTCGACCTGAATCCAATCCGTGCAGTCATCGCAACGACGCCCGAAGACTCGCCGTTCACGTCGATCTATGCGCGCATCGAGGCGCTCAAGAACAAGGGCGCGTCCGCACAGGCGGTAAGCACGATGCCGAAGTCCGTCTCCGCTGCGCCGCCGCTACTGGATTTCCGGCCCAGCGAAAACGTCAACGCGATCCCGTTCACGTTGCGCGACTATCTCGAGCTCGCCGATTGGACGGGGAGGGTGGTGCGGACCGATAAACGGGGAGCCATTGATCGAGCGTTGCCCGCCATCATGCAGAGTCTGGCTCTCGACGAGGATGCATGGCGCCTGTCCATGCGGCCGCGCGGGAATGTCTTCGGACGCGCGCTGGGACAGCTGGATCACATGCGCCTGCATGCGCGCACGTTGGGGCAGTCGTGGATAAAAGGTGTGGGGCGCGCGACCAAGGCGTTTGGATAGAGATCCGTGGAAGCCAAAGCATGCACGCATGCTGCTCACCAATGCGCTTGCGAGCACATCGCCGCACACGAGGACAGGCATCGACTTCTGGATGCAATCGCCCAGGTGCGCCGATGGGAATCTCGCGTGCCTTTTTCTCCGCTACTGCTGAAGCACCGGCTGCAGCTCGTAGTCGTACGAGATCGACGGGACGGCGAGCGACAACTTCGATCCCGCGATGCTGCCGGGGGCGCCCGGCTTCCAACCAACAGAATGGACGCCTGCCTGGGCTTCGACGAAGAGGTAGTACACGAGCGTGTTCGTCACGTCCATGGATACGACGGCGGGCGTTTGCAAATCGAACTTGAAATCGAAACGGACCTCACTGGTCTGCTCTTCGCTCCAGTTGAAGATGTTGTCCGAAGCAGTGTCGATGATCGTGCCCACCTCACCCGTCGTATCCGCGTAGGCGTCCACTGCATAAATCGTGAGCGCCAGATTTCCGCTGGATCTCACGCGCGCCGTTGGGCGAATGGAGTTGGTCCACCACTGGTAGGAGTAGGTTGGCGTGGCGCGAACAGTCAACCGGCCGGCGGCCATTGGATGGAAGTAGAGTCCCACCACGCCATATGCACTGCCGCCGCCTTCACCCTCAGGTGAGCTGATGGCGCTGACGCTGATCTGACCGGTGCGCCGGTCGGCCTGAGCCTCGCGGGTAGCGATATTGCTTCCCGTTCCCGATCCAAAAAGAATGTGATCGAAATCGAACGGCGGCACGATGCCGACACTGATGCGCCCTGGCAGCAGGCCGGTCGAGACGCGAGATACCTTGGGTATCGCCAGCCGTTGTTTGGCAAGCTTCTGATGCATTGCCAGCAGACCGTCCAGGGAACGCGCCACCCGAGGGTCTTTGGCGTCAATCGATGCGTTCTGCACCAGATCCAGGTGCCTTCCCATCTGCCTTTCAGTGGCAATCACTCGTTCGAGTTCTGCAGCACGTTTCTGCTGCATGTCGGCCATGCATCGCTGCAGGGCTTCGCGAGGCGGTGTCTTAACCCCGCGCAAGATCCTCAATGAATCCACGGCTGTCGACTTTCGCTTCTTATCCTTCGGCATGGTGGTCTTCCATTTGATGACATGAAACGCCAGCTGATCGATGAGTCTATTGTGGGTCGTCTCCTCGTCGATACTGGTCGATCGGGCAGTGTGGCGGCGAGAGCGAGAGGGGGATCGGTGCCGGGATTGAGTTATTGGACGTTCGCTACTTCTGTGCCTCAACTCTGCGCAGCGCCTCGGCCGGAGTGACGATCGAGATGCCTTGATAGCCGATCTCATCGCCACTGGCGATACCGACCTGCTCGACATCAATGAGGGCCAGCAGGTTCGAAGCTCATCACGGCGCGCAGCGATCAATGCTGCAATTACGACGCCGGATATATGTCCGAGCACCGCTCCTGTTCGTCTTCATCGCTTGACGGTGGGGAGGCGTCCATACATGTCCAATGTGTGTGTGGCACTGATCGTTTCAACGAGCACATACACACCAGGACAGGCGCCGATCTCGAGGCGCAGAGCAGGGACGAGGCGCAGAGCAGGGACGAGGCGCAGAGCAGG
>JBOHZJ010000425.1:0-6580 GCA_050738395.1 Steroidobacter sp.
GACGCTGGTTGATGCACGTGTTCTGGTTCGAGCGCGTGTACTTCGTCAGCGAGTAGATGTCGACGCCCGCTTCCGCGGCTGACGTTTCGGCGTCGTGAACACGAACGACGATACGCGAGGCGTCGACCGAATCGACGACGCCGCCGCGGCGGGCGACGACAGTCACGCCCGAATCGATTGCGACCGCACGCTCCATCCCCGTGCCGACGAGCGGTGTTTCGGCGCGCAGCGTCGGCACAGCCTGGCGCTGCATGTTCGAGCCCATCAACGCACGGTTTGCGTCATCGTGCTCGAGGAACGGAATGAGCGAAGCGGCCACCGACACGATCTGTTTCGGCGACACGTCCATGTACTGGATCTTGTCGGCCGTCGACAACATGAACTCGTTCAGGTGACGGCTCGACACGAGATCGTCCGTAAATTCGCCCTTGGCGCTCAACACTGCGTTCGCCTGCGCGATGACGTACTGACTTTCTTCGATCGCCGAGAGATAGTCGATCTCGCTCGTCACCTTGCCGTTGATGACCCTGCGATAGGGGGTCTCCAGGAAGCCGTACTCGTTGGTGCGCGCATAGACGGACAACGAATTGATCAGGCCGATGTTCGGGCCTTCCGGCGTTTCGATCGGGCAGACGCGACCGTAGTGCGTTGGATGCACGTCGCGGACTTCGAATCCGGCGCGCTCGCGCGTGAGGCCGCCTGGGCCCAGCGCGGAAACGCGACGCTTGTGCGTCACTTCCGACAACGGATTGTTCTGATCCATGAACTGCGACAGCTGCGAGGAGCCGAAGAACTCCTTCACCGCTGCGGCGACCGGCTTTGCGTTGATCATCTCCTGCGGCATGAGCCCTTCGGACTCGGCGAGCGTGAGACGCTCCTTCACGGCGCGCTCGACGCGCACGAGCCCTATGCGGAAGGCGTTCTCCGCCATCTCGCCAACGGAGCGCACTCGGCGGTTGCCCAGGTGGTCAATATCGTCGACCTGACCGTTGCCGTTGCGGATGTCGCACAGTTCCTTGATGACGGCGACGATGTCGGAGCTGGTCTCTTGCCCACGGCCCGTCTGCAGGTGTTCACCGTACTGCTCGACGTGCCTCTTCGAGAACTCGTCCGTTCGCTTCGCGTAATGCGCGTGGTCGTACAGGATGCCGGTGCCCGTGATGAGGTCGCGGTGCACTCGACGGTTGAACTTCATGCGGCCGACCGCCGACAGGTCATACCGCTCCGGGTTGAAGAACAGATTCTGGAACAGGTTCTCCGCGGCGTCCTTGGTCGGCGGTTCGCCGGGACGCATCATGCGATAGATTTCGACGAGCGCTTCCAGACGCGTGCGCGTCGGATCGATACGCAGCGTGTCTGAAATATATGGACCGCGATCGAGATCGTTGACGTACAGCATACGCACCTGTTCGATGCCTGCTTCGATCAACTTGTCGACGACGGTGATCGTGACGATCTCGTTCGCCTTGGCGAGAATTTCACCGGTTTCGGTATTGAAAACGTCGTGCGCGAGAACCTTGCCGATCATGTACTCCTTCGGCACTTCCAGACGCGTGACGTTCTTCTGCTCGAGCTGGCGCACGTGTCGCGCCGTGATGCGGCGACCTTCCTCGACGATCACCTCATCGCCGACCTTGATCGTGAACGACGCGGTTTCGCCGCGCAGCCGGGCGGGGATCAGTTCGAATTCAATCTTGTTCTTCGACAGGTGATAGGTGTTCTTGTCGAAGAACATGTCGAGCATCTGCTCCTCGGTGTAGCCGAGCGCACGCAGGATGATCGTGACCGGGAGCTTGCGCCGCCGATCGATACGCGCAAACACGCAGTCCTTCGGGTCGAACTCGAAATCGAGCCATGAGCCCCGATAAGGAATGATGCGCGCTGAGAAGAGCAGCTTGCCGGAGCTGTGCGTCTTGCCGCGATCGTGATCGAAAAACACGCCGGGACTGCGATGCAACTGCGACACGATGACGCGCTCGGTGCCGTTCACGACGAACGTGCCGTTGTCGGTCATCAGAGGCATTTCGCCCAGATAGACTTCCTGCTCGCGGATGTCCTTGACGGTCTTCTTCGTTGGGGTTGAGGTCTCCTTGTCGTACACGACCAGGCGGACCTTCACGCGCAACGGCGCTGCGTAGGTAAGGCCGCGCATCTGGCATTCCTTGACGTCGAATACCGGATCGCCCAGGCGATAGCTCACGTACTCGAGAATCGCGTTCCCCGAATAGCTGGTGATCGGGAATACGCTCTTGAATGCGGCGTGCAGCCCGGCTTCGTTGCGACCGCTCGCGGTTGCCTCGGCTTGCAGAAACTTGCGATACGAATCCAATTGGATCGCGAGCAGGTAGGGCACCTCGAGGATGCTCTCCCGCTTGCCGAAGTCCTTACGAATGCGCTTTTTCTCGGTGAACGAATAGGCCATCTGGATCACCCTCTAGATACGGGCTCGGGCATCAAAACTGCGGAAGATCGTCGACGTCGAACGACTTTCCGTGAAACAAAAATGCAGAAGGCGGCCACGGAGTACGCTCCGCAGCCGCATCCCGCTATCAATCAAGCTCCGCAAGTGGGAGCCAGGGACAATCCCCTCGCAGGAACAGTCCCCAGCATCTCTCACTTGATCTCCGCTGCGGCGCCTGCGTCTTCCAGCTTCTTCTTGATCGCATCCGCGTCGGCCTTCGGAATGCCTTCCTTGACCGAAGACGGCACGCCTTCGACGAGATCCTTCGCTTCCTTGAGGCCGAGGCCGGTGATCTCGCGGATGACCTTGATCACGCTAACCTTGTTTGCGCCGAAGCTGGTCATCGTCACGTTGAACTCCGTCTGCTCTTCAACAGCCGGCGCAGCTGCACCGGCGGCGGCGCCTGCCGCCATCATCGCGACCGGGGCGGCGGCGGTCACGCCGAACTTGTCTTCCATCATCTTCACGAGGTCGACGATTTCCAGCACGGTCATGTTGGAAATCGCAGTCAGAATGTCTTCTTTGCTAGCAGCCATTGTCATCACTCCAAAATTGCTTACCCGAAATCAACCCATGGCGACGCTTACGCGCTCGCCTGCATCTGGTCTTTCACTGCGGCGATGGTGCGAACCAGCTTCGCGTGCGGTTCTGCAACCGTACGTACGAACTTGCTGATGGGCGCCATGAGAACGCCCGCCAACTGGCTGAGCGCCTGCATCCGCGTCGGCAGACTTGCGACCTTGTCGAGTTCCTTCGCCGTCAACGCCAGGCCGCCGAGCGACAGTACTGTCGGCACGAGCTTGTCGTTGTCTTTGGCGAACGTCTTGACGAGTCGCGCCGCCGCACCCGGATCATCCTTCGAGAACGCGAGAACCAGCGGACCCTTGAGGCTCTTGCCTACGCACTCGAACGGAGTGCCGGCGATTGCCCGGCGGGCCAGCGTGTTCTTCACGACTCGCAGATAAACGCCGGAGTTGCGAGCCTTGACGCGCAGATCAGTCATCTGCGTCACCGTCAGACCGCGGTACTCCGCGGCGACAACGGATTGCGCACTCGCCGCAACCGCCGCAACCTCAGCGACCAACGCCTTCTTGTCATCGAGTCTGAGCGCCATGTTTCCTCCTGGCGTGAAGAGCATTACTACGTCGAACGAGCTTCCACGCTCGCTCACCTTTGGCCGCTGGCAAACTGGCTCACCGGCAAGCTGGTCAGAAGGAGAAGTTTCTCTTCCTGCCAGTTACCAGTTGGCCAGTTGGCCAGTTGGCCGGCCGCCTACGCTGGCGGCCTGACGGCGCCCTTCAGCCGGACCACAGTGCGGCCGAGCCGCACGTACGCTCCGATTCGGGTAACACCATCTGCGCAGGCATTCATTAAGGACTCGCGTCCGCCTGCGGTCTTCGATGATGGTCGGTTTGGAGTCATCGTCTGAGATCAGACGACTTCTTTTGACCGGCCCTGCATCAATCAATTCGAGAAACGTTTACACCGTGAGCGACGACTGCTCCACCGGCACCCCAGGACCCATCGTCGACGACACAGAAATCTTCTTCAGAAAAATTCCCTTCGACGCTGCAGGCTTCGCCTTCTGCAGATCCTGCAGCAAGGCGCTGAGATTTTCCTTCAACAGCGGCGTCTCAAATGTCGCCTTGCCGATCGTGCAGTGAACCACGCCGCCTTTGTCCGAGCGATATCGCACCTGACCGGCCTTCGCATTCTTCACGGCGTCCGCGACGTTCGGCGTCACCGTGCCGACTTTCGGATTTGGCATGAGCCCGCGTGGACCAAGAATCTGGCCCAATTGACCGACGATGCGCATCGCATCCGGGCTTGCGATCACGACGTCAAAGTTCATTTCGCCGGCCTTGACCTTTTCCGCGAGATCCTCCAGACCGACGATGTCCGCGCCGGCTGCACGCGCCACATCCTGGTTTTTGCCGGACGTGAACACCGCAACGCGCACCGCTTTGCCGATGCCGTGCGGCATGACAGTCGATCCGCGGACCTGCTGGTCGGACTTCGATGCATCGATGCCGAGGTTCACCGCGACATCGACCGACTCGGAAAACTTCGCCTTGGCGAATTCCTTGACGAGCGCAAGCGCTTCGTCGATCGAATACTGCTTGCCGGGCTGAATTTTGCCGGCCCACGCCTTAATGCGTTTTGCTACGAACGGCATGTCACACACCCTCCACGTCAACGCCCATGCTGCGCGCGCTGCCCGCAATAGTGCGGATTGCGGCTTCCAGATCTGCGGCCGTCAGGTCCGGCTGCTTCATCTTCGCGACGTCTTCGATCTGCTTGCGGGTGATGCGTCCAACCTTCGCTGTATTGGGTGTGCCGCTGCCTTTCTCAACACCAATCGCCTTGCGAATCAGAACCGCGGCAGGCGGCGTCTTGAGAATGAACGTGAAGCTGCGATCGCTATAGACCGTGATCACGACAGGCGTCGGTAATCCTTTCTCAAGGCCCTGCGTCTGGGCGTTGAACGCCTTGCAGAACTCCATGATGTTGACGCCCTGCTGGCCTAGCGCCGGTCCGACCGGGGGACTCGGATTCGCCTGACCTGCAGGAATCTGCAGCTTGATGTAGCCAGTAACTTTCTTGGCCATTATTTACTCCGTGGGTGCTAACGCCTTTCGGCTCCCCGATTGTCCTTTCACATTAAATGAGACGGAGCTTCCTGCTCCATCTCGAGACGTTGGGCTCTGAGCGCTGGGCTCTGGCAGGAAGGATTTCCGATCCACTCTGGCCAGCAGCCCAGCGCCCAGCACCCGACAGCCCCGCTTGTCAGGCCTTTTCGACCTGACCGAAATCCAGCTCCACCGGCGTTGAGCGGCCGAGAATCTGCACTGCCACCTGCAGGCGATTTTTCTCGTAGTTCACCGACTCAACAACGCCATTGAAATCATTGAAGGGACCGTCCGTGACGCGCACCACTTCACCTGGCTCGAACAACACTTTGGGTTTCGGCTTGTCGACGCCTTCCTCTACGCGTCGCAGGATGTTCATGGCCTCCTTCTCGGTAATCGGCGCCGGCTTCTCGGGTGTGCCGCCGATGAATCCGAGCACCTTTGGCACTTCCTTTACGAGGTGCCAGGTGTCCTCGTCCATTTCCATCTGGACAAGCACGTAGCCGGGGAAGAACTTTCTGTCGCTCTTGCGCTTCTGCCCGTCGCGCATTTCCACGACCTCTTCCGTCGGCACGAGAATCTCGCCGAACTTCTCCTGCAGGCCCTGCAATTTGATGCGGTCCTTCAAAGCTTCGGCAACCCGGTGCTCGAAGTTTGAATACGCATGGACGACATACCACCGCAAAGCCATCTCAACCTCCGCGCGCCGTGAGCCAACGGGTCAGGAACCCAAGCAATGAATCCAGACCCCAGAAAAACAGCCCCAGCACGACGACCATCGCGAACACCACAATGGTCACCTGCATCGTTTCCTGGCGATTCGGCCAGACGACCTTGCGCAATTCGATCCGGGAGCTCTGTACGAACGCCCAGAAGGTCTTACCTTGATACGACTGCAATCCCACCAGCGCGGCAGCCGCCAGGGCCGCGAGCACGATGATCCAGCGCAGCCAGATGGGCAGATCGGCCAGCACATAAAAGGCCGCAACGCCGCCCGCCAGAATCGCAACTCCGGCGACGAGCTTTGCAACATCCACTGCGGTGGCGCTTTCTTGAACCTGTTCGGTCATGTGATACCCAGAAGTGACTCGTAACTAATGATCGGTCAGAACCCGAGGCGCTCTTGCGATCATCAGCGCTAGTGACTATTCACTTCCCTAATTGCAGTGGCAGGCCAGGAGGGAATCGAACCCCCAACCTGCGGTTTTGGAGACCGCCGCTCTGCCAATTGAGCTACTGGCCTAAGACCTTTAGCGATGTACTGATGGTTCTCTCACTGCCTGTGCAGTGCGGATCACCGTCGGCCACCGGACAAAAATGCGGAAGGCGTCGTCACCTTCCGCATCTACTCAGTCGCTGATTACTTCAGAATCTTCGCCACGACGCCCGCACCGACGGTCTTGCCGCCCTCGCGGATCGCAAAGCGCAGCCCTTCTTCCATCGCGATCGGGTTGATCAGCTCCACCACCATCTTGATGTTGTCGCCCGG
>JBOHZJ010000426.1:0-10524 GCA_050738395.1 Steroidobacter sp.
TGGCCAGTCCGCGACGTCGTACCAGGAGCACAAGGAGTACTACAGCAACGAGCTCAACCTCACCTCCACTCACGAAGGACCTCTGCAGTGGATTCTGGGTCTCTATCAATTTCATGAAGATTCCAGGCAGCCGAGCGGCGTACTGAATGCTGCGCAACCCGAGATCAGGACGCCTCGTCGTCTCAGCAATCCGCTGCTGGCTGCGGAGCCGAATCCGGAGGGTTGGTACTACTTCGCGGACGGCGAGCTGAAGATAGACTCGTACGCCGCATTCACTCAGCTCGACTGGCAGTTCGCGGAGCAATGGAAAGCCGTACTGGGCGTGCGCTACAGCGAGGACGAGAAGCAGGGCAGCGAGCACCATCGGCAGATATTCTGGAACCCGACGAATCTGAGCTTTGGCGCAGTCGCCCCTGCCATCGAGTTGCGCAATGACCGTCGCTCAGTGGAGAACAAGTGGTCCGGCTGGAGCGGCGCGGCGGGTCTGGAATGGAGCCCGACGGAGAATTTGCTGAGCTATCTCAAATTCAGTCGCGGCTGGAAGGGCGGCGCATTCAGCCTCGGGACGATTTCGAGCGACTATGAAGTCGATCCGGAGACGCTGAATGCCTATGAGGTGGGCGTCAAGTTTGGTTCTGACAGGCTCATCACGAACGTCGCTGTCTTCCATTACGACTACAAGAATCTGCAGAGCCCGATATCGGTCGTGCAGGAGACCGGGCCCAACGTCAGTCTCTACACCAACCTCGATGCGAAGTCGCAGGGCGCAGAGGTCGAGACCACGTGGCAGGTGATCGATCCTCTGACGTTGCTGCTGTCCTACTCGTACGTCGACGCCAGCTTCGAATCAGGGTGCGGCGTCTCCGACAACCTCGATCTGATGGCGGCGCATCCGAGTGCAACGCCGTGCGGCGCGCCGCGCCTGAACGCCAACGGCACGGTGCTCTCGCAAGGTCAATCGCTCATCGGCAACGCTCTTCCTGGCCAGCCGGAGCACAAGGTCGCATTCAACGCCAACTATCGAGTCGATTTCGCGGCCGGGTCGTTGAATCTTTCCGGCACCTACTCATGGCGCGACGAAGTTCAGTCGGGTCTGTTCACGCGTTCCTATCGAATGGCGCCGGATTTCGATCAGATCGATCTGCGAGCCACATGGACCGATGCACAGGATCGGTATGAGGTGATTTTCTACGGCCGCAACATCACCGATGAGTTCGGTCTCGATGGAATTACCGCCGACCGCCAGGATAACGGCGAGATCCTGCAAACCTGGAGCCTGACGCCGCCTCGCACCTACGGTGTGGAGCTGCAGTATCGCTTTGGGGATTAGCGGTTGTAACGCTGATGCGTACCATTTGAACTCGTACGCTCGCGTCAGCGCAGTCCTGAGAGAGAAGGCATTTATCTGTTCGCATCGCTCTTCGCCTCTCCCTCAGGGAGAGGCCGCGCGCAGTACGGGTGAGGGTCGGCGCTGCGCGTTCTTACCCGAAGAGCAGAAGCGTCTCATGCTTCTTTTCAGCGCCTGCACGAACGCCACGAGGCGGGCGCTCGGACTGCCATTCACGCAGCACCTGATCGAGCGCAGAACCACGCGGTTACAGGCCATCTCATCTGCCGGATTCGGCGATCCGATCTCGCTCGAATCGGGCGTAAACTCACGACATGTCTGACGACGACAATGCTGTTGGGGGCGCTGGCCTGCGCATCGACAAATGGCTCTGGTGCGCGCGCTTCTTCAAGAGCCGCTCGCAGGCGACTGACGCGGTCGCCGGCGGGCACGTGCATGTGAATGGTGAACGGGTGAAGCCCTCGCGCGTAGTGCAAGTGAATGATCGTTTGCAGATCACGCGCGATGAACTGCGCTTCGAGGTGATCGTGCAGGGCATTCCGATGCGGCGTGGTCCCGCGCCGGAAGCGCGCACTCACTACGTCGAAACACCCGAAAGCATCACCGCGCGCGAACAGCGGCGCGAGCACTCCCGGCACGCGCCCCCGGCGCCGGATGGAAGGCCCGACAAGCACGCCAGGCGGATGCTGCGCGATTTGAGAAGGGGCTAACGATCATTACCCTTGCGGGCAGGGCTGTTTTGCAGAAGCCCTCGACGAAGGGGCACAATCGCCGAAGTCGCAGCAGGGGGGATCATGCAAATCACGCTGAACGTCAACGGCGAGTCGCGCGCCGTCGAGGTCGATGAAGACACGCCGCTTCTCTGGGTGCTGCGCGACTCCCTCGGGCTGACCGGCACGAAATTCGGCTGCGGGATCGCGGCGTGCGGCGCCTGCACGGTCCATATCAACGGCGCCGCGGCGCGCTCGTGTTCACTACCGGCGGCTTCCGTCCAGGGCCAGGCGATCACGACCATCGAAGGCCTTGCATCCACGAATGAGCCGCATCCTTTGCAGGCTGCGTGGATCGAGCACCAGGTTCCCCAGTGCGGCTATTGTCAGTCAGGAATGATCATGTCCGCCGCCGCGTTGCTCGCAAAAACGCCGCAGCCGACCGATGAGCAGATCAACGCCGAAGTCACCAACATCTGTCGATGCGGCACATATGAGCGTGTTCGCAGGGCGATCCACTCGGCGGCGGCTGTCACTGAAGGAGCGTCCCATGAATAAGTGGACGCGTCGCGCATTCATCGCGACCGGCGGGGTGGTCGGCGGCGGACTTGCGATCGGACTCGGCGGCATCGTCTTCGCACCGAATCGAATGGGGATTCTGCCCGAAGATGACGGCCAGACGCCGCGACTCACGACGTGGGTGCGCATTGCTGCGGACAACACCGTCACTGCGATCGTGCCTCATTGCGAGATGGGGCAGGGCGTGCATACAGCGCTTGCCATGATGCTTGCAGAGGAACTCGAGGCCGACTGGAATCTGGTGCGGGTCGAGGAAGCGCCGGCGGAGGCCGCCTATGCGAATGGCTACCTGGTGCCCGTATTCGTGCCGATCTTCGCATCCGCACCGAGGTTCATGGCGCGCAGCGTCGACTATGCGAGTTTCAAGCTCACCCAATTGATGGACTTACAGGTGACGGGCGGCAGCAGCAGCGTGCGCGGTACGGGTCAGCTGGGGATGCGCGTTGCAGGTGCAGCCGCAAAATCCATGTTGCTCGACGCGGCGGCAAAGCGTTGGAATGTCCCCGCATCGGAATGCTCGGCGAAGCTGTCGCGAGTGATGCACCCGGGATCCGGACAATCGCTGTCGTTCGGCGAACTCGCCGCTGACGCGGCGCAGCTCGATCCGCCGGTGGATCCGCCGCTCAAGGCGCGCGATACATATTCCATCGTGGGCAAACCGACGCCGCGCATCGATATCCCATCGAAGGTGAACGGCTCGGCTACTTATGGCGTCGACGTCGCGTTGCCAGGCATGCTCTACGCGAGCATCGTCGCTGCACCCGTATTCGGCGCGAAACTCGCATCGGTCGATGCGGCGCCCGCGGAAGCGATGCCGGGCGTCCGCAAAGTGATCAAGTTGGACAATGCGGTCGCAGTCGTGGCCGATGGCTATTGGCGTGCGCACAAAGCGGTCCGAAGTCTGGTTCCGTCGTTCACCGATACGGGCAAAAACGCTGAAAGCAGCGACACCATCTTCGAAGCGATCGGCAAATCGCTTGCAGGCGAGAAGAGCGAGCAAATTTTCGCGGCGGGCGATTCTGCCGGCATGCTGGGCGCCGCGGCGAAAACGATCGAAGCGGAGTATCGGGCGCCATTTCTCGCCCACGCGACCATGGAGCCGATGAATGCGACCGTGCGCGTCGCCGAAGGCCGCTGTGATGTGTGGACCGGTGTGCAGGATCCACTCGGCGCGAGGAAAGTCGCAGCCGCGGCGGCGGACCTTGATGAAGAACAGGTAATCATTCACAACCAGCAGCTTGGCGGCGGCTTCGGCCGACGCCTTCCCGGATCGCACGACTACGTCGATCAGGCCGTACGGATCGCAAAGGAGTTGTCGCCGGCGCCGGTGAAGTTGATCTGGAGTCGCGAAGAAGACATCCAGCATGACTACTACCGTCCTGCCGTGCTTGGACGATATCGCGCTGCGCTGAACTCAGAGGGCAGTCCGCTGGTCTGGACTTCTCGTTTCAATGGATTGGACGGCGATGGCCTGCCGGCAGTGCAGTTGCCCTATGCGATCACTCACCAGGCGATGAACTCGAGCAAGGACGAGCACCATGTTCGCAAGGGCGCCTGGCGCTCGGTCGCGCACTCGGAGCATGGATTCTTCACCGAGTCGTTCATCGACGAACTCGCCCACGCAGCCAGCCAGGATCCGTTCGAGTATCGCCGGACGTTGTTGGCGCATGCGCCTCGCCATCGTGCGGTGCTGGAAAAAGCTGCGTGGATGGCTGGATGGGGTGCGCCGCCGCCCACCGGCCGCGCTCGCGGCATCGCGCTGGTCGAAAGCTTCGGCACGATCGTAGCGGAAACGGCGGAAGTCGAAGTGATCGACGGCCGCATCAGGGTGCATCGGGTGTGCGCGGCGGTAGATTGCGGCGAGGTGATCAATCCGGATACCGCTGCAGCGCAGATCGAGGGCGGAATTATCTTCGGCCTGTCCGCCGCGCTCTTCAGCGAAATCACCATTCGCGACGGACGCGTGGTGCAGACGAACTTTAACGATTACCCAATGCCGAAACTGGCCGATGCGCCGAGCATCGCGGTTGAGTTCATTCGATCCGACGCTCCGATGGGCGGCCTGGGCGAACCCGGCGTCCCGCCCATCGCACCGGCAATCGCAAACGCGGTCTTCGCCGCGACCGGTCAGCGGATCAGAACACTGCCTTTGAAGATATAAGAGTGGAGAGCCGCCGAAGACCCGCGACGAAGTAGAACCGAGGTTAATAGCGGCCTGATTGAGGACATTGCGACGCTCCCGCGGGCTTCGCTCATCGAATTCCGCCAGAGTCTTCAACTGCTGATCATTGGAGACGGCGATGCGCCGCCTCCGCGCTGCTCACGCTTGAGACGACAGAAACACGATGCGTGCGACTGCGTTGCACCTCCGTCAGAAGCTGTCCGACTAATCCGATGTGACAGATCGTGCCATTGCGGTGCTGTTCGATCGCGTCCCGGCTCCGACCAGCTTTCTCCCAGCTTTCTCAAGGGGCCGGTGCAAGCCGGCGGCGCCTCATGCGTCGCCGGGCTTGCCCTTCCCGCTTACTCAGTGCAGCTGCTTCTTCAGTTGCGATAGCTGGTCGTGCGCCTGGAGTACGGCGTTCTTTGTCTGGGAACTGACGTTGCCCGATTCGCAGGCCTTCTTGGCGCGGTCACCGGTCTGCTCGAGGTCCTCGATGCTCTGACGAATGCTCTGCTCATCCTGAGACTGCTGAACCAACTGCTTCGTCTGTGTGCACTTGCTTCCCAGCTGGCGCACCGTGTCCTGCAGCTCCTGCGGCGCTGAGCTGTCGCTTTGCAAGGCTTGCGTAGCCCGATTGATGCTCTGCTCTACCTGTGAGAACTGTTGCTTGATCTGGTTGATTTGCATTGTCACTCTCCTGTCGGATTGCCGCTGCTCCGCTGAACAGCGGGAACAGAAGACGCAGCGCGGCGCCAGATGTTCCTCATCGCGGGGTCATCATCGCGGGGTCAGGTCTTGCAATCACGCATTCGGTCATCATCGCGGGGTCAGGTCTTGCAATCACGCATTCTTGCTTGCGGTCGTCTGCGGATGCGTAGAGAAAATCGGTACGGGCGGCGGACGCCGCGATGACGCCGCTGTGCGCGGCGAATGACGCCCGCCGCGTTTGCGATAGTCGCTCGGGTCTGTGCTGAACGCCGCACGGAACGCACGGCAGAACTGGCTGCGGCTCGCATAACCGATTTCGCCGGCAATCGTCTTGACCGGCAGATCGGTGGACTCCAGCAACTCGGCGGCTCGTTGTAGCCGCGTTTGACGCACGAACTCCATGGGCGTCGTGTGCAGAGTCTCCACGAACAGTTTGGCGAACGCCGAGCGGCTCATTCCCGCGCTCGCGGCGAGATCCCTCATACGCAGCAGATCCCGTGGACGATCAAGTATGGAGTTCAGCGCACGTGCGAGACGCTCATCGTTCAGAGCCAGGGAAAGCGACGAGATCCCATGCGTCGTCAGGTGACGCCGGATGAACAGCAACAGGCATTGTTTCATCAGCGATTCCGTAAGTGCGCTGCTGCACAGATCAGGATGAGCGTGTTCCATCAGCATCGTCCGGAAGGCCATGCGGATCGAAGCGACCGCCGCCATGTCCTCCACGAGCGGCGCCGGCAGATCGTCGAACGGACCGAACGAACCGCACGTTGCGTGAATAGCGCCGCATACGATGATCAGCTCGGCATCGCCGCCATCGGTCGCGTCCAGACGCATCAACTTGCCGGATCCGGCTGAACAGTGATCGGCGGTCCTGACGCGCACGGAGGGGGGACTGCCGGCAGTGATGCGCTTCGTGCGATCCGGCGGAATCAGCAGCATCGAATCCGTGTTGAATGCAATCGGCGGCGAGCCGCGCACTTCCAGAATGCCGCCGCCGCGCACGACGTGATGCACGACGATGTAGGGAAACGGCTCGAATTCGAGCGTCATTCCACTGCCGATGTCACAGACCGCAACGGCCTCGAGCCGCACGTTGAGCCTGGTCAACAACCTGTCCAGTTCGGATCTGTGCATGCGAAGCAGTCTCGATGAAGGCGTTGCCTCGCACGACGCGTGCGAAGTTCACCAGCACAACCAACATGCGCGGTAGTGCGTTCCGCTGATGCGCGCAACTCGACGTGTAGTTCTTTCGAGGGCGTGCAAACATTCGGTCGCACGCGTTCGCTGGTCTGAACTGCTGGCGCGTGCCGTTGCGTCCAGGAGTTGCGCCATTTTCATCCGACACTGCGCGCAGCAGATTTTCCTAGGAACAAACCCTCATGAAGATCGCTTCGAGACGCTGCATCCATTCCGGATTTCGTCACGTAGCTCGTTAGTCAATTGTCGTTCGCATACTCGCAGGGGGTCCTATGACTCGTTCCATTGTCGTTCGCAGCGCCGTTGCACTGGCGCTCGCGACTGTTCCCTTTCTCGCCAACGGTTCCAGTCACCGCGAAGCGCCCTTCATCACCAACTTTCCGAAGGTCGATGGAACGGACCTGTTCATGTTCAACAGCTACGAGGCGGGCCGGGAAGGCTACGTGACGCTGTTGGCGAACTACTATCCGTTGCAGGAACCCGGCGGCGGACCCAACTACTTCCAGCTCGACGACACTGCGCGTTACTCCATCAGAATCGATAACGACGGCGACGCAAGCCAGGATATCGAGTTCATTTTTCAATTCACCAATCTGCTGCCGAACTCGGGCACAGGAATCAAGTTGCCGGTCGGGTCATCGGAAGTGGCGGTTCCACTGAAGCACGTCGGGCCGATCAGCGCGAGCGACCAGAGTGCGCTCAATACGAGGGAAACTTACAAAGTCCTCATGCGCCGCGGCAATACGCCGGCAACGCAAGGCGTCAACGGCGCCGATGGCACTCGCGATTTCACCAAGCCGTATGACTTCGCCGGAACGAAGACCTTCGGCAGCGAAGAGGCGTATGAGGCCTACGCGCGTCAATACATCTATGCAGTGAACATCCCAGGCTGTGAGCAATCCGCCAGAGTGTTCGCCGGGCAGCGCGACGAACCCTTCCAGATCAACGTCGGCAGGATCTTTGACCTGGTGAACTTCGTTCCGGTCGAAGAAGGCGCCGTGCCGGGCCTGGCAGGCATTGCTCAGAGTCCCGAGAACGATGAGCTCGCCAACAAGAACGTCACGACGCTGGCGCTCGAAGTGCACGCCAGTTGTCTGACGGGTTCGGGCAACGGCGTGATCGGCGGCTGGACGACGGCGATGACGCGGCAGGTTCAAGTCCTCTCGCGCAGTTCCAGCACCAACCGCTCATCAGTGAGCGGCGGCGCTTTCGTGCAAGTGTCGCGCCTCGGTATGCCGCTCGTGAACGAGGTCGTCATCGGCCTGCGCGACAAGGATCGTTTCAATCGCAGCAAGCCCGCGGACGATGCGCGGTTCCTGACGTATGTGACGAATCCGACGCTGCCCGCGATTCTCGATACGTTATTCCGCGACGCGGTCAATGCGGCCCTGCCGACCGATGTGGCGAGTCTCGCGCCGTCGAATCTGCCGCGACAGGATCTGGTGACCGCGTTCCTCACTGGCTTTCCCGGCGTGAATCAGCTCGCGAAGGTCACGCCTTCGGAAATGATGCGGTTGAACACGACGATTCCCGCGACGCCTGCGGCGGCGCAGAGCTCGATGGGAGTTTTGGGCGACGATCTAGCCGGTTTTCCGAATGGACGACGACCGGGCGATGACGTTACGGACATCGAGTTGCGCGTTGCGATGGGCAGGCTATGCCATCCGGTGACGATCGCCGGCGCAGAAACGGATCTCGGTCTATGCGATCCTGAAGATGCACCTGTCGGCACAGTCCCGTTCACCGACGGAGCTCCGACCGCCGCCGACGATTACGACACGGTCTTCCCGTATTTCCGCACGCCGTATCCCGGCTCGACGGATTTCCCGGCCGTGGCGCGCGAGTAAAGGAGACGCACATGAAAATTTCATCATGCACGACTCTTTCAAACGTGGCGCTCGCGGCGGTCGCGCTGACGCTCACCGCGTGCGGCGGAGGAGGCGGGTCATCCGGTAGTGGCCCGCCGGCTGCGGCTCCGCCGCCTCCCGCGGTGAACACAGCGCCGACGATCGCAAATCTGTCTGCGAGTCAAACCGTTGCTCAGGATGCGAGCAGCGAACCGACCGCGTTCAGCGTGAATGACGTTGAGTCCGGGGCGTCAGCAGTGATGGTGACCGCGGAGTCATCGAACCCCGAGCTGATTTCAGCCCACGGAGTACAGCTCTCGGGCAACGACGCTTCGCGCTCACTCCTGCTGACGCCCATGGAAGGCGTCGCCGGGACATCGACTGTCACCATTACAGCCACGGACTCGGCGGGCCTGTCCACCCAACAGGTCGTCGATGTGACGGTGACGAGCGAGCAACGTTCGTTCCGGGAAATGGTCGGGACGGCCTATGCGAAGGATGACGATGTCGAGGGTGAGCAGATCACGGGTTATAGCTGGGTGGACAATCCGGAGGAGGACGATACGGCGTTCGATCATCTGTTCACGGAGTAACGCGGCTGACGACGGGTCCGCGGCGGCGGCGGCGCCGCTGCAGATCCGCTGCATCCGCCCGGCGGTGAGTTTCGTATGAATGCTATTGGCTTCAAAGGACTGCTCATGCGTCAGGGGCGTCTCACCGCGAGTCTCGCTGTTTGCTGCTTTTCCGTAGCCACACCAGCGATTTCGCATGCAGGGGGAATTCCGACCGCAACCCACTGGCTGGAAGAAGTCGTCGTCACCGGCAAGCTCGAGCATCTCAGCGGCACGCCGTTTTCGGCGACCGTCGGCATCGTGACGTCCGAGCAACTGGAGCTGCGGCCCGTGCTGCGCACTGGAGAGTTGCTCGAGGTCGTTCCGGGTCTCATCGTTACGCAACACAGCGGCGACGGGAAAGCCAATCAATATTTCCTGCGTGGGTTCAATCTCGATCATGGCACGGACCTCGCGACCAGTGTCGATGGCGTACCCGTGAATATGCCGACGCATGCGCATGGGCAGGGCTACACCGACATCAATTTCGTGATCCCTGAACTGGTGCACTCGGTCGAGTATCGGAAGGGAACGTACTACGCCGACAGCGGCAATTTCTCCGCCGCCGGCGCAGTGAATATGCGTTATCGCGACATGCTTGATGCGCCGCTTGCGGTGCTAGAGGCGGGCGAACACAACTATCAGCGGGCGCTGCTCGCTGCATCGCCTCGAATCGACGACGGCGTGCTGCTATTCGGGATCGACTCTTCGCAGAGCGACGGCCCCTGGATCATGGAACAGAATTTCCGCAAGACCAACGCTCTGCTGCGCTACTCACGGGAGAGCGAATCGGGCCGGTTCGCCGTGACGGCGCAAGGCTACGACGGCGAGTGGCGCTCGACCGATCAGATTCCGCTGCGCGCCGTGCAGTCCGGCGCGCTCGATCGATTCGGTTTCATCGACCCTTCGAGCGGCGGCGAGTCGCACCGGTACAGTCTTGGGCTCGATTGGATTGCACAAGCGGGACCTGGCCAGGTTCATGCTCTGCTCTACGCCGTCGACTATCGCCTCGATCTGTTCTCCAATTTCACTTACGCGATCGATGTCGACAACGGCGATCAGTTCGAGCAGTTGGACGAGCGGCGCGTGTACGGCGGCGCCGCGTCCTGGAGTCGGCCGCTCGAGCTGAGTTCATTGTCCAACGATCTGGAACTGGGCGTGGAATGGCGGCGGGACGACATTGGGGCGATTGGTCTGTATCGAGCCGTCGCGCGCGAACGCATCGGTACGACGCGCGCGGATGAAGTCATTCAGAGCAGCTACTCGGCGTACTCCAGCCTGACCACCCACTGGCGCGAGCGCGTGCGAACCTCGATCGGCTTGCGGCTCGACCACTTCAACTTCGATGTCGAGAGTG
>JBOHZJ010000427.1:0-2426 GCA_050738395.1 Steroidobacter sp.
GTTTGGATGGGAGCCCACGATCGAGGGATTGCTGCAGTTGTTCGGAAGCGTAGTCGCGTCGGCCGCAAAGCAATCCGGATCACGTCGCGCATCAGCCGCTGGGGCGGGATAGTTCGAGCGATGCGCATCCTTCATGTTCTCGATCATTCGCTGCCCGTGCAGAGCGGCTATTCGTTTCGCAGCGCCGCCATTCTCCGCGAACAACGCAAGCTCGGCTGGGAGACTATTCACCTGACGAGCCCCAAGCACGGCGAATGTACGGCCGCCATCGAGGAGCACGACGGCTTTCGCTTCTATCGAACTGCGGCTGCCCGCGGGCCGATGGCGAGACTGCCAATGGCGAATCAACTCGCAGTGATCAGCGTGCTGCGCGAGCGGATTCGCGAAGTCGTGCGCATCGAACAGCCCGATATCATTCAGGCGCACTCACCGTGTCTCAACGCCCTTGCGGCGTTCGGCGCCGGTAAGCCGGTCGTCTACGAGATGCGTTCCTCCTGGGAAGACGCCGCGGTCAGTTCGGGCCAGACCACTGAAGGGAGCCTCCGCTACCGCCTGTCGCGCTGGCTTGAAACGCGGGCGCTGCACAAGGCCGATGAAGTGACGACTATCTGTGAAGGTCTGCGCACCGATGTCATCAGCCGCGGCGTACCCGGTGAGCGCATTACGGTGATTCCGAATTCCGTCGATGCTGAAGGCTTTGCCGCGCGAGCGCCGTCGGCAAGCGATATGCGGGCGCGGTTCGGCTTGCAGGATAATTGTGTGCTCGCCTTTATCGGCTCGTTCTTCGCCTGGGAAGGACTCGTGCTGCTGATCGAATCGCTATCGCTCGTGCTCGCACGACGACCGGACGTCCGCCTGCTGCTGGTCGGAGGCGGTCCCGACGAGGCGGCGATGCGCGCAGCAACAGCACGTTGCGGAGTTGCTGAGCAGGTCATCTTTGCGGGCCAGGTTCCGCACAAGGAAGTTGGCGCGCTATACGATGCAGTCGATGTGCTTGCCTATCCCCGCTTGCCGATGCGTCTCACCAACATGGTGACCCCGCTCAAACCGCTGGAAGCGATGGCGATGCAGAAGGTGTTCGTCGCCTCCGATGTCGGTGGGCACAAGGAACTGGTCCGCGACGGCGTTACGGGCGTGTTGTTCCGAGCCGGCGATCGGCAGGCGTTGGCCGATGCAGTGGTCCGCGTGGCGGCCGACAAAGAGCTGCGCAATCTTCTGGTCGCGAATGGCCTGAAATTCGTGCGCGAGGAACGAACCTGGACGCGCGCAGTGAAGCGGTACGAACCCGTTTATGAACGTCTGATGGGGCGGGGCGTTTTGCAGGTCTCTCATGGATAAACTGCCGCGCATCCAGCAGGCGCTGTTCTCGGCATGCGCCTCGCTGTTGTCGCGCGGAGGCGCCAAGGGCGCGTTGCTCGTCCTGATCTATCATCGGGTGGTGCCAAAACCCGATCCACTGCTGGCTGCGGAACCCGATGCGCGAACATTCGCCGCGCAGATGGACATCCTGCGCAGCACGTTCAATGTCATCCCGCTTACCGAAGCGATCGAGCGCATGCGAAAGGCCAGCCTACCGAAGCGCGCGGCGTGCATCACTTTCGACGACGGCTACGTCAACAACCTTGAAGTCGCTGCGCCGATACTCGCGGAACGCAAATTGCCGGCCACCGTTTTCGTCGCAACACAGTTCATGAGTGGTGGACGGATGTGGAACGACACGGTCATCGAGATTGCGCGCCGTGCGCAAGGCGAGCTGGACCTCACGCGATTCGGCCTCGGCCGGTATGTAATGGGCGACACGGCTGCACGACGCGATGCGTTCCGGGCCATCCTGGACGCGGTGAAATATCTTGAGCCGACCGAACGCGCACGCAGAGTGAATGCGATTGCCGAGCACTCCGGCGCCGATCTGCCGAATGACTTGATGATGTCCGCGCAGATGATTCGTCGTCTACATGCGCAGGGCGTCGAAATCGGCGCACACACGGAAAGTCACCCTATCCTCGCCAAGACGAGCGAAGAGCAGGCGAGGTCGGAAATAGCAGGGAGCAAGGCGACGCTCGAGGATGTAATCGGCGCGCCGGTGACTATGTTCGCCTATCCTAACGGTCGGCCACATACAGATTATGCGGAGCGAGACGTCGCTCTCGTCAAGGCTTGCGGTTTCCGCGGAGCTGTTTCGACGGCGTGGGGATGCGCACGCCATGATTCAGATCTGTTCCAGATCCCGAGGGTGGCGCCGTGGGATCGTACGCCGGCGCGCTTTGCCGCCCGACTCATCAAGGCTTATGTGGATCCGATAGCTGGAATCGTCTGAGGGGGGATGGGCTGCGGAAGTCCCGGCTGCAGCAGCCCGGCCGCTCTTTTGTTCGATCGCCATGTGGAGCGCCCTTTCCCTCCGGCGAGCTTCGACCGCGCTCTGAGCC
>JBOHZJ010000428.1:0-9853 GCA_050738395.1 Steroidobacter sp.
GTCCAACGACGTCTCTGGCTGAGCGCCTCCGTAGAACGCATCCACACACCTCGACATCCCGGCGGTGGTCACGATGCTGGCGGGACAAGATCGCTACGGCAACGCGCGCCGGCTGTTCTTCGCCTCACGCTAGAATTCCATCGTCACCAGCAGCCGCAGCGACCGTTGCGGCATGTAGTCGAGCGTCTCGCCCGGCGCCGATCGCCAATCAAACTCGTCGAACGCGTTCAGCAGCTGGGCGCGAACGATCACCGGCAGCTCATAGGCGTCGATTCGATAGCGGGCGCCGAGATCGACGACCGCCGAATCGGACAGCAGCAACTGATCGCGGCGATCCGATCGCGTGCCGGACACTGCCGCACGCTCCCCGACATACTCGACGCCCACATCCACGCTGAACGCCGGGCTCAACGCATAGTTGAGATTCGCGATCGCCCTCCACTCGGGGACGTTGACGGGCTGCGCGCCGACGATGCCCGAGTCGACATTGACCCCGCTCACCACGGCATCGGTGTAGACGGCGCCGGCCACGGCTGAAAGCTTCGACGTCAGCGCGCCAGACAACGACGTCTCGATGCCGCGATGGCGGACATCGCCGACGAACTCATGAGCGCCGCTTGCAGAATTCACTCCGGCCTGCGGCTTGCGCGTATCGAAGCCCGCGAGGATCAGAGTGACGTCCGGGTGCACGGCAAATCGAAAGCCGAGTTCCCGCTGTGTGGCGATCGTCGCCTCGAGGATTGCATTCGCATTCGAAGCCGTCGCGGGTGCAGTGCCCGCTTCTTCGAGGCCGCGGCTGTAGCTGCCGTAAAGTTCCACTCGCCCGGTGAGCCGTGCCGCGGCGCCGAAGTTGTAGAGCCATGGCGTCGACTGACTGGACGTTGAGGCGCCGGCATCGTTGCTGAAGTGCTTCTCGTAGTCCGAATACGTCACCCCACCGTTCGCCTTGAGCCGGCGGCCGAGTGCGAGCTGGTAGCTCAGGCCGACGCCTTGCTGCTCGATGTGATCGTGCAGGTTGGCGCGACTGTTCGTCGATTCCAGAAACGGGATTGCAGCGGACGCCTCGCCCAGCACCGTCGGTCCGGTCTCGATCACCTGCTCGCCGCCGTAGCGACTGCGCGAGTCGCGCCATCTCGCGCTCAACGCCAGATTGTGCGCAGCTCCTTCGGTCAAGAAGGTCCGGCCGAGTCGCAGCCCTGCGGAGTACGAGTGCGAGCGCTGTTCGGGCGAGACGATGTAGCTGCTTTGCGCGGGCGACTCAGCATCGCTGACCAGTAATCGTTGCGTGAATTTGCTGTCGGGCGCTTCTTGCGAGAACACGCCGATCGCACGCGCAGACCATCCGTTGCGCAGGTCCAGGTTCGCGAGGCCGCCGAAGATTCGCCTCGCGCCCTCTTCGGTTGCCCAGGGAAGACCGAGGTAGCGGCCGCGTTCGATCTGCTGCGGCAGCGAGTCTGCGCCGGGGGTCAGTGCGACGCGAAACCGTCCATTGCGCCGATACCGATACTCGCCGCCGAACGCCTGAAGGTGCACTCGATCGTTCAGGGTCATGCGAGCCGTGCCCGCCAGCAATGCATCGCGGCCTTCGCCGCCTTGCTCGTTCGCCCAGCGAAAACGGCTGCTCGCACCGAGCGATGCGGAGAAAGTTTCAGCGGGATTGCGGTGCTTGAAGTGGAGCTCCGCGAACGGCTGTTCGTAAGGGTCCATGCCGATCGTGAGCTGGCTGGTCTCGCCCAGCGCCGGATCGCGCAGCTTGTAGTCGACGGCGCCGGAGGGGCCGGGATAGTCGAGCGACAATGTGTTGTAGCCGATCCGAACCGTGGTGCGCTCCAGGAAGAAGCTGCTCACCCCGGAGTTCTTCACGAAATATTGGCCGTTGATCCGATAGTTGCCCGCGGCCTCGAGATTGAAGCCTCGGACCGACGACTGGTCGTAGATGCCTACGGACTCATCGCCTTCGCTGGACCCGAAAGCGTCCTCCGCGCTCACGACGGCGTTGGCCGTGGCTTGCGCGTAGGCGAGATTCCATGGGCCGAAAGACAGCGCCGCGGCACAGGCGGCCGTCCAGGTTGATGAGTGCACGCACGTTCCCCCACTGATTCCGTATGGGGGACAGTGCCTGCAATCATGCTAAGCCCGCGCTCCGATTCTTGCGTGCGAACTCATCTCCCCGCGCCCGCGACGGGCGTGAACAACAGGTCCACGTAGTCGTAACTGAAATCCGCCAGCGGCGAGACGGGCTTCATCGTGATCCGCTCGACGCGCCCGTCCGCGTCGAGGCCGAACGTCACGTAAGCGGCTTCGATGATCTTGTCCTCGAAGCGCGTGACGAACGTGTCGTACAGAAATCGGCGCCTGTCCTGGTGTGTGCGGTCCTTTCGCGCGTACGTCGCCTGCCACCTTCTCGGCGCGCTGCGGCTGACCTGTTCCCTGATCACATATATATGTACGGACGCGTACCTGTCTTGGCGATTAACTTGCGGCTTGAGGCAGGAATTTGAACGCAGCTCGAGTTGAACGCAGCTCGAGGACACCCATTGAACGCAGCTCGAGGACACCCATCGATGGGCGCAGCTCGAACGCAGCTCGAGGACACCCATCGATCGCGGCGGCGCCCGAGCAACGATCGGTGGGTGTCCTGGTTCGGGCGCGCACCAAGGAAGTTTGGCGCGCGTAGATTCGACTCCGGAGGATTCAGCGTCGCAGGTATGCGTCTGTGCCGTCGAGCCAATCCTGGCGGGGTGGACAAAAGACATCGACATCGAGTGTATCTTCGAGCGCCAGCGCGCGATGCGGCAGGTGTGACGGGATGACGAGCACCTCGCCGGCCCGCACCGTGATCTCCTCTGCATCGGGATCGCCCAGCCAGAAGTGCAAGGCGCCGCTCAGGATATAAGTGATCTGCTCGTTTTCGTGAGAGTGACGCGGCACGTCGTCGCCCTGCTTGAGGTAGACGTGCGCGAGCATCATCCGATCGCCGCTCACGAGCTTGCGCGAGATCGTTCCTTTGAGAGGCTCCGCGGGAAGATCAGCCCAACGATAGTGCCGGGCAGTTGTCAGCGCAATCCTGGCGTCGCTCATCGCTCGAACAAGCCTCACGCTATCCAGATGCCGGTCGGAATCATAGCATCCAGAAATTGATGCCCGTCGTATGTGTGCTACATGCCTGTCCTATGTGTGTGCGGGATCGCCCTTGGATTCGCAACGTAGACGATGAGTCGGCGCCCCCGTTCTCGGATGAGAAGAATTCACGCTGCATAGCGCTGTCGCCAAGCACCTGCTGCAAGACGGGCGTTTCCGGTTTAGGCTTCAAGAAATCCGTGCGACCGTCACGCGAGTTCAATGAGCCACGATAAGCCAGACCACCTGCCCCGCTCCTCGCCCGATCTGGGCGCCCTGCTGGAGCCGGTGCTCGCGCTGTCGCCCGAGGATCGAGACCGCTGGCTGGATGAGAGCTCAGGAGGCGACAGGAAGCTGCGCGAGCAGCTGAGCGACCTGATTCGCCAGGCGCAAACGGCGCAAATCGCCGCCATGCACCTGCAGCCTCGCGTCAGCTCAGGCCCGAAGGCAGAGTCGGGTGGAGAGCCGGAGGAATACTCACCGCTTACGGGCCGGCGCCTCGGACGCTATGAGGTGCTGGATCTGCTCGGCGCGGGAGGCATGGGCGCCGTTTACCGCGCAGTCGACGCGAGCCTCGGGCGCGAGGTTGCTATCAAAGCAGTCGCGCGCGCGTTTCGCGGCGACCCGGCCAGCCTGCGACGCTTCGAGCGCGAAGCGCGCGTCCTCGCTACGCTCAATCATCCGAACATCGCGACCATCTACGGATTCGAGGAGCTGGACGGCTCGCAGTATCTGATTCTCGAGCGCGTGGAAGGCGAAACGCTCGCGCAGCGACTGGCGCGCGGACGCTTGCCGGTCGAGGACGCTCTCGCCGTCGCGCTGCAGATCATCGCTGGACTCGAAGAGGCGCACGGCAAAGGCGTGATCCACCGCGATCTGAAACCATCGAACGTCATGCTCATGCCGGGCGGTCGCGTAAAGCTGGTCGACTTTGGGCTCGCCAAGACGGCGGGCCCGCGACCGCCGACGCACGTCGCGCCCGAAACGATCACTGCAGTCGGCGTCGTGCTCGGCACGTCTCGCTATATGAGCCCCGAACAGCTGATGGGCGAGGACGTCGACGCTCGGACCGACGTGTGGGCTTTCGGCTGCGTTCTCTACGAGATGCTCACTGCAGAGCCTGCATTCAAGGGTCGCTCCGAGACGGAGATCGCGGCTGCGGTGCTGCGCGACGAGCCGCACTGGGATGCGCTGCCGGCGGACACGCCTCGCAACGTCAGTCGGTTGTTGCGTCGCTGTCTGCGCCGCGATGCTCACAATCGCTTGCATCACATCGCCGACGCACGCCTCGATCTTGCGGACGTGGAAGTCGAGGCCGATCGGCCAGCGTCGGGCGGCGCGCGTTCGAAATGGGCGCTCGCCTTGCTCCTGGCGATCACGGCGGTGATCAGTGCAGGTGCGCTGTACTTGATGCGATCGCCGCCGGCGGGAAGCGCAGCGCGCCCGGCTCAACTGAGCCTCGAATTGCCGCCGCACATGTTGCTCGGGAGCGAATACTCTGCGCCATTTGCGATTGCGCGAACGGGATCGACTGTCGCGATCGAAGCAGTCGAGGGCGACACGCGCCGGCTCTATATCCGGAGCCTGGATAATCCTTCGTTACGCGCTCTCGCCGGGAGTGAGGGCGCGCGACAACCATTCTTCTCTGCCGACGGCGCGTGGGTCGCGTTCTTCGCGAATCGCAAGCTCTCGAAAATGCCCACGGCCGGCGGACCGATGTTGCAGTTGGCCGATATCGGCGACAACCCGCGTGGTGCGGCATGGCTGCCGGATGGGACGATTGTCGTCGCACCAACGCAGACGTCCGGGCTCGTGCGCGTTCCGGAGCGCGGCGGAAAACCCGTTCCGCTCACCACGCTCGACCCGTCCCGCGGCGAGTACTCGCACCGTTGGCCGGACGTCTTGCCCGACGGCAAATGGGTGCTCTTCACGGTCGGATTGGAGGATGCGACGTTCGACGAAGCGCGCATCGAAGCGGTCTCGGTCGAAACGGGCGAACGACGCGCCGTCATCGCGGGCGCCGGCTTCGCCCGCTACATGGCGGACGGCCGGCTGCTGTTCGTGCGCGGCGGCCAGCTTCATGCCGTTGAGTTCGATCCGGAACGCGTCGTCGTGCGCGGCACGCCTGAGATAGTGCTCGACGCCGTGCGCTACGATCCGCGCAACGGCGGTACTCATCTTGCCGTGTCCGCGGCGGACGTCTTGATCTATGGACCCGGTGAGCCGATCTCATCCGAGCACTATCTGAGCTGGGTCGATCGCAGCGGCCAACTTCGCCGCACAGCGGATATTCCGCGGCGGTTCCGAGACATCAGGTCGAGTCCGGACGGTCAACGCGCGGCCATCGTCATCGGCCCGACCACTGAATCCGATCTGTGGCTCATGGAGGCCAACGGCACGCTTTCGCGTTTGTCGTTCGCGCTCGCGCCGCATCGTCCGACCTGGACTCCTGATGGCGTCGCCATCACCGTCGGCGCGCCGACCAACAGGACTTGGCGGCTGCTCACGATTGCCGCAGACGGCAAGGCAGATCCGCTCGTTCTGTTCGAAAGCCAGAATCGGCTCTATCCGAATGCATGGTCCGCCGACGGCCGTCGTCTGATCTTCCAGGAGAGCCGGCCCGATACGGGTTGGGATCTGTGGGTCCTCGAGGTCGACGCATCGGGGCGTCCGGTCGGCGCTCCGCAAGCGTTTGCAACCACGCCGTTTCACGAGTCGAGCGCCGCCATTTCTCACGACGGCCGCTGGATCGCTTACGAATCGGACGAGGTCGACGGCGTCGTGCAGATCTACGTGCGTTCGTTCCCTGAGGGCGGCGCCAAGGTGCGCGCGACGACGGGCGGTGCGCGATGGCCGGCTTGGGACTCCACCGGCAACCTGTACTCCTGGCAAACCGGCGAGAACGTGCTGCACGCCGCTCACACCCGCGAGAGCGACGGGCAACTCATCATAGATGCGCCAGCCCCTGTCTGGGCCGACGCAGCCGCGGCTCGCGTGCTGAGTCGCGCCGTCATCAGCGTGGCAGGCGCGCGCTACGACGTCGACCGGTCCGGAACGCGCTTCCTCGTGCTGGAGAGAGCCGCAAGTGAGTCGCGTGGAAGTCTCTCTCAGCCGCTCATCGTGCTCGGCTGGCGCAACGCTCGGAGCGGTGATTAGCCAGACGCGCCATGAGGACACACGTCGATTCGCACCAGGGCGCGAGGCGCGATTGCTGGGTGTCCTACTCTGCCCTTCCGTGGACCTCAACCTGTGCGCGCAAAAATGGTTGTTGTTCCCGAGGACTGTTGGGTGTCCTCGCTTGTCCTCGACGAACGGCTCGAGATCAGGATCGGTCGATGCGTTCCTGGATGTCGTCGGCACGCTGACTCGTACGGAACTCGATCACCCGAAACTCAGCAAGGCCGTGCTTGTGAAGCGGATCTTCCTTGATGATCGCTTCGATCTCCTCGCGACTCTTACCGACCGCGAGAATGATTCCGCCGTCGCGCGGAATCTTGCGTCCCGACACAAGGAAATGACCGGACGCGTAATACTTCTTGAGGAATCGCACGTGCGCTGTCATGTGCGCGTCGATGTCCTTGAGGTCGGCTTTGTAGATGAGTTCGATGACGAACATGGGAGCCGAGATTACGCGCGAACTCCTGGATCGTAGACGATGTTCAGGCCGGCGTGGCCAACTTCAACCCTATGATTCCGGCAATGACCAGCCCCAGACTCGCCAGACGCCCGATGCTTGCCGCTTCACCGAACAGAACGATCCCCAAGATCGCCGTGCCGACGGCGCCGATGCCGACCCAGACAGCATAGGACGTACCGACCGGCAACGACTTCATTGCGATACCGAGCAGAACGATGCTGACCAGCATCGCAGCGATTGTGACGACGGACGGTCCGAGTCGCTTGAATCCGTCCGTGTACTTCAGACCGATCGCCCAAACGATCTCGCAAAAGCCCAGCGACTATCAGCATCAACCACGCCATGGGACCTCCAATGTGAACGGCGATCACGAGGGACAATGGTGACACGGCGTCCTTAGACGAGCGTAAGTCATACCGCCTCCCTGCGTCGATGCAGAGCTCTTTGTTCGCGGTCACATATATACGAGAGGACGAGCCTGCCGAGTCACCAAAAAACTACGCTTCTACCCAGAAATCGGTGCGTGTCCTGGTGTGTGCGCCGGTACGGGTGACTTGGCCGTGAGCATCTGGCGTACGCGATCGCGATCCGACCGTGCTGCTTGCTAAGGCGTGCCGCCGGCCGCGGCAGCATCGAGAAATCATCGTGCAGCAGGTCATCGCTTGCGCAACAGAAGACGAGCCTGTGTGCCCCAGCCGCCGATGAAGACATCGTCCTTGCCGTCGCCGTCGAGGTCGCCGACTGCCATGCTCCAGCTACGCCCAACCATCGTGGCGGGCATGACATCGGACGTGACGTCCTTGAAGGCGCCCCGGCCATCGTTGGCGTAGGCGCGAGCTTGCAGCGGCTTGAAGCCCGGGACTTCGATCGCGCCGACGATCAAATCCGAATGGCCGTCATCATTGAAGTCAACGACGGCGCCGCCCCACGATGAGAATGTGTTCGTCGGCAGACGCCTCGCCGTCTCGTCGATGAACTGTCCGCGACCGTCGTTGACGAGCAGCCGCGCCTGCGGGTCTTTCTCGCGGTCGCGCGCGTTGCTGGTCAGATTCAGGAACAGGAGGTCTGGCTTGCCGTCACCCGTGGCGTCGAACACGTGCACTTCGCGCGTGTGCATCTCCACCGGCAGTTGCAGTTGATCGGACACATCCGCAAAGCGACCCTCCCCGTCGTTGAGCAGCAGCCGATTCGGCGGCGCCTCGTTCGCAACGACCATGTCGAGGTCGCCGTCGCGGTCGAGGTCTGCGAGCGCGACATCCTGCGTCGCATCGTTGACGACCGGCAGGTGCGTCCTGGTTGCGTCGACGAAGTGCCCGAGCCGATCCCGGTCATTGAGCCAGAGGAAATTCTGGCCGCGCTCTCCCGAGTTGCCGAGGACGACGTCCGGCAATCCGTCGCGGTTCACATCACCGATGGCGAAACCGTTGCCTTCGCTGCGAGTCGGCAATCGATCGCTCACATCCATGAATGCGCCCTTGCCGTCGCCGTAGAACAATTGGTGAACATGATCGTCCTCTGCAATGAACATCACGTCCGCGTAACCGTCCCGATTGAAGTCGTCGCTCAGGACATGCTCGGTGTCGTGCGCTATCGTGCCGAACGCTCCTTGTCGCCAACGCAGTCGCGCCTTGCCGTCGTTGAGATACAGTCGGTTCACGTCGCCCTCGACCGCGAGGATCACATCCAGATCGCCGTCCCGATCCACGTCCACGAACGCGGCGTCCAAAGCGTGCAGCGTCGGCGCGTTCGGCACATGAGTCGCGGTCGCATCCAGGAACGCGCCAGAGGCATTCGGAGCTGTGGATTGCGATAGCGCAGACTGCGCGCACAGGAGCGACGCTGTGACAGCGCACACGAACGACGAACGTGGAAGAAAGCGTGCGATGTAGTGCTTCATGAAAGGGCTCCACTCCGTGTCGCTCTCGCACAATACTCGTAGGATCGGGCGGAGTTCCAAATGCTATGGCGCGCAGGCGTTCTGGCCACGACAACGGGCCAGCGCTGGTTGTTGAAGAAGTGGATAGCGGATGCGAGAACCGTTCGAGCGATCGAAGTTTCTCGAGAACTCATCCGGCTCGCGCTCGAAGAATTCCTTGTAGGCATCATTCAGGGGACGGCCACGATGGCGGCGATTATCTGGGTCAGTTCAGGCAGAAATTGATGGGTGTCCTGGTAATTAATCCTGGTAATTAATCCGGAAACGCGAGGACACGCAACGAATGAGCATGAAAGAGCGTAAGGACAGGCGCCGACTAGTGCCTCGAAATAGATGCCTGTCCTAGTGTGTGCTTGATCAAATTGATTCGCCGGACAGTCGATCGAGTAGTCGGGCTCTAACGCGCGCTGTTCGACGAACCGTTCAATCTCTGATAACCGAAATGCGGAAACCCGGCACGCCGATTCGATCCTGATGCAGAGGAGATCACCGTGCGGGCCGGCGAGGTGCTCGTCATCCCGTCCCACCTGCCGCATCGCGCCCTGGCGCTCGAAGATACGCCCTGCTTGAAGTAGACGTGCGCGATCATCATCCGATCGCCGCTCACGAGCTTGCGCGAGATCGTTCCTTTGAGAGGCTCCGCGGGAAGATCAGCCCAGCGATAGTGCCGGGCAGTTGTCAGCGCAATCCTGGAGTCGCTCATCGCTTCGAACGAGCCTCACGTTATCCAGATGGCTGGTCGCAGCCATAGCATCCAGAAATCGATGCCTGTCCTGTGTGTGTGCGAGCACTCCTCGAAAGCGAGCAACCGATCGCCTAAACGCTTCCGTCAGTCCTGCTTACGCGCTTCCGCGGATGGTGGGCGACGTTGTGCGTGTGCACACTCGAAATGAGGTGTGGCAATCGAGGACACGCATCGATTACGTCCGATGATCCTCGAAGCAGCGTCGATGCGTATCGGCGCAGCGCCATCATTCTGACCTTCTGCCCTGAAATCGATGTGTGTCCAGGTGTGTGTGCTTCCGGTGTTCACGGAGAGCTCGGCGAGGTGTCGTATGCGATCCCCATCGCGTCGAGCATTTCGAGCACCGGCCGTGCCAACTCGTCCATAGGTCTTCATTCTACGAATACGCATAGCGGGGCTGCACGCGTGACTACAA
>JBOHZJ010000429.1:0-4376 GCA_050738395.1 Steroidobacter sp.
CCTGTGGGGTCGGCGCGTTCGAAACGCACTTCGCCCCCCAGCATGCGTGCGCGATAACTCATGATCTTCAGGCCCATGCCAGCGGCGTCCATCGC
Source organism: Steroidobacter sp. (assembly GCA_050738395.1). GTDB lineage: Bacteria > Pseudomonadota > Gammaproteobacteria > Steroidobacterales > Steroidobacteraceae > Steroidobacter. Next base: position 96 of record JBOHZJ010000429.1, read on the forward strand.
GTCGCCCGGCAGCCCGACGCCGTCGTCCGTGATGGTCAGGCGCACCTTAGCGCGGGCGCCATGCAAGTGCAGCCGTATAGACCGCGCATGCCCGTGGCGAACGGCGTTGCGTACGGCTTCCTGCGCGATGCGATACAGATGATTCGCGACCTCCGGATTGAGCGGCTGCACTGCATTCATCCGGTGTGTACAAATTATCTGCACGCCGTACAGCTCGGCCGCGTGCATTGCGAGACCTTCCAGCGCGTCCTGCAGGCCGCCGCGCTCGAGGTTCACCGGCGAAAGACCGCGGGCCAGCGAGCGCGTGCTTTCGATTGCGCTGTTCACCAGGCGCGTAATGCCTTCGATCTCGGGCAGTATCGGCGCGTATTCGGCGGCCAGCCGGCCGGCGACGCCGCGCAGCATCAGTGCGATGCCGGTCAACTCCTGGCCGAGGCCGTCGTGCAGATCATTGCCGATGCGATACTGCTCGCGATTCACCGCTTCGAGAATCGCGCGCTCGAGCTGCTTGCGCTCGCTCACGTCCTGCAGCACTACGAGGCTGTGATTTCGATTAGCGACTTCGAATCTCGAGAGAACGCCCGCGGCCGCGAAGTGGGTGGCGTCTGCGCGTCGACCATCGAATTCCACGCGCAGAGAGCCCGTGTGAGCGCCGGCCGCGAGGCGCCAGCGTTCGCGTTGTTCGAACGGCCAGCCGGCGAGCGTCGACATCTCACGGCCGATCAACTCGCCGCGGCGGTAGCCAAACAGCAGGTCGAAGGCTGGATTCGTGATCTCGATCAAGCCCTCGTCATTGATGACCGCCACGCCCTCGAGCATCGATTCGATCATGCGCGCCTGCGTAGCGATCGCACGCTCGGCGCGAATCTGCTCGGTGGTCTCGCTGGCAATCAGCGTCAGGGCCGTGATTTTGTCCGCTTCGCGAATCGGCGTAACGCGAATATCGAAGTGCCGCGACTCCCCGCCCAGACCTTCGATCTCGGCCGAGAAGCCGTCCATCTGTCCGGTCGCCAGCACGCGATGCAAAGTGGCGAGCGCCGCCGCATGCAGGTGTGGGGGAAACACCTCGGTGACCGGCATGCCTTCCAGTTGCTGCGGACTGCGCCGGCCGATGCTGCGATTCGCAATCAGCACCTGCAGGCCCCGATCGAGAATGAACGCGAATTGCGGCAGTGCTTCGATCAACTGGCGCAGAGCATCGTTGCGAAACGCAGCAGACGCGGCGCCGCCTGCGTCCGCAGTCGCATCGGGTGCGTTGATGATCGGGTTCGCAGCGTTCACGAAGTTTCTTCGCCAGAAGTATCAGGACTCGGGTCGTAAGCGACATTGAACGGCGCCAGTCGGGTGCGCCATTAACGGCGAAGATGGTGTTGCAGGGTGCGTGTAGGGGATATCAGCCAATCCCCTAATGTCGGACGCGGCGCCCGCGCCTTCGCGCGCCTGCGTGATGCAGGCCAGATCGATGATCTGGCAGTGAATAGTGACTGGTGACTAGTGACTCGTCAGAGCGCCGAGCGCCCTGTTTCTTCGGGTCCGACCAGCAGCCGATGGCGAGCTGGTCGGAGGAGAGCCGCACTGCGGCATTCCGTTCTGACCATTCACCAGTCACTAGTCGCTAGTCACTTCCGGGGCGCCGCCGCGGTCGGACACCCATTGGGTCGCGTAGCGGATCAACTCACTGGTGGAACGCAGATTGAGCTTCTCGCGCATGTGCCTGCGATGCGCATCCACGGTTTTCATGGACAGGGCGAGGCGCTGTGAAATTTCGCGCGTGCTGATGCCTTCGCCGATCAATCGAAACACTTCCACTTCGCGATCCGTCAGCGCAGAGACCGGATCTTCGTCCAGGCCCGGGGCTCGGCCGCGCTGCACCTGACTCAGCAGTCGCTCGCCCATGGCCGCGCTCACGTGGCGCTGACCGCGCGCCACTTTGCGCAATGCGCCGAGGAAATCCGTGCCTGCCACGTTCTTCATGACGTACCCGCTGACGCCCAATCGCAGCAACCGCTCGGCATACAGAGCCTCGTCCTGCATGGACAACACCAGCACGCGCACATCGGGATGGTCGCTGCGGATCCAGCGCACCAGTTCCACTCCATCGTCGGGACCGAGCGCAAGGTCCACGACCGCGACGTCGGGATGATGGCCGGCGATCGCGGCCTGTGCGTCCTGAACCGATGAGGCCTCCGCCGCGAGCACAAAATCGCTTTGCCCGGCGAGCAATTGTTTCAGGCCTTCGCGCACGAACGGGTGATCATCGACAATGACAATCCGGGTCTGTTCCGCCATGAGTGTGTACGTCCTTTCGGTAAAGAGATTGATCGCACGGGTTCTAGCACCTCAGTTTGCGTGCGCACAAGCGCTCGGCAATCCCCATTTTCCACAGTCGCTCCGGAGTGTTACGGTGTAACGGGCCTTTCCGATGACGCGTGGTATGAAAAAGGAAGTGACTGCACCTCTGCGCTTCGTGCTGCTGGAGGACGATTCGAACGACGCCGAGCTCATCCAGCTCGAGCTTGCGAAAAACGGACTCTCGGTCGAGTGGCTGCACGTTATGTCGGAAGCCGACTTCCGCGCCGCGCTCGCCGGTCCAGCGCCCGATCTGGTGCTCGCGGACTACACGTTGCCCGGCTTTGACGGTCTCGCCGCGCTGCGGATCGTGCTTGAAAAGCGGCCGGATGCGCCCTTCATCTTTGTGTCCGGATCCCTCGGCGAAGAACGCGCAATCGAAGCACTGAAGAGCGGCGCGACCGATTACGTGCTGAAGGATCGTTTGCAGCGGCTGCCTGCAGTCGTAAAACGCGCGCTCACCGAAGCGCGCGAACGCCGCGAGCGCCACGTCGCGGAACTTGCACTCGAAGAACAACGAGTCCTGCTTGCAACGCTGATCGACAGCCTGCCCGAGATCATCTACGCCGTGGATCTCGAGAATCGCGTGAACGTGGTCAATCGCGCGCTGCTGGACACCTTGCGCAAGAAGCGCGAGGAGGTGCTCGGCAAGCGATTGTCCGAGCTGTGGGCCGAAGAGAATGTCGTCGATATGGAGGCGCAGGCCGCGACGACCATGCGGACCGGTCGACCGCTCACCGATCAGGAGCGCGCGTGGATTCTCGCTGATGGATCGGTGCGCTGGTTTACGTTCACGCATGTGCCGTTGCGCGATCACGGCGCTGTGGCGGGGCTCGTGTGCACGGTTCAGGAAGTCACCGCGCGCAAGGCGCTCGAACAGGAGATTCTGGAAATCTCCAATCGCGAGCAACGCCGGCTCGGCAGCGATCTGCACGACGGCCTCGGCCAGGAGCTGACCGGCCTGTCATTGCTGCTCAAGGGGCTGGAGGTGCAGTTGTCGCGCGAATCGCCGCAATATCTTCCGCAAGCGGCGAAGATCAGCGATCTGCTGGCGCGCGCGATTCAGAGCACGCGTTCACTCGCGCGCGGGCTTGCGCCTGTCAATCTCGAGCGCGGCGGCCTTACCGAAGCGCTCAGGCATCTCGCAGCGCGCTGTACTGACATGTACAACCTGGAGTGCACGTTCGCGAACGGCGGGCCGAAGTTGCCGGAACTCGAAGAAGGCGCCGCGACTCACGTGTACCGCGTCGCGCAGGAAGCCACGACGAACGCGGCGCGCTATGCGCGCGCGAAGTCGATCGCGATCGATCTTCGCTCGACGGGCCGCAAACTGCAGTTGTCGATCGCCGATGACGGCATCGGCCTTTCGGCCGGTCTCGCACAGGGCCGCCCGGGCATGGGCCTGAAGATCATGGAATACCGCGCGCGCATGCTGGGCGGCACGATCAACTTCGAAGAACCCGGCGCCGGCACGAGAATCGTGCTCTCCGCACCGCTGAATCTGCTGCGCCAGTCCAAGGACAAACTGAGAAGGGCGATCTAGGATCGGACAAGAGGAGAGCCGCGAAGGACCGCAAAAAGGAAGTAAACACGCGTCCGAATAGATCGATCAGTTAGCGCACCTATCCGTATCCGCATTCAGCTACGACGCAGATGCTCGGTACGGCCAGCCCTCTCAACTCTGACATTTACATTCCTTTTTGCGGTCTTTCGCGGCTCTTCACTTCCTCTCTCACTTCCGTACGATCGGCACCAGGGTGTGATCGCCGCCGTTCCACACGTTGATGAAGGCTTCGATTTCGGACGCCGGCATGGATGACGCGATGAAATCGCCCTGGATGGCGTCGCAACCGATCTGATCGAGGAACTCGAAGGCGGGCGACCTCTCCACGCCCTCGGCGCAAGCGGTGAGCGAGAGATTGTGTGCGAGCT
>JBOHZJ010000430.1:0-13865 GCA_050738395.1 Steroidobacter sp.
AATGTATTGGGAATCTGAGTGTCCGTAAAACCCTGGTCAGCTCAGGGTTTCGGTATTTCGGTTACGTGCCGCTCCGGCCTCGTGGCAGCCCCACCAGGACACGCATCGTGGCAGCACCACCAGGACACGCATCGATTTTCGAATTTCTACACGAACGCGCCAATTAATCGCTGATCGATGGATTGGCGTGAAGATCCCACCAGGACACGCATCGAATTCGAGTTTCTACGCGAACGCGCCAATTAATCGCTGATCGATGGATTGGTAATTGGTAACAATGAAGTCACCCCGAGCCAGTTCATGTCGCGGCTCGGATCAATGGTGACCATGACCTACGCCCGCAAGACGCTGATCTCGTTGCAGGACACCCCGTACTATCACGTGGTCGCCCGGTGTGTGCGGCGCGCGTGGCTGTGGGGTGTCGATGAGTACGCGGGGCGCGATTATTCCCATCGCAAAGCCTGGGTGCTGGAGCGCTTGGCGCAACAGTCATCGCTCTTCGCCATCGACATTTGCGCCTACGCCGTCATGTCGAATCACTATCACCTGGTCCTGTATGTGGATCGAGCGCGCGCCAGGACCTGGAGTCAGGAGGAGGTCGTGGTCCGATGGACAGCGCTGTTCAGTACGCCGCCGCTGGTGGCGCAATGGCGGAACGGGCAGGCCGGGCGAGCGCAACGCGAAGCGGCCGAGAGACTCATTGAGACTTGGCGCGGGCGGCTGTCGGATATCAGCTGGTACATGAAGTGCCTGAACGAGCATCTGGCCCGCCGCGCCAATGCGGAAGATGGCTGCACGGGGCGATTCTGGGAAGGTCGTTTTCGCTCCCAGGCGCTACTGGATGAAGCGGGGCTGCTCACCGCGATGGCCTACGTCGATCTGAACCCGATTCGGGCTGGCATTGCCGCAACACCAGAGCAGTCGGAGTTCACCTCGATCTACCAGCGCATCCACGAACTCAAGAGTGACGCCGCAGTGGGATCGTCCGCGAGTGTCGAGCACGCTGCGTTGCGCCCCTTCAAATCAGCGCCCAGACCGACTCAGGCGCTGCCGTGTGGATTGACGGATTACCTTGAGTTGGTCCACTGGACGGGCCGGGCGATCCGATCGGACAAACGCGGCTTCATCGCTCACCAACACCCGTCCATCATCCAGCGGCTCAACATCGATCCGGATGCCTGGCGACTCGCGATGCAACCCAAGGGCAACGTCTTCGGCCGTGCTTTGGGGCGGCTGAACCATCTGCGACTGCACGCCCACACGCTCGGTCAATCCTGGGTTCGCGGGCTGCGGCAAGCCGAGACGCTCTATTCCCGATGAAGTAGTTGCCGCTTGCGGATTCCGCGTTGAGCTTTCATAGCCGACCGCTCATCAAGAGGTCGGGGCTCTCCAACTGACCCTGCTGCGGAATGCGCTTGCCGGCGATGCGCTTGCCGGCAGCTGTGCGCCGATAGAATTTCGATGCGTGTCCTCGCGAGTCTTCTCGTGGACGTTGGGTGAGACCCCGGAACCGTCACGAGTGAACCCACGGCATAGATCCTTGGGCCTTGCCAGGTTCCATCGCGGAGCTTTTGTCGATAGGCGTCGATATGCGCAGGCGAGGCGGCGTTCGACCCCATGTTGAGAACGCGCGTGACTCCGTAGTAAAGACTGCGAGCCAGGGTCGTCTCGACAAGGTCGTCTCGTTCGACGAACGTACCGTTGCCCCAATGCAGGTGCATGTCCGTCAACGCGGGCATGACGTACTTGCCGGCAGCGTCGATCGTCTCGTCAGCGACAAACGTCGTCGCATCGCTCGCTTGAATCGCCGCAATTTTCCCGTCGTCTATGGCGATCACTGCATCGGAGATAATCGACCCGCTGCCGGGATCAATGGCGGCGCCCCCGACGATGAGCAGATCGACTCGCCGGGCGTCAGGCGCCGGTTTGCAGCCGCCAACGCATGTCGCGATGAATACGATCGGCAGAAAACTCCTCGCAAGTGCACTTAACATTTCGTTTGTGGACACGCCATGCACGCCTCGTTGGTCTTGAGTGCATTACAACAGGAACGGGTCGGGAAGAGCGAGAGGCCGGCGACGCCGCATCGCATCCTTCGAAGCTACGGCGCGGCGCTCGTACGTGCGACAGACTGCGTCACTTGAGCGATCGTGAGCGTCGGGGCGTTGAAAAAAGTTGCACGCAGTTTGCCGCCGCTGTCGATCAGAAAGATCTGCGAGTTGTGCTCGACCAGGTACTCGGACGCCGCCTTGCCCGGAGTCTTGTAAAACGCGGCAGAAAATTGCGACGCGATGGCGCGCACGGTTGCGGGCGCGCCAGTGAGCCCGATGAAATTTTTCGAAATGGGCGTCAACCAGGACAGAAGCGCCTGCGGTGTATCGCGCTCACCATCGACGCTGATGACGACGACGCGGGTAGCGCCCAGTTCGGCGCGATGCTGCTGTTCCAGTTGCCGCAGCTGCTGCAGCGCTGCCGGGCATACCGTGGGGCAATGCGTGAAGCCGAAGAACAGAAGCACCGGCGCGCCTCGCAACTGGGAGAGCCGCACCGACTCGCCTTCGTGGCTCGTCAATTGGAAGTCGCTCAGCTGCCGCGGCGGATCGGCCAGCAGTGTTCGCTCGGGCGCCGACGCCGCCAGCCTCGGGATGCAACTCACAAGCAGCAGAGCCGGGAGGAGGGCGTGGTGCACTTGCTTGCCCCGCCGCTTCAATTTCGCATCCTCACGCGTTCCTGTCGCATTGACTGTTAGTTTCCATACAAGTACTGACGCGGAATCGGCTGGTAAGTCGCCGAACCAGGCAGGCGCCATTGCAATCGCGCGACCGCGCTGCCGCGAGCCTCGAAGTACTCCATGCGGATGGTGTACTTCCTCCCGGCGGCCAACGTGATCGAATTGCTGGTGTTGGTCGTAGCCGAATGTTGCGACCAATTGTTGATGACGCGTACGCCGTTCACCCACACGCGCACACCGTCGTCGGATACTGTCCGGAAACGGAAGGCGCCGCCGACCGGCGTCATTACTTCACCCGTCCAGCGCACCGAAAAATTGTCGACGCCGACGCCCGCCCCTGGTGAGCCGTTCCTCCAGTCGAAATTGACGTCTTCGTTGCGGACGATTCTGGCCGTGCCGGTCAGACTGGTGTTGGTGAAGTATCTGCCTGTAAGACCGCTTCCTCCTGTCGGCGCCGGCGGCGGCGCACTGCTTTCCTCGGCGCCGATTTGCTGGAGATAGGCGCTCAATGAAGCGATGTCGGCAGCGCTCAGAGCAACTCCGTGGTGCGCTCTGACGGCGTCCTCGAGGGTCGCCGCCGAGCCGTCGTGCAGATACGGAGCGCTTGCCCACACGTCGCGCAGTGTCGGCGGGTCGATTCCCGTGAGTGCGGCGCCGAGACGCGAACCGCTGGACGCTTTGAGCGTGCCGATGTTCAGCAGCGTCGCCGAACCGCTGTTGGTAAATTTCGCGCCGCTGTGGCACGAGCCGCATCCCGCAGTCTCGAACACCGTGCGTCCTCGAATCCCCTCCGCGGTCAATGAACCATCGCTGTTGCGCCAGGGGCTGCTCTGGAACGTCGACAAGGATGCGACGTACGCAGCGAGTGCATCCAGATCGGCGCTGACGCCGGCCTTTGATGCGCCAAGCGGCTGGCTGCGACTTGCAAAATCGTTGTTCGACATGAGGCCAGTCCCGCCGGCGAGATTGCGTATCTGGCCTTCGAAGTCCTGAAGCTCATCAAAATTGGCGCTCCAGTGCAGAAAGCCGTGCGACATCGACGCTCGTCCGTTCAGGCTGATCGTATTGCGCAGTCCTTCACCCATTCCGGTGAGGTCCCATACACGCCCGTCCTGTCCGCCATCGTTGTGACACGACGCACAGCTCATGTAACGGTCGCGAGCAAGCCGCGGATCGCGCGCGTCATAGAACAACTGTTTTCCGTTCAACACCTGCGGCGCAAGGCGTTCGATCGCAACCGCGTTCAATGTCGCGATGGCGGGAACCTCGGACCGGCCGCTCTCGATCAGCGGCGCCAGATCGAAGACGCCGACCGATCGATCCATGAAGTTGTTGACGAACAGTCGTGAGCCGTCCGGTGAAAGCGTCAGACCTTGAGGCGCCCGACCTGCGTCGAAGCGGAAGATTTCCCATTGCCCATGCGCATCCACCACCGCCACTTCGCGACTCGTCTCCAGCGCGACAAACATATAGATCCCGCGCGTATCGAACGCGACCGCGCTGGCGAGGCTGGAATTGTCATGATCGATGCGGGCCGCAAAATCCTCCACGCCGGAGGTGAGATCCACGCGCGATGAGATCGCCCGCACCGTATTCTGGAATACCAGATTCAGGCCGTCGCGAAGGCCGCCACGGGCGATGTTGTCCTGTTTGGAAGGAACCCAGGCCTGCGTGCCGTCGGGCGAGATGACTGCAGGTCCCAGATAGTTGGGCACGCCGCGGCCCTGGCTCTCGAAGTCCTGCTTATTGCTGTGGCTGAGTCTGATCGCGCCCGTCACTGACAGTGTATGCGCTGCAATGACGACGATCTCGCCGCCGCCGCCGGACGTTTGCACGACGCCCGTGCTCTCGCCGGGAAGCGGCGGCGTGATGAATCTGGAGACGTACACCGAACTCCCATCTGCGCTGACGGAGAGATGCCGCGGATTCGCTCCGACGTTTACGCTCGCCAGGGTTGCACCGGTGGTCGCGTCAAGCTTCAGGATCCTGCCGCTCGCTTCAAGTGCAACGAACGCCGCTGCGCCAGTAGGCGCAAAGACGATTCCGAATGGCTGCGACGCGCGGGGCAGCGGGAGCGTCTGTACGACGGTGAGCGAACCCGGGTCGATGATGCTGATCGAGCTGCCGAACTTGTTCGTGACCCAGATTCTCCCGTTCGGTGCGATCGCCACGGCGCGTGGTGCGGCGCCGACCGTGATCTCAGCGACTTTCGCACTCGTCGCCGCATCGAAGGCGCTGACGGAAGCGTTGTCCTGGTTGACCACCCAGATTCGGGCGTTGCCCGCGTGACGCGCTTCAGTCGCGATGTTGCTCGATGCGGTCGGCCGATTGGCGGTGAGCGGCAGATGCACCGTCTGGACGAAGGTTTCCGAACTCTGAACGCCGCGATCATCCGTCGCGGTGACCGTCACGTAGTAAACGCCCGGTCGAGTGAACACGTGGCTGATGCTTGTCGAAGTCGACCAAGCCGTGGCAGGCGTTCCGTCATCGAACTCCCAGCGAAGCTGCGGGTTGACTCCGTTGTTTACGTCCGCCGTGTACGTCACTTCGCCGCCAACCAGGCTTGGCGTCGCGGAAGAAGGCGACCGTATTTCCAGCGGCGTGGGGTCGAGGATCGTCCATACGAAGGCTTGCGTCGCTGAGTTCAAGCCGTCGCTCGCGGCGATGACCACGTGGTAGGCGCCTGGAGCCGTCGGGACGCCGCTGATGTGTCCCGTCGTGGGATCGATCGCGAGGCCGATGGGCAACCCACTTGCGCCAAATCCCAGTTCATCGCCGTTCGGATCCGAGGCCACGAGTTGCAACCCGGTTGCGGCGCCAATCGTCCCGGACTGATTGCCGGGGGCGGCGAGCGTGGGCGTGATCGCCGGATTCCAGTCGGATGCAACATTGATCTTGAGAATTCGCGCGTGCGATGGCGCGCCGGCTTCGTTCAGGGCGAACACCATCCAGAATCCGGGAGGCGCGTCGGCCGCTCGCGTCGGCGCCTGCACGCGCAGCCGCGAACCCGAACGCACGAACGTCAGTTCGACGAACCGTTGCTCCATATTCCAGCTGTGGGTGACCGACCCTGACTTGACCAGCGTCACGCGGCTGATATTCGCGGCGTCCGTAAAGTCGACGAAGAACGTCTCGCCGATATCGATCTCCGCGGGTGCGGACGTCAGCCGCGGCTGCACTGCGCGCGCACCGGATGCGTCGTACAGATAGGGCGGGTTATAGATTTCAACGTTGAGATTGTTCTGCGGGCCCGGCGCACCGCCGCCGCCGACCAGTACGCGCGCATCCGGCAGCAACAGCGAGATGGAGTGATACAGGCGCGCGCGCTGTCCATCCGGCCCGCGTGTCCAGGCCCCGGTGGCGGGATTCCAGATTTCAGCAGAGTTGTTGACGCCGGTCAGCTGGTTCCAGACAGCGCTGCCGCCGGTGGCGAGCACCTTGCCGTCGGGGAGAATCGCCGCAGTCACGAGTCTGCGTTGCGAAGACATCGACTGTGTAGGCGTTACGACCGGCGCTCCGCTCGTAATATCGATGACCGTCGCCCCATTCGATGCACCGCCGAACTGCAGGATGCGGCCGGGACGAAACATCGCTGCGCTTGCATCGTTGCCGCGGTAGTTCGCAGCGAGTTGCCCGACGGTGGTGAGTGCTCCGGCGCCGGTCGGATTGAGGTAGTACATTCGACCGGCGCTGTCATATCCAAAGACGCGGCCGTCGGGCGCAATGAAGTTGCGCGGGTACATGAAATCGAGGCCGCTCGTGTCGGCGCCGTTCAACAAGCGGAACACGCCGTCGACGCCGCGAATCTCGGGACGATCCGTTCCACCCGATCCGCCCTGAATCAACACCTCGCCGCTCAACAGGGCGGAGGAGCTCGAATACCAGCGGGCGCGATTGATATTGGCGCCGCGATTCAGGACGTTGCTCGAGAGATCGAGCGTATTGGAGTTGTTGTTGCCAGTGTTGGTGGTTCCCGTACCGGTCCAGTTGTCGCCGCCTGCGATGAACACCTGGCCGCCTTCCGGCAGCACGAGCTGCGATCCGCAGAAGACATCGGTGGCGGTTACGTTGTCGAGCGTGAGATGACCACCCTCGAGCCCCGCACTGATGTCCCACAAATCGTAGATAAAGAAACCCGTCTGGCGGCCGACGCCGTCGGTTCCGTACGACATGATCCGCATATCCGGCGTCACGACGGCGTGCACCGGAATCAGCGGCCATGGATAGACCTGCGGATCCCAGGCGCCGCGCACGTTGTCGGCCCGAAGGCCGACCGGCGCGAACGCAGCCAGAGCGGAACAGACAAGCAGGAGGAACGAACCGAAGCGCACAGGCGTAGAACGCAACGGCGCGTCCGTTGCGCGGCAAGAATGGCACAGCAAGTCAGCACCCCGATGTTGTTATGTCCGGGCCCCGTACCCGGCGGCTGTATCGCAGCTCGAGCAACAGACGAGCAACGCGCGTGCCAACTCGACTAACACGTTGGAGCGCAACGGTTTGGCTCGTTGACGCTGTCGGTGAACGCACGAAAGTGCAAATATTCGCGACAGTGATCAGCCTCGGCATTTTGCGGAAGCGGCGGCGGTTCACATAGAAGAGAGAGTTCGAATGGCGGTCTCTGCGGACTATGTCGCCTACGTGATCGATCAACTGGCGCCGTTTGCGCGCGTCAGGTCCCGACGCATGTTCGGCGGCGTCGGCCTGTATGCGGACGACGTGTTTTTCGGCTTGATCGCCGAGGACACGCTGTACTTCAAGGTCGACGAGTCGAATCGAACGGATTACCTGTCGCGCGGCTGCGCGCCATTTCGTCCGTTTGCGGACGACCCGGACACGTACTCGATGAGCTATTTCGAGGCGCCTGCGGATGTGCTGGAGGATCCGGATGAGCTGAAGCTCTGGGCGCGCAAGGCCGCAGCGGCGGCAGTGAAGGCGCAGGCAAAGCGCCCGAAGCGGAAGAAAACCTCCGCACCAGAGAACAAGCGGAGGCGACCAACTCGTTGAACCTGTCGATGCGCCCTGGGTCCGGGCAGTAACCATGGGCGAACCGGTTTTTTGCATTCTCTAAACCCCGTCCTCAGAATCGGCGGCGAGCGCGCACGCGCATCAACACGGGAAGATGAGGGGAGCGATGACGATGCAGGTTCGAGCGCCAATCAGAATGAGCGCACACATTGCGATCGCAGGTTGTGCGGCTTTCATATTTTCCACCGTGGTTACCGCGGAGCCGAACGCGCAGGAGTCGAACTGGAAGCTGCCGCGCACCGAGTACGGCCAGCCTGATCTGCAGGGCTTCTGGACGAACGCCACGATCACGCCGCTCGAGCGCGCGCCTGAGTTCGGCGATCGGCTGGTTCTCAAACCCGAGGAGGCGCTTGCGCTCGAGCGCGGGCTCGCGCAGTTCCGCGAGGATCAGGACAAACCCACCGACCCGACTCATGGCATCGAAGACTTGCCCACGGAGTGCGGCTTCGGATTCAGCGGCGTCAATTGCGGCTACAACGCTTTCTGGATCGACCCCGGCAGCAAGCTCATCACGCTGAACGGCGAGAAGCGCAGTTCAATCGTCATTGAGCCAAAAAGCGGCAAAGTGCCGCCGCTGACGCCGGCGGGTCAGGCGCGACTGGGCTACATGTACGCAGGTTATGTGCAGGCCGACGGTCCGGAGCGCCGGCCTCTGGGAGAGCGCTGCCTGATGTCATTCGATTCAAGCGCCGGCCCGCCGATGCTGCCGCTGCTCTACAACAATATGTATCAGATCGTACAGACCAGGGACGCCGTGATCATCCATATCGAGATGGTGCACGACACGCGCATCGTCTCACTGAACGGGAAGGGAGCAGCCGCCGGCGCGCGACGGTGGATGGGCCAGTCGGTCGGTCGCTGGGAGGGCGACACGCTCGTGATCGAAACGACGAATTTCCGCAAGGAACAGATCTTTCGCGGCGCCGCCGAAAATCTGAAGGTGACGGAACGACTCACGCGCGTCGGACCAAATCAGATTGCGTATCGCTTCACGATCGAAGATCCGACGACCTTCGCGCAGTCCTGGAGCGGCGAACTTGCCTTCAACGCGACGCAGGAACGTATGCACGAGTACGCCTGCCACGAAGGCAACTACGCGTTGCCGGGCATTCTCGCGGGCGCGAGAGAAGAAGAGAAAGCCGCTGCGGCGCGCAAGAAGTGAGCGGTGCGGCCAGTCGTGTGCGCTCACAAGTAAGTTGCAGGACGAACGGAACCCTTCACGGGCTCAGGGCGAACGGAAAAAGATAAAGAGGGCTCGCGATGCTGTCTCTTTTGCGTTCGCCCTGAGCCAGGTCGAAGGGTTCTTCAGTCTTGCGCCCATCCGTGGAATCTCAGGGCGAACACGAACGGGACTCATGAAAGTCATCCCGGAGATGCGCCGCTAGCCCGGCTTCCTGCTGAGCGGCTGCGAGTTGCAGCCGCCCGTCGACCGACCGCCAGCGACAATAAGCCGAGCGACCACCAGAAGGATTGCGCGCCGCCGCCGCGTTCTCGTGACGATGCTTCACTGCCGCTTCCACCCGTACTCGGCGGATTGATGGCGCGATCCAGCGTCTGATCCTCCAGTGGCAACCGCGAGAGTTCTGGACGCTCGCTTCCTGCGGATGCGACCAGCAATCCCGTTGCTGAATCGTGCAGATCGATCTGGACGTCGTAGTAGGACGTTGGATAGCCGCTGCTCCAGTCGGCGGTAAAGCGATAAGCATCGGCCGAGCCGGCCGCATCCACCGGGAAATCGTCGGAGACGAACTCCTCGATCCACTCGCCGCCCTGGGGCCGCACCCAGACAATCGCATATACGAGACTGCCGTCGAAATCGGCGTCCGGATCGAAGTCGACGCCGAAGCGCGAATAGTAGCCATCCTGATCCGAATCGATGATCAGCGTAGTGGTCACGTCGTGAATGTCGTAGCCCGGAATTTCGGCCGGGATGTCCAGGCCAGCTTCCTCGAGGGGCAGATAGCCCAATGCGCCGCTGTCGCTCGGGCCGATCGTGGCCACCATGTCGCTGTAACCGACTTCATACAGATCGATCAGTACGTCGTAATCGCCGGTCGGGAAGCCATCATCGAGAGTCGTTGTGACGTAGTAGTCGTCGCTGGTCGATTGCCCGTAGATCCAGAAGTCGTCGGTTGTATGGTAGAGCGTCCAGTCAACATCGTCTCCGACGCGACGTATGTAGAGCGCCGCGTATACCAACGCGTCGCCAACAGTCGAGTCGGCGTCGAAGCGAATCCGGAATTCGCTGTGGTAGTCATCGCCGTCGCGATCGGTGATCAAAAGGCTGCCGGCGTCGTAGATATAAAAATACGAGGATCGGACGGAAAGCGATGCCGATGCAGAGCGCAGAGCGCGGCTGCCTGGCGCCTTCTGCGCCGCATGCTTCCTCGTCTGTGCTGTTGCGGCCGCCTTCGCCCCCGCTTCAGCCGGGGCGCTCTCGTATCTCGATGTGCGTGCGGGATCGGGCGCCACAGGCGCGCTCGGCGAAATCCGGCCTTCCGATGCGCCGGCGGCATGACCAGGCCATGGCGACAGAGCAAGCACGCTTACTGCAAGGACAGATCTCATCGCGCATCTCATCGCTGTGACTCCAACGACCCTGTTGCAGCCATTTGAGCGAGTCAGCGCTTAATGCATCCTGAATTGACCTGCAAACGGCAGTGCATCGGGCAGATTGATGTGCGACGCTTCTCGCTGCCGCAATCTCTCGAACAACACCTGTCCCGATTTTCCAGGAGCTGACCCGCATGCATCGCGAACGCATCTGCTCGTATCGGAAGATACTGATCTCGAGTATGTCGCTCTGGCTCGCCGCGTCCGCGCACGCAGCAGATCGCACCAGGACGGAGAAACCGGAGTTCCTCAATTCGCCGCAGGCGGAACAGCGGGATTTTCCGTTTTCCGAGGCGGTGCGGGCCGGCGATCTTCTATTTCTGTCGGGCCAGATTGGTGATGATCCCGCAACCGGCCGCGTCGTCCCCGGCGGCATCGTTCCAGAGGCACGGCAGACTTTCCGGCATATCAGGGACGTGTTGGAACGCAACGGCGCCTCGCTCGCCGACGTGGTGAAATGCACAGTGTTCCTCGCCGACATCGCCGAGTGGGGCGCATTCAACACCACCTATCGCGAATTCTTCAGGAAGCCCTATCCGGCGCGCAGCGCGCTTGGTGCAAGCGGGCTTGCGCTCGGCGCTCGCGTCGAAGTGGAATGCATCGCGTATGCGCCGGTGAAGCGCGCGCGCTGAAACGGTCGTTCAAAATCAGGGGGAGCGATTCGTGGAACTGCCGCTGACGCCATTGGAGTTCGCGCGCCGAGCTCGCAAGCTATATCCGGATCGCGAAGCGGTGGTCGACGGTGCGCTGCGGCTGAGCTACGCCCAGTTCTTCGATCGCTGCGACCGCTGGTCGGCTGCGCTACAGGGTCTCGGCGTGGAACAGGGCGATCGCGTCGCCCTGATCGCGCCGAACACACACGCGATGCTCGAGTCGTTCTACGCCGTGCCGCAGTTGGGCGCCGTGCTTGTCCCGCTCAACTACAGGCTCACGGTCGAAGATTTCGTTTATCTGATCCATCACAGCGGCTCACGCGTGGTCTGCGCGCACTCCGACTACCTCGAAGCGATCGAAGGTATTCGTGACCGGCTGCCTGGCGTCGAGCACTTCGTCGCACTGGAAGGTCGGCGCACCGGCTGGCTCGACTATGAATCAGCACTGGCCGGGGCCTCCGGCGAATTCACCCGACCGGCGATCGGCGAGACCGATCTCATCACCATCAACTACACCAGCGGCACGACCTCCCGGCCCAAGGGCGTGATGATCACGCATCGCAATGCCTGGGTGAACGCTGTCGGCACGCTGGTGCACCATCCGATGACGCAGGCAGACCGTTACCTGTGGACGCTGCCGATGTTTCATGCGAACGGCTGGACGTTCGTCTGGATCGTCACCGCGGTCGGCGGCGCGCACATTTGCCTGCGCAGGGTGGACGCTCCTTCGGTCTACGCCCAGGTCGAACAGGAAGAGATCAGCGTGCTGTGTGCGGCGCCCACTGTTCTGATCGGCATTGCGAACGGTCCCGCGGAGGAGCGACGCGCCGTTCGCCGCGGCGTACGCGTGCTGACGGCCGGTGCACCGCCCGCGGCGGCGACCATCGAGCGCATCGAGGGCGAACTCGGTTGGCAGATCACGCAAGTCTACGGCCTGACCGAGACGGCTCCCCTCATTACGATCTGCGAGTCTCGTCCGCAGGATGCGAAGCTCGCGCCGGCCGCGCTCGCGAACATCAAGGCGCGACAAGGCGTCGAACTCATCACGTCCGGAGAGCTGCTCGTTGTAGATGAGAGCGGCGCCGAAGTGCCGCACGACGGTGAGACGCTGGGCGAAATCGTCGCGCGCGGCAATGTCGTGATGAAGGGCTATTACAACGATCCGGAAGCAACCGCGGAAGCCTTTCGCGGCGGATGGTTCCACTCCGGCGACGCCGCGGTCGTGCATGCGGACGGTTACGTCGAGATTCGCGACCGTTACAAGGACGTGATCATCAGCGGCGGCGAGAACATTTCATCGATCGAAGTCGAAGGCGCGCTGCTGCGTCACGAGGCGGTGCTGGAAGCCGCCGTCGTCGGTATGCCGCATGAGAAATGGGGCGAGGCGCCCCAGGCGTTCGTCGTGCTGCGTCCGGGCGCCGAGGCGACTGAGTCCGAGCTGCGGGAATTCTGTCGCAGTCGCCTCGCGCATTTCAAAGTCCCGCACCGGTTCGATTTCGTCGCCGAGTTGCCGAAGACTGCGACCGGCAAGATCCAGAAGTTCGTATTGCGCAACCGGCGCAGCGCGATCACCCGGCAGTAGATCGCGGCGACAAATGAGAGTGTTCGTTCTTGGCCTTGCCGCTGTGCTCGCCGCCGCCAGCTTCCTGCCTCTCATTCGCCACGAAGCGTGGTGGATAAGGGTCTTTGACTTTCCCCGCACTCAGATCATGGTTTCGGGGCTGGTTGTGCTGGGCGCGTTTCTTGTCGCCTGGGATATCGGGACCTGGTACGAGGTCTTCGTGCTCGGCGCCTTGGGCGCGGCCTTGCTGCTGCAAGGTTTCCGGATCGCCCGCTACACGCCGCTTGCTCCGAAGCAGGTGCTCACGGCGAGCGACGTCGATCCGCAAACGACGATTTCTCTGCTGGTGGCGAATGAAGTTCGGATCCGATCACTTCGCCGTGTATGCGCGTCTTGCGTATCAGCCAGAGGCGAAGTCACTGCAGGACAAACCGCAAACGGACGCCAGCGCGCGGGCGCAGGCGCAGGCAAAGATCAGCAAGGCGAAGGAATAGTGCGCGGCGCCCGGATCTCGAACAGGATCGAGACCCGGGCGAGTCACGACTGCTTACGGATTTGGCGGCGGCGTGGCCGGCGGCATTGTCTCATCGGCCGGAGGCGGGGTCGACTGATCCGTCGGCGGCATGGTTCCCGGGTCGCTTGGCGCACTCGGATCCGTCATGTCGCCGGGTGTGCTCGTAGCGGGCGCCTCATCCATCGATGGCGCAGTACGATCGGCGCTATCGTCGGTCTTCGAACAACCGATGGCCGCCACCAGCAGCATTGCACAGAGGCTGATCATTGCACGCATTGTCGTCTCCTCACTGACAGGTACTCCAGAACACGCCCACCGGGCGCGGCAGCCGCCGCGGAAGGCTTCAATCGAAGCGATTTCGCTCCTGTGAAAGCGGGTGCACAGCCGATAGTTCCCTGAAGCGCCAGGCAGGTGGTCTACGGCGTCGCCTACGCGGTAGGGCGTTCAAACCCGATACCCCGGCCCGCATCGACGAACGCTAGGTAAATCGCCCAAAGCGCGCTACAAGTGCGTCATGCAAGACACACGCGATAGCGGAGCACTCCGCGACACCCTGCAGTTCGTAGCGGGCAGCAGCATCCCGGCGCAGCACAAGAGCGTTCTGATGGACGCTTTGACGCAGGCGCTCAGGGCTGCAGACCATGTGGACCACTGCGACGAGGTTCAACAGAAGGTCACTGAGAGCTGGCGGACGGAAGAAGCCCAGGCTCTTGAAGTTTTCCTGCAAGGCAAGGTCGCCAACAGTTGGCAGCAGGCGGATGAAGTATT
>JBOHZJ010000431.1:0-11891 GCA_050738395.1 Steroidobacter sp.
GGTTGAAGCCGCTTATATATGGGGGCTATTTCTGCTTCCAGGCGCCGCTCGAATCCTGGTAGTACCAGCCGGCTAAGGCCTTGCTCACCCAGCGTTCCGCAAAGGTCGAGCGAATATCGGTCTCCCATTCCGGATGCCCGTTCGCAGCGGCAATTTCGCGATAGAGATTGGCGCGGTCGGCGTTTTCGTCGGCGACCAGTTTGCGCACGCTGTTGCGCTCGGGCAGCGGGACCAGATTCTGGTCGCGCACCTCGATCAGGCCATCGCGCGTCAAACCGACCGCGCCTGAGTCGTAGTACCTCTTCAGCTGCGCGTGGCGTCCTTCCATGGATTGAGTCAGCTGGCGCACGGCAGGCGTCGCGATATTCAGGTCCGCCTGGGCGTTGGCGGACGGAATGAGGAAATCGAGCATCGAGCCTGCAGCCGCAAGCAGTACGCGTTGCGCTGCATCGGGGTTCGACGCCTCATCCTCGATCTCGCCTCGCTTATCGTCGCGCTTCTCCGGGGATCCACCCGCTTGTTCCGCACCCCACACGTCTTCGATGATCTTGTCAGCAGCCTCCTCGGCAGCCGCCGCAGGGAAGTAGACGTTGATCGTGACGCACGCCGACATGGCGAAACAGAGAGCGGCGAGTTTGAGGGGGGCGTAACGCGGCATCGTGAACTCCTTGATTGAGGATCCGACCGACAGTGTGTGTCGACGCAATGAACTGAAAATGAATGCTAGGGAAGCTCTGGCTAGCGGTCTACCCGCACAAATCGACCTCGCCCTTACTGGACGACGGGACCTTCGGATTCCGTGATGGCGATGAGCTGCTGCACCAGGCGCGGCCAGTCGACGCGCCGCGAGTTGCCAATGACGTCGATGCGCGGCAACCCCTTACCTTTGACGAGGTAGTAGCCCCCGTTCGGCGCGGGCGCAACGCCGCTCATACGACAGATTTCGTTCTCCAGACGGCATGACAGGCCAAGGCGGTCGTAATTGAAATCATCGAAGAATCGCAGAAAGCCGCTCGATAACGCGGCGGTGACGCCGGCGCCGCCTCCGCCGATGTTGCCGATGTTCTGGACTGCGCGCTGGCTGATGCGATGTCGCGAGCGATCGCCCGGCGACGTGAACAGCCGCGCGTCGAACGCCACCGGCGTCCAGTTGAACAATTGCAGTTCGTTGATCGCTCCCGACAAACGGCCCGTAATGCGTCCGAAGGAGAAGGCGCCAGTCAGGAGTTCGAGATCGAGATCTTCCAGTGCGATGGTCGAATGCAATCTCGGCCATTGGCCAAACGGTTGTTCCAGTCGCAGCTGGCTGATCTTCACCGTTCCGTCGAAAACTTGCGCCTGCAAGGTCGTACCCAGCGTGATCACGCCTTCGCGCATCCTGAGTTTCGAAATCACCCCGCCCACGCGCCCGCCAAATTCAGGCCAGCCAAAGGCCTGGCACAGGCGCTGCACTGAAATCGGCTGAATCGCGGCGTCGACCAGAAACGCGACCGTCGGCGTGCCTGCGTTGCGAATGCGGAAGCTCTCAAGCTCGATAGCGCCGTCCAGCACCGGAATGCGCGCGGGCTCGAGCAAACGAAACTCCCTGCCTTGCGTACTGAAGCGCAGCTCAGCGCGGCCAAGCTCCAGACCCAGCATTGCGCCGCTACGCCAGCGCAGGCGGGACGTAGTCGATGGCAGGCTCGCGGATTGTTCATCATCACCGGCGCTTGCGCTCTGCTCGCCTCGCCACAGCAGGCGCCCGCCGAGTTGCGAAAGGGAAAAATTGCGAGCGCCGTCGTCGAATGACACATCGCTGAACGTGAGATCGAGCGCTTGCGGCAGGCCCTCCTCGATCGCGATCTCGCCTTCGATAGCTCCCGTCGTCGTCATGGATTTGAAACTGGTGTCAAGCAGCAACGGTTGAAAGTAGCTCTCATAGGCGCCTGGAAACTGCAGCGAATTCAGCTGCAGCCCAAGAGCCCGAAGCGGCTGCTCGTGATTCAGATCGATGACTGCGCGGCCGTGAGCCTGGGAGACGCCGCTGTGATCGATAGAGAATCTCTCGAGCGTCACTCGTTGCGCATCATTTATCTGGCCGCTTGCACTCATCGCAAACGAATGTGCGCCAAGATCCAGAAAAATCGGTTGCGCATACGCCTGACCTCGATGTGATCGGACGCCTGCCGAGAATTGCCACGCGTGCGCCGAGCGCTGCACCTCGCCGCTGAACTCGAACGAAAGCTTGTCAGTCGCAAGGGTCCCGCTTTCATTGTTGGCCGTCAGGCCGGCAATGGTTGCCTCGACGTTGGCGCGTTGCAAAGCGGCGTTCACTCCGTGAACGGTCGCCGAAAAGGTGACCAGGCCGTTGTCGGCCGATACTGGCGATGCAGGAGCACCGAACTGTCGCGCCAGCTTCAAGACCAGATCGATCGGCGCCTGCTTCACATCGACCGTGGCGCGCCAGCCGTGCTCTTGCAGCGAGATTTCAGCAGCGGCTGCGCCCTGCGCCAGGCGGACGCCGTCGGCTGCGATATCAAGCGCACCGTTGCGGCGGCCGTAGCGGACCCGTGCGTTGATCGACTGCTCGCCCAGCCCTGGCCAATTGACAAGGACGACCGCTTGCGCACAGGCGAATGCGTCTGAAGAGACATCGACGCCCTGACAGTCGATGCGAACATTTCGAAGGTCGTCGGTCAACGCCGGAGAATGCAACTGTGCGATCGTCATGCGGGCGCGTGGCGCTATACCGCTCAGTTCCACATTCAGCGTCACTCCCTGCGCGCTCCAACCCGGGCCTTCGAGTCGTTCGATACTCAAATTCGCGTCATTGATCGCAAGCGCCGCGCCGCCGATCGAAAGCGCACACAGCGCCGCTGCAACGCTCACGTTTTGCCGAAGCTGCCTGCGGCGCTCGCGTTGCTCATC
Organism: Steroidobacter sp.; assembly: GCA_050738395.1. Taxonomy (GTDB): domain Bacteria; phylum Pseudomonadota; class Gammaproteobacteria; order Steroidobacterales; family Steroidobacteraceae; genus Steroidobacter. The sequence continues at coordinate 2,908 of JBOHZJ010000431.1, forward strand.
TACATCGTCGAGCGCTCCGCTTGTCATTCCGGAATGATGAAGGCTGCATTCAGGTTCGCCAAGCGCGCGCGGCCGACGGTTCCGGCAATAGAACTCGCGTGGCTGACGGCGTGAGCGTACGCGCGTCTGAACACATCAAATTGACAACGTTGTCACGGCCGTGGGATGCTCTTTCAGCGGGTCGATCGCAAGACCCTCTATCCGACGCAGGTACCACAGAATGTTTCAGTCGAAGCGCCGCGGCGCGCGTCTCACGATGACGCTCGCCTTCATCGCGCAGATCATCACTGTTTGCGGATGTTCGCCGAACGAGGCTTCGCAACCAACTGCGCCCACGCAGGCCCCGTCTGTTGTCCACCCTGATCGCTGGCCGAGCGTCGAGCGTCCGCCCATCGATGACAGCGGCATCGAGCAGCGTCTCGAAGCCTTGATGGACGCACTCAGCGTCGAGGAGAAAGTCGGACAAATCGTCCAGGCCGACATCGGCAGTGTAACGCCAGAGGATGTGCGCAAGTATCGACTCGGGTCGGTCCTGAACGGAGGAAATTCGGCGCCCGGCGGCGACGACCTGGCGCCTGCGAGAGTTTGGCTCGATGCAGCGGACGCGTTTTACGCCGCATCCATGGACACAACCGACGGTCGACACGCCGTGCCGATTCTCTGGGGCGTCGATGCAGTACACGGGCACAACAACATCATTGGAGCGACGCTCTTCCCGCACAACGTCGCGCTCGGCGCGACGCGCAATCCGGACCTCATGCGGCGTATCGGGGAGATCACCGCTCGCGAACTTCGCGTCACCGGCCAGGAATGGACTTTCGCGCCGACCATCGCGGTAGTGCAGGACGTGCGCTGGGGCCGCGCCTATGAGTCGTATTCCGAAAGTCCCGCCGTGGTGCGCGAATACACCGCAGCCATCATCAAAGGGTTGCAAGGCGAAGTCGGCGACGCTGATTTCCTGCGCGGCGATCACGTGATCGCAACCGCGAAACACTACATCGCCGACGGCGGCACGTTCGAAGGCCGCGATCAGGGCGACGCACGAGCGAGCGAGGAGGAACTGCGCGAGATTCACGGCTCGCCTTATCCGGTCGCGATCGCGACGGGTGTACAGGCGGTGATGACCTCGTTCTCGAGTTGGCAGGGCAGGAAGATTCACGGCCACAAGGGCCTGCTCACCGACGTGCTGAAGGATCGAATGGGGTTCGAAGGTTTCGTCGTGGGCGACTGGAATGCGCACGGCCAGGTCGAAGGTTGCACGAACGCGAGCTGCGCGGCGGCGATCAACGCAGGCCTGGATATGTTCATGGCGCCCGATAGCTGGCGAGAGCTGTACGAGAACACTCTTGTGCAGGTTCGCTCGGGCGAAATTCCGATGCCGCGCCTGAATGACGCCGTGCGACGCATCCTGCGTGTGAAGTTGCGCTCTGGTCTGTTCGAGGCAGGCAAGCCGTCCACGCGCGCACCCGCTGGCCAATTCGATCTACTGGGCTCCGCAGAACATCGTGCGGTGGCGCGACAGGCCGTGCGAGAGTCATTGGTGCTGCTGAAAAACTCCGATCATCTGCTGCCGCTTCAGCCCGGCATGAACGTGCTGGTCGCGGGAGACGGCGCCGACAGCATTGCGAAACAGAACGGCGGCTGGACTCTGAGCTGGCAGGGGACGGGCGTGACGAACGCGCATTTTCCGCACGCGGAGTCGATATTCAGCGGCATACGTTCGGCGGTGAAGGTGGGCGGCGGGCGCGCGACCCTGAGCATCGACGGCGAATATCGCGCCAGACCGGATGTAGCAATCGTCGTCTTCGGCGAGGATCCATACGCCGAGTTTCAGGGTGATGTAGACACCCTCGAATACCAGCCTGCCGATAAGTCGGATCTCGATCTGTTGCGCAAATTCAAGGCGGACGGCGTTCCCGTTGTTTCGGTGTTTCTGTCGGGCCGACCCATGTGGGTCAATCCTGAACTGAACGCTTCAGACGCCTTTATCGCCGCGTGGCTGCCGGGCTCCGAAGGCGGCGGCGTGGCGGACGTATTGTTCGCGAAGGCTGATGGTTCAGTGAATCACGATTTCAAAGGCCGCCTGCCTTTCGCCTGGCCGCGCACGACGCTGCAAACGACAGCAGCTCCGGGCTCGCAACCGCCGCTGTTCGCTTTCGGTTTTGGGCTGAGCTACGGCGACGAGGGCTCGTTGCCGATGCTTTCCGAGGACAAGCCGCCATCCAGCGGCCGTGCAGCCGCCCGCATCTATTTCGCCAGCGGCAAGCCTGGGCAAGGATGGCAGCTCGTGGCGGGCGAGCCCGACAAGCCCGCTGTTGCTCTCGAGGGCGCGACCGGAAGTTCGCCCGGCAATGCGTTGCGAATCGTCGCGGTAGATCACGCGACGCAGGAAGACGCACGCCTGGCGACATGGTCCGGTGATCAAGCGGCGACCCTTGCGCTCAGGGGAGCGGCGCCTGTCGATCTGCAGCGCGAGGCAAATGGACAGCTTTCATTGGCGTTCGACTACCGCGTCGATGCGGCTCCAACCGCCGGAGTCGAGCTCGCCGTTGAATGCGGTGTGCAATGTCGCGGCGCTGTTCCGATCCAGTCGCAATTACGCAGTGCGCCGCGCGGCGAGTGGCGGCAGTTCAAGATGCTTCTGCAGTGTTTCCAGAAGAGCGGCGCCGATATGCGCAACATTACAGCTCCGTTCACGCTCGCTACGAGCGGCGCGCTGCAACTTCGCTTTGCGAACGTACGACTCGACACTGGCCTGAGCGACGTGATCGCCTGCAATTGAACCAGACGTCCCTCACTCGCGGATGCGCGAGCGTCGGAATAGAGAAGCTTCATGTCAGATGCGCTTCTGCGCCGAGCGAAAATTCAGGACGTCGCTGAAGAGGCCGGCGTCGCCATCAAAACCGTATCGCGCGTCCTCAATAGCGAACCAAACGTTCGCGAAGAAACGCGTGCGCGCGTGCTTGCCGTGGTCAAGCGCCTTAATTACTACCCGAGTCTCTCAGCGCGCAGTCTCGCGGGCCGCCGTTCGCATCTGATCGGGCTCGTGTATGGCAATCCGAGCGCGAACTACATCGTCGAGGTTCAGCACGGCGCCATGTCCCGTTGCCGCGAAGGCAAGTTCCAGCTGCTGATGCATCAGGTCGCTGGATGCGGGGACGAGGTGGAAGCGGAGATTCTCGGTCTGATCGATCAAACGCGTCTCGATGGGCTGATCGTGACAGCGCCGCTCAGCGAATCGGCGACTTTGATTCGTGCGCTCGATCGGCGCTCGACGCCGTTCGTCCGCATTGCGCCCAAAGACGTGCGACACAACACACCCTACGCGGACATGGACGACGAGGGCGCAGCGCGCGAAATGACGGAGTACCTGATCGGCCTCGGGCATCGTCGTATCGGCTTCATCGTTGGCCATCCGGATCACTTCGCGAGCGGGCAGCGTCTGCGGGGCTTCAAGGCGGCGCTCAAAGTGCATCGCATCCAGTTCCAGGTGCAGCTGGTGAAACAAGGCTATTTCGTTTTCGAGTCCGGCCTCGAAGCAGCACGTCAGTTGCTCGCCATGCCGAACCCCCCGACTGCCATCTTCGCAAGCAACGACGATATGGCGGCGGGCGTGCTGATGGCGGCGCATGAGATGGGGATGAGCGTGCCGGGCCGCTTGTCGGTGGCGGGTTTCGATGACACGTATGTCGCGCGTACGGTGTGGCCCCGCCTCACCACCATTCATCAGCCGAGCTACGATCTCGCGTATACCGCCGCGGATCTGTTGATCCAGATGCTTCAAAGCGGTGCACAACCAAAATCCGTGCGTCTCGCACACCGGCTCGTCTGTCGCACGTCGACCGGCAGGATCAATCGCACTTGAGGCGCTAGAAGTCTGGACGAACCAATCTGGCATTCGAGAGTCTGTAGCGATCATCCAGACGCCTGATGGTGTGTACGATGTCGGCTGTGGACGCTCTTCGATTCCGATTCGTTCGTGCGACGCAGATCAGCGTGGTCGTGGCGCTCGCGTTCATCGCCGCCGGTTGCACGAAGCTCGTCTACAACCGGCTCGACACGCTGGCAGGGTGGTATCTCGGCAGTCTGGTATCGCTCGAGCCTCAGCAGCACGAGGATCTGCGGTCGTGGTTGACGCGGACGCTTGAATGGCACCGCGCATCCGAGCTCGGCCGCTACGCCGGATTCCTCCGCGAGCTTGCAAACCAGGTCTCCACGCCGGGGGACCGCGCTGCATACGAGCGTGCAGAGCAGCGCATCGAGGCGTTCGGCGAAGCCGTGATTGCACAAACAGCGCCCGAGGCGGCGCGCCTGCTCACTCTGCTCTCTCCTGCGCAATTGGATGAGTTCGAAAAGAAGCTGGAGGAACGTTCGCTCGAACGTTCCGAGGAGGCTCAGAAGGCAATCGCCAAAGGTGCATGGCGCAGAGATCGTGCACGTGACCTGCGACGTCAACTCAAGCGCTGGACCGGAAGCGTGACCGACGAGCAGCAGGTGCTGATCGGGCAAAGCGTCGTGCAGCTCGAGCCGATGGCAAACGATTGGCTGGAGAGTCAGAGTCAGTGGCGCAGATTGCTATTGGAGACCTTGCGCGCCCAGACCGCGATGGCGGCGAAGGAGCAGCGTGTGCTCGAATTGCTCCGGCAACCGGACACGCAATGGACAGCCGATTACAATTCGAAGAACGAACGTAATCGCAATCATTCACTCGCACTGCTCGAAGCGCTCGATGCTTCACTGACTTCTGCCCAACGCGAACGACTGCGCCGTGAACTGACAGAACTTGCCGGACAACTCGATGACCTGAGGGAGACTGCAGAATGAAGTACGCCATTCAGACCGCGCTCATAGTCATGTGCTTCGCACTGACGGCGTGCAGCAAGAAATCCGAGGAGCCTCCTGCAACGACGGCTCCAGCCGACGCTACTGCCGCGGCGGACGATGCGGCGGGCGTCGCGCCCGAAATTGACGCGTCGATCGCAAACGCCGAGCGACTCGAAGGCGATCGCGAAGAAGACGAATGGCGCAAGCCCGCAGTAGTGCTCGCGTATCTGGAAGTAAAGCCGGGAATGCGCGTCGTGGACTATCTGGCGGGCGGCGGCTACTACACGGAACTGTTGTCGCGCATCGTCGGTCCGGACGGCCAGGTCATCGCGTATAACAACGCGCCGTATCTGAAGTACGCAGCGGAGAAACCTGCCAAGCGCTACGGCGAGAACCGTTTGCCAAACGTCGTCCAGCTCACCACGCCGCCGGAAGCGGCGCCGCTCGAGCCCAACAATCTCGACGCCGCGCTGTTCGTGCAGTCGTATCACGACCTGTACTGGCGCACGAAGGACAACTCCTGGCCCGCGACAGACCCCGCGAAAGCACTCGCGACGCTTGTCCGCGCACTCAAATCCGGCGCTGTCGTCGTGGTCGTCGACCATGTCGCCGCGCCCGGCAGCGACCCCGCGGTGAGCGTCGATGCAACTCATCGCATCGACCCGGCAGTGGTGAAGCGCGATTTTGAAGCAGCCGGCCTGGTCTTCGACGGCGAGAGCGATGCGTTCAGCAGTTCGGAAGACGATCACACGAAGGAAGTGTTCGACGCTTCGATCCGCCACAAGACCGATCAGTTCATGTATCGGTTCAGGAAACCGTAGCGGACCCCATAAAGGCCGATCGGCAGGGAGGCTTGCGGCAGGAAGGCTGACTTCGTCAGCAAGCCAGACGTCCAGAGTTTCTGGCTTGCCGAAGGCCTTCCTGCCAATGGCCTTGCTCCCAGCGGCCGTCATTCATTCTTCTTCCACCTGCTTGAACGCGTTCATCAGCTCCTGCTGTTTGCGCGGCGGCACGGGATCGTAGTGACTCAAGTCCATCGTGTATGCGCCTTCGCCGCCGGTCAGCGATTTCACGCGTGATTGATAATCGTTGAGTTCGGCGAGCGGGACGAGCGCCGTGATGCGGTTACGTTGTCCGGCGAGGGACTGACTGCCGTTGACGCGGCCGCGGCGCGTTGCGAGATCGCCGGTAATGTCGCCCGTCGCGGCGCTTGGCGAAGTCACTTCGATACGTACGATCGGCTCGAGCACGATCGGCCCGGCTTCGCGAAACGCGCTTTGAAAGGCGCGTCGTCCCGCGGCAATGAAAGCGACTTCCTTCGAGTCGACCGGATGATGCTTGCCGTCGTGCACGATCACGCGCAGGTCCTGGAGCGGAAAGCCTGCGATCGCCCCTTCATTCAGCACCTGCCGAACGCCCTTCTCGACGGCCGGAATGTACTGCGAAGGAATCGCGCCGCCGACCACCTCATCGACGAACTCGAATCCCTGGCCGCGATCGAGCGGCTCGATGCGCAGATACACCTCGCCGAATTGCCCCGCGCCGCCCGTCTGTTTCTTGTGGCGATGATGGCCTTCGGCCGGCCGGGTAATCGTCTCGCCATATGGAATGCTCGGCGCGCGCGTCTTGCAACGCACCCCATACCGCTCGCCCATCCGCTCGAGCAACACTCTCAGATGCAGTTCGCCCATCCCGTAGAGCACCGTCTCGTTGAGACTCGCATGATGCTCGATGCGCACGCACGGATCCTCGGCGATGAGCTTGTGGAGCGCGTCGGACAGCTTCTGCTCTTCACCGCGTCGCTCGGGTTCGATCGCGAGTCCGGCCATTGCAGGCGGAAAGCTGATCGACTTCAGATGATAGTGATCCTCCTCGTGCGAATCGTGAAGCACCGCATCGAAGTGCAGCTCCTCGACTTTCGACAGCGCGCAGATATCGCCAGGTATCGCACGCGGAATCTCCGAATGCTCCTTGCCCTGCAACTGATACAGATGCGCAACCTTGAACGGCTTGCGTGCATCGCCGACGAACAACTGAGCGCCGGTGCGCACCGTGCCCTGGTGCACGCGCATCACACCCATTCGCCCAACGAACGGATCGATGCTCACTTTGAACACATGCGCGATCACGTGGCGATCCGGATTCGCATCGACCTTTACGCGCTCCGCGTCGCTCCCTTCACCCTTCAGAAACGGCGGTGGATTCCCTTCCAATGGATTGGGCATCAACCGCGCGAAAATCTCCAGCAGCTCCTTGACGCCCGCACCCGTTTCAGCCGAGACGAAGCACACCGGCACGAGATGGCCTTCGCGCAGCGCCTGCTCGAACGGATCGTGTAGTTGTTCGGGAGTCAGTTCCTCGCCCTGTTCCAGATACAGCGCCATCAGGTCTTCGTCGACCTCCACGACCTGGTCGATAATCTCGGTGTGCGCAGCGGCGACGGATGAAAAGTCTGGCGGCGTGTCGCCGGGTTTAAAGAAGCAATCGACAACGCGGCGACCGCCGTCGGCCGGCAGATTGAGCGGCAGGCATTCGCGGCCAAACGTTTCGCGCAAGTCGGCGAGTACGTGCTCGGCATGAGCGTCGCGACTATCGATCTTGTTGATGATGATGAGGCGGCAAAGCCCGCGATCTGCCGCGAACTCCATCATGCGCTGCGTGACAGGTTCAACGCCGTTGACGGCGCTCACGACGAGCGCGGCCGTCTCCACGGCTTCGAGCACGGAGAGCGAGCGACCGGCAAAATCCGCGTAGCCGGGTGTGTCTATGAGGTTGACGCGGCGACCACTCGTCTCGAAATGTACGATCGCGGCGTCGAGCGAGTGCAGCAGCTGTTTTTCCTGTGGATCGAAATCACAGGTCGTCGTGCCGCGCTCCAGACTGCCTCGTGCGCGAATCGCACCGGCTTCGGCCAGCAGGCTCTCGGCGAGCAATGTCTTGCCCGCTCCCGCCTGCCCCACCAACGCGATGTTGCGAATGTCCGCCGTCGAGTACGCCATCGGCAAGCTTCCTTCTGCGGTCCCGGGGAGCGCGGCCAGCATACGCCCGGGATCGCGGCGGGCGGATAGCGGATAGTGACTAGAAGCGACCGGCGGGGGGAAGGCGGTCGGACGATCCGATCGGCGGTCCGAACGTTGAGACGCGACACGCAGACGCTTACGCTATGTACAAGTCACTCACCATCCACCGTCCGCCAGTCGCCGCTCACAAAGATGTCCAAACGCGCCCTGATCGTCGATGACTCGCGTTCGGCCCGGGTCATATTGAGCCGGATGCTCGAAGGCTACGGACTCGCCGTGGATTCGTCCGAATCCGCGGAGGCGGGGCTCGAATTTCTCAAGCAGGGCCGGCCGGATGTGATCTTCATGGATCACCTGATGCCCGGCATGGACGGCTTTCAGGCTATTCAGGCGATCAAGGGCAACCCCGAAACGGCGACGATCCCGGTGGTGATGTACACCTCGCAGGAAGGCGAGCTGTATGTCAGCCAGGCGCGCGCGCTCGGTGCGGTGGGCGTGTTGCCCAAGACGGTCAAGCAGGCCGACGTATCGCGGGTGCTGTATCAACTGCGCCTGCTACCTGAAAGGCGCGGCGCGCGTGAAGAGGCTCTCGCGATTGCCGGCGGCCAGAACGTCGCGAGCGCAGGTCATCGCCGGGCGTCGGTGGTGCGCATCGACCCGACGCCCACCCCGTCCGCTGGAGAGATTGAAACCGCGATTCGCATCGTCATCGCTCCCGCACTTAAGGAGCACGCAGCGGAAATGCGCCGCTTCGTATTGGCGAGTCTCGAAGCATTCGCCCGGCGCATTACCGCCGAGTCAAAGCCGGAAGCGACCCCCAGGGCGCCAGAAGCGGAATCTCCGTTCGAAGAACCCTCCGCACCGCCCGCGAATCGCTGGCCGCTGGCCGCCGCCGTTGTTGCGCTCGCGTTACTTCCGAGCCTCGTGCTCGCCTTGCTCTACACACGCACACTGGAATCCACGACCGCGTTGCTGCAATCGAACGCGCGGCTCGCTGCAGTCGTTGAGGAACAACAGGCGCAACTCGCGGCTATCCAGCAGTTGGTACAGGCGCAATCGCCGCTGCTCGCCTCAACGAACGCCGCGGGTCGGAACGCCGCGGTGGACTCGGAGATGGTGCCATACGGTGAAGCCCCGCTC
>JBOHZJ010000432.1:0-5799 GCA_050738395.1 Steroidobacter sp.
TCGAGATGATTCGTCGGCTCATCGAGCAGGAGCAGGTCCGGCTGCATCGCCAATGCGAGTGCAAGCGCGGCGCGTTTGCGCTCACCGCCCGACGTCGTCTCCGGCGCTCGCTCATCGGCGACGTTCAATCGATGCAGGAACTCGTCGAGCTTCGCCTCCAGGCGCCAGCGTTCGCGATCGTCATGGATCGCCTCGAATCGACCGCGCAGCACCAGGCTGTCGCGCACTGTGGCGGCGGGCGACAGCGAGGGCTCCTGCTCCACGAACACAATGCGCAGACCATCGCGGAGGGCGATTTCACCGTCATCCAGCGACGCCTGTCGGGCGATGACCTTGAGTAGCGAGGACTTGCCGGTTCCGTTGCGGCCAATCAATCCGACGCGCTCGCCGTCCTCGATGACCAACGATGCGCGATCGAGCAGCGGATGTAGTCCGTAGGCGAGTTCGGCGTTTCTGACAGTGAGCAGCGGCATTCGATGGGCAAGAATCGCTCGGCGGGCTGGACGCGCATCATACCGGCGTCCGCGCGCCATTCGCCGGTAATCCTCCAGATCCTGCAACCTTTCGGAAGGGCGCTGCATCTGAACGAACATACGCCGCATGACCGATGCGGATCACTTGAAGCAAGAGGAGAGCCGCCATGACCGCGATTGAAAATTTCAGCCAAACGACCCGCAGTGGACTTTGCTTTGCGATGGCCCTGGCGATCGTCGCCTTCGGCCTGACGCTCGGGTCAGCCGGCGCGGACGCAGCCTTCCAGGACGCAGTCGCGCAGACACATGCTCATGTGACCGTGGTGCAGCTTGCGTCGCTGTGAGCCGATCGACCAGGAGGCTCGCACCGAGCGCACAGAGAGAAGCTTCTGAATCGTCAATCAGAAAACGTATTTGGCGACTTCTCTCTGTGCGCTCGGTGATTCCGGAGCGGATTGTTTTCCTCGAGCCGCATCGAACCCGTTGCCGGCGAGAGTCATGGGGCGAATAATCAATGGATGAAGATCGCCAAGCCATTGCTTCTCGTGGCGACGCCGGTCGGCCTCGCTGTCGGACTCTATGAGGGATGGCGGCTCGCCGGCGGCCTCGTCTTCCTCATGGCCGCGATGATTGCCGTCATCGGCGTTGCGGCCGGGTCCGTCGTGATGACCGTGAGGCGGGAGAGGAAGGAGGAGGAGAGAAGGAAGGAGAGTGGTGAGTTGTGAGTCGTGAGCCGTGAGTGGTGAGTGGTGAGTGGTGAGTCGTGAGTCGTGAGTCGTGAGTCGTGAGTCGTGAGCCGTGAGTCGTGAGTCGTGACCAAGAACGCCCTGAGCCAGGCTCAGAACTCAATCCTCCGATTCACGATTCACCACTCACGTCCTCTCCTCAATCACCAGACTTTGCACCGCGCGGCCGAAGTAACCGCGTTCATCTCCGAGCTTCGCGAACGCAATGCCGGCGCCGTCCGGACCCAACCATGTGTGCGCGTCGAGCAGAATCCACTCGCCAATCGGCATGCGCGCCAGATTGATCGACAGGTCGGCGTTGATGAACGTCCAGCGCCGGAAATCGAGCACGGCGGAGACGCCGTTGCAGAAGTCGGCGGTCAGCGCCGCTCGCATCAGCGGCGAAAGCGGCTCGTCCTCGACGATGGGGCGATGCGCGCGAAACCAGATCGCAGCCGGGCCGGGTGTACGAAAGTCTCCGCGCACGCTGCGCACCGATAGTCCCGAGATGAAAGCGTTTGAATTCGCGAGCAGGCCTTGCGGTTCGTGTCCTTCCTCCGGCCCAGGCAATGCGATTTTTTCTTCGATGGCGGTTTCCGGCAGCAACACATCGCGCCGCCGGATCCTGAGCACGCTCGCGCGCACTACCTCGACGCCCTCGTGCAGCAACGCGACGCCGCAGATCTGAATCTTGCGACCTTCGCGCACGACTTCAGTTCTGATTTCCAGAGGTGCGACCGGCACGGGCCGCAGCAGATCGACGGTCATACGTGCGACCTGCATCGGTTCGCGCGTTGCGATGCGCTCGACCGCCCACGCGATCAACGATGACGGCGCACCGCCGTGCTGAAGTTTCGGATCCCATGGTCCGGCGGCGCAGGCGTCGGTCACGGCCGTGGCGCCTTCGACTCGATAGACGGCGTTCATTTCGAGAAGTGACTGGTGACTAGTGACTGGTGAATGGTGCGGGAACGCAGGCTTTTGACTTGGGGCTCGCGACGCCCGACATACGCTCGACGCGGTTCCAAATCTGACTATTCACCAGTCATCAGTCACTAGTCACTTCCCCTGCAATATCGCCGCGGTAGCAGCATCCGCCGGAAAGAACGTTTCCAGCGCCAACTCCGACAGCGTGATATCGATTGGCGTGCCGAAGACGGTCGTCGTGCTGATGAAACTGAGAACGGCGCCGCCGACCGCAAGGCGAAAAGGTACAACGATGGACGTCGTGTCATGAACGGCTGCGCTCTGGCCGGCGTTCGGCGCCGGATACTGTGCAAGTTCCTTCAGCAGTTCGATGAGCACAGGGTCCGCTGATACGTCGATCTGACGCCGCAACCTCGCGAAGAGATGCGCGCGCCACTCCGGGAGATTGACGATGCGCGGCGCGAGTCCCTGCGGATGCAGGCTCAGGCGCAACACGTTGAGCGGCGGCGTGAGCAAGTTGGCGGCTACGCCGGCAAGCATCGGTGCAACGGCGGCGTTCGAGGCGAGCAGCGTCCAGTGCCGGTCGATCGCGAGCGCCGGATAGGGCTCGTGACCCTTTAGGACCTGATCTACAGCAGTGCGCGCTGCCTGCAGCGCCGGATCGCTCAGCGCACGTTCCTTGAACATGGGTGCAAATCCTGCGGCGATCAGCATCGCGTTGCGCTCGCGCAATGGCACATCGAGCAGCTCGGCCAGCCGCACCAGCATTTCACGGCTCGGTTGCGAGCGACCGGTTTCGACGAAGCTCAGGTGCTTCGAGGAGATCTCCGCCTCACAGGCGAAAGCGAGCTGGCTCATGCGGCGGCGTTGTCGCCATTCGCGCAGCAGGTGTCCGACGGGTGCGGCAGTGTTCATGGCGTCAGAAGATAACGTAAGCCCGCACACGTCTCCATTACCTCGCGGGTAATCGACTGCGCGCCGAAGCGCGACCATGATCGCCGCCCACACCGCATTGACAAACTCAAACTCAAACTCGAGCATCGGTCTGGCGGTGGCCCGATGCGCAGGAGATCATCATGCAGCCGATCCGGTCATCCATGTTTCTGCGTCGCGTATTGCTCATCGACGCCGTGAGCAGTGCAGGCATGGCGGCAGCGTTGCTGTTATTCGCAACGACGCTGGCCGACCTGCTGAGTCTGCCGGCCGATCTGATCAGCGAAGCCGGCCTGGTGCTGATCCCATTCGCCGTCTTCGTCGGTTATCTCGCGACGCGCGAGCATCCTTCGCGCGTCGGAGTGTGGGCGGTGATTGCACTGAACGCGGTATGGACGATCGACAGCATTCTGCTGCTGTTCACCAGCTGGATTCAGCCGAACGTTCCGGGGTACGCCTTCGTGATCGGGCAAGCGATCGTCGTCGGCGTATTCGCCGAACTGGAATATATCGGCGTGCGTAAATCAGTGGCTGCACATGCGTGATCGGCGCCACGTCGGCCGGGCGGCCGCCCGGCCGATCGCCAGCCGATTGGATACGCAGAGATCGCCGGTGCACGCGCCGCCATTCAATACAGCATTAATACGTAGGCGCAGCGAGCCTGCCGGGAGGATTCGTAGGATCTTCGGGGAGTTCGTCGCGTCCGCGCTGTAGGCCCCGTTGCTTCTTTCCACGATCGTGAGCGGGCCGGGATAAATTTCGGTTAGAGTCGAGCCATCTCGATGAACCTGGGGCGGAACGATCGCATGAACTCCCGATCGGCAGCGGTTGCATTGCTGGTGCTTTTCAGCCTTGGCGGTGTGGGTGCAGCGGATGCCAATGAGATCGGCTTCTATATCGGCGGACAGTACGGCCAGGTGACGAAGGATGGCGACGAAAAGTTATTCGATGATTTCGCGTTCGACGTTTACGACTTTTTCTTCTACACACCGGTCGAACGCCGGACCTCGTTCGACGACCAGGATTCCGCTTTTTCGATTCTCGTCGGCTACCGGCTCACTCGTCATCTGGCTTTCGAGGGCGGTTATACGGAGTTGGGCCAGCTGTCGTACAGAGCAACCAGCAGCGGTGCGTTCCGCAACGATCTCGGCACGCTCGATGTCATCTTCGATAGCGAGACGAGCGGTTTCCAGCTCTCGGTGCTCGGCATTCTGCCGGTAACCCGCAACTGGGAGCTGTACGGCCGCGCAGGCGCACTCACTGCAACGAACAGATTCAGTGTGAATATTCGGCCCAGAGGTGAAATCTTCGCGAATCCGGGCGGAGACGAAACCGAGGACGCTTTCTCCGAAAGCAGCACCGAATGGTTCGTCGGCGCCGGGGCGAGCATGCGGTTCCTGGAGATCTACGATCTGCGACTCGACTATCAGCACATCCCGGACGCCGGCACGGAGCAAACCGGCGGCGTCGGCGATATCAACGTGTTGACGTTGGGCATTCTCGTCACTTTCTGATCCCGGCCGCGCCCGGCTTGGCTGGAAACAGGTCATTGCGAATCTTCGCTACCAGAATGGCGACGCACAAAGAGCCAGTGATCACGTTGGCTGCGACGATCGCCCAGTCGCCGCGCAACCACCCGTAAACGCCCCACAACGCCACGCCCATAGTGAAAATGGCGTACATCCCGAGCGACAGGGACCGGGTGTCGTGCTCCTTCAGCGCCTTCACTGCCTGGGGCAGAAAGGCCAGCGTCGTAAGCGATGCGGCGGCGTAGCTGATGAATTCAACTCTCATGGGTACACGCCGCGTTTTCGGGGTAGAGTCTGCCGACCGATTCATTACTTGCGGTTCTAGTCATGGCTGATGGGATTGTGGGAATACGGGGTGCGATTATCGCACTCGTTGGTCTGTCCGGCGTCGCGCTGATCCATGGCGCTGAGGCCGCGGAGCTTGGCTTCTACGTCGCCGGTCATTACGGCAACGCCACGATGAAGGCGGCCGACAAGGCGCTGTTCGATGACTTCGCGACATTCGTCTATTCGCAATTCGGCTTCACGCCCGAGCAGACCAGTTCAACACTCGGGGACGACACGGATTCCAGCTTCGGCATGGCGGCAGGGTATCGGCTCCTGCCGAATCTCGCATTCGAAGCGGGGTACGTCGACCTCGGCGAGATCGGCTACCGCAACGACAGCTTCGGGACCCACATCGATCACCAGGAGCCGTGGTTCCAGAAGATCAGCGTCAGCACGAGCGGGATTGCATTGTCCGCGCTCGGCGTTCTTCCTTTGAGCTATCGCTGGGAACTCTACGCACGCGGCGGTGTGCTGTTCGCGACGAACGAGACAAACATCTACATCACGGACTTCTTCGGCGCCGAGACGTTTCGCCTGTCCGACAGCAACACCGAGTGGCTCGCTGGCGTGGGGACGTCGTTCTCATTCGCCGAGGTCTACGCCGCGCGCTTCGAATACCAACGCGTGTTCGACACCGGCTCGGAACTCGCACAAGGCGACATCGACGTGCTGTCGATCGGATTCACGGTCGCTTTCTGAGAAGTCCACCTCTGGCGTGGTTGACCGTTGACGGTTGACCGTTGACAACCAGAATCACAGCGACGCCCTGCTGTCTCGAGCGTCAACCGACAACACAGCGATTCGGGAGTAGTCGAAGGCGACGCCCAGGGGGATCCTTGCGGGAGTCCGGTTTCCGGGCTGTCAACGGTCAACCGTCAACCTTTC
>JBOHZJ010000433.1:0-30832 GCA_050738395.1 Steroidobacter sp.
GAATAAGAAAGAAGCCGTCTGATCCGCTCCCCGCTCCGTCCGCCCTGAGCCTGTCGAAGGGTTTCCCTCGCTTCTCTCGCGCGACTTCAAGCCGAGAAATTGAGCGCCAATCCCGGCCGCGGCCAACGCGCCCTGATCAGCTTGCCTGTTCCGGACAGTGTGATGTATGCGTCGCGCATGTCGTTCCCGCCGAAACAGATGTTCGTGGTGAAGGGATCCGGAAACGCAATGTGTTCATGCTGACCATCAGGACTGACCACGGTGACGCCGCCGTTCATCAGCGTGGCTGCACACACATTGCCGCCAGCTTCGACGCCAAGGCTGTCGAGTAGCTGATGGCCCGGCAACGTGCAGACAACTCGTCCTCGCATCAGGCCTGAAGGCGGCGCAATCGTGCCCGGGGCCGGGATGTCGAATGCCCAGAGTTTCTGCGTATCCGTGTCGTTGCAATAGACGACTCTCTCGTCCGGCGACAGTCCCACGCCGTTGAATGAGACTGCCGGGAACACGGCTCGATGCAGGTGCGAGCCGTCTGATTTCGCATAGTAGAGCGCGCTGTGGTCACGCTGCCGTGCGAAGCGTTTGCCGAGATCGGTAAACCAGAATCCTCCGGTGCGATCGAACACCAGGTCATTCGGCCCGCCGAGACGCTCGCCCTCGAACGAGTCACGGACGCGCTCGAATTTGCCGGTGGCGAGACTCACCCTTTCAATGCGCCCGGTGGTGTACTCGGCCGGAGCGCGTCCAGGCAGCATCAACCCGTTGAACGTGCGCCATTCAAAACCGCCGTTGTTGCAGACGTACACTGCGCCGTCCGGTCCGATTGCGGCGCCATTGGGTCCGCCGCCGAGATTCGCGATGACTTCGGTCCGACCTTTCCAGACGCGGGTCAACGTTCCGCGGGCAATCTCCACCAGAATGATGGAGCCATCCGACATTGCGATCGGACCTTCCGGAAATTGAAGCCCCTCGGCGATTACCTCGAAATCCATACGAGTCCTCAGCGTTCAAGTTTTTCCACGACAGGCGTCGATCTGCTCAACAGATACATTGTCGCTGCCGCGGCCGCGGTGACGCACGCCGCCGCGATGAACGCGGCCGACGAACTCCATTGCTCCCACACAAGTCCGAACAGGACGGCGCCCGGCAGCACCAGCAGGCCGCTGGTCAGATGATAGTAGCCAAACGCCGTGCCACGTTCGGTCGCGCTTGCATGGTCGCCAATGAGAGAACGCTCAGCAGATTCGGTGAACGCGAGCGACATTGAATAGAGCACGAATAACAGCCAGACGCTCAGATCCCGCACGTCGAGCGTTGCGATCAGCAGCAGTATAGCGATGCGCATGGACCAGCCGATCGCGAGCACTTTTGCGCGGCCGAACCGATCCGATAGCGCGCCCGCCGGCCACGCCGTGAACATCTTGGCGAAACTCGCACAGGCCCACAGCAATGGAACCCACTCGATTTTGAGCCCGGCGTCGCGCGCCCAGAGCACGACGAATACTTCAGGGACGCTCGCAAGGGCGAGACCGCCCGCTGCGATGACCATCGCCTTGATCTGAGGATGCAGTACGTTCCAGCGCAAGGTCGCCGGCGATGTCGCCTGCGCTCGCGGCGCATCCCGAGGCAGTCCGAACACGATCAGCAATAGCACGCAGGCGCCGGGAATGACGGACCAGAAGAAGACGCGGGCAAGCGGGACGCCGTTGGTGAGCAACAGCCAGGCGGCGATTGGCCCGATCACCGCGCCTGCGTGATCCATCGAGCGATGAAAGCCGAACGACCGTCCGCGAAGCGATGCAGCCGCCGCTCCGGCGATGATTGCATCGCGTGGCGCGGTGCGCAGACCTTTGCCTATGCGGTCCGCAAATCGAAGCATCAGCAACAGCGGCCAGCCAAGCGCAAGGCCGATTAGCGGCCGCACGCCGTTTGAGAGCGCGTAGCCGCTCAGCACCAGTCGCTTGGAATTCCAGCCGCGATCCGCAAGCCAGCCGGAGATGAGCTTCACAACGCTCGCAGTCGCTTCCGCGACGCCTTCGACAAGGCCAACGATCGCTGGACCGGCGCCGAGGGCGGCGGTCAGAAAGATCGGCAGGAGTGGAGTGATCATCTCGCTCGCTGCGTCATTGAGCAGCGAGACGAAACCGAGAATGATGACGGTGCGCGGCAGCAAAGGCATGGCCCATGAGTCCACAGGTCCGTAGTCTGTAGTCTGTAGCCAGAACCGAAACGCAGACGCCGAAGGCGAATCTCTCTGGCTACAGACTACGGACTACGGACCAACGATCGGGCTTGTCAGATCAGAAACTCCGGGGCGGGCTCGCGAAGGTTATACGTCGAACTCATCGCCCGGCCGTAGGCGCCGGCGGTCGCGAGCAACAGGACGTCGCCTTCCTGCGTCGGCGGCAGCAGACGATCGACGCCAAGAACATCGCCCGATTCACAGATCGGTCCGACCACATTCACGACTTCGGTTGCGAGATCATCGAGCCGTGAGAGATTGAGGATCTCGTGGTGCGCGCCATAGAGAGCGGGACGAATCAGAGAATTCATGCCCGTGGCGACGCCGACGTAGTGAACTTCGCCTTTGCCTTTCAGTTGGGTGACTTGCGCGAGCAGCACACCCGCCTCGGCAACGAGGTAACGACCCGGTTCGATCCACAACGTCAGATTCGGATGCGCCGCCTTCAGCGCGGCCAGTGTGGCGGCGAACTCCGGCAGCACGACGCCCTGCTGTCCAAGTCGTTCAGGCACACCCAGACCGCCGCCGAGATCGACGTAGCGAACGTCTCTGAATCGCCGTGTCAGCGAGGTAAGTGTGTCGCCGACCGACTTCCAGTTATCGACGCTGAACACACCGCTTCCGGTGTGCGCGTGCAAGCCGATCACCTTGACGCCAGCGGCGTGCACCAGCCGTTCGAGTTCATCCAGTTCGAAGAGCGGCACGCCGAATTTCGAATGCACGCCCGCGGTGCGCACCTTGTCGTGATGCCCGCGGCCGTAACCGGTATCGATCCGTACGAATAGCTCGCGGCCCTTGAAGACCTCCGGCCAGGCCTTGAGCGGATGCAGATTGTCGAGCGTCACCCAGACGCCTTGCTTCAGGCCCCACTCATACTCCTGACGAGGCGTGAAGTTCGGTGTGAAAAGAATTTTCCTGCGATCGATCGAGGGCAGCGTCTTCAGCACATGCTCGACTTCGCCCTGCGACACGCATTCGAACCCGAGACCCTGTTCATGGAACAGCTTGAGAATGCCGGGATGCCAGTTCGCCTTGAGCGCATAGAACACGCCGTCAATACCCGGCAGCGCCTTGAGCGACTGCGCCTTCGTCGTGAGCGTCCCCCGGTCATAAACGAAGGCGGCGCCATGCTCGCGACCGAGCGCGACGAGATCCTCGCGACGTTCGTGCCACCACTGCCGCGCGAGGCTACTAACCTTGCCGGTCGGGCCGTAGAGTTCTTCCCACGTTGGCCCAAGCACGCGATCCGCCGTCATCTTGCGAATTGCAATCTCGTGCAGACGCGACACGAGCCGATCGCCCTGCTCTTCGTCGATGACGAACGTGATGTTGAGATCGTTCGCGGCCTGGCTGACGAGATAAATCTTCTGCTCTTCGAACAGCTCGAGCGCGTCGCCGAGACGGTGCAGGATCGCACGAATGTTGCGACCGACAAGGCTCACCGCGGCGCACGGGCCGATTACCTCGACGCGACACAGTTTGCCGAGATCGAGCACGAGTCCGTCGAGAGCGGATTTATCGAGCGTGTTCGCCGCCGGATCGAGCGACACGGTGACGCTCGTCTCCGAGGTCGACACGAGGTCGATGGATAGCCCATGGTCCTTGAAGACTGCAAAGGCGTCGGCGAGAAAGCCGACCGAATGCCACATCCCGACGGTTTCCATCGAAATGAGCGTGATGTTCTTCTTGATCGTGACAGCCTTCACCTGCGCTGCAACGTTGCCGCCGTGCGTGGTGATGACGGTGCCGTCCAGCTTCGGCGTCTGCGTCGCATACACATAGAGCGGAATGCCGTACTGCTTCACCGGCATGATGCAGCGCGGATGCAGCACCTTGGCGCCGCTGCTCGCGATTTCCTGAGCCTCGTCGTATTCGAGCGCACGCAACAAGCGCGCTGTCGGCACGGAGCGCGGATTGGCGCTGAACATGCCGGGCACATCAGTCCAGATTTCGAGTCGGCGCGCCTGCAGCTTGGACGCGAAGTAGCTGGCAGAGGTGTCTGAACCGCCGCGACCGAGCAACACCGTGTCGCCGTTCTCGTCGCTCGCAATGAACCCTTGGGTAATCCAGATCGTGCCGGGCTGCGACCAGCGCTCCTGCAATTCGCGATCAGGTTCATATGCGCACGTCGCGGACAGATAGGTCGAGCGCATGCTGGCCTTGCGGCGCTGTTCCGCCTTCAGAACCGTGCGCGCATCGACCCATTGCACGTCCAGGCCTTGCGACGTAAGAAACGCTGCGCCGAGTCGGGTGGCCATCAATTCGCCCTGGGCCATGACCCGCGCCCGCAAACGCTCGCTCACTTCACCTACGAGTGCGATCCCTTCAGCGATCTGCCGCAACCGCTTGAACTGCTCCTCGAGATCGGGACTGGGGATGACGCCGAGATCACGCGCGAGATCGCGGTGCCGTTGCTCGATCTGCTCCATGACCGACTGCCACTGATTGCCCAGGGCCAGACTCAGTAACTCCTCGAGGCGATCGGTGACGCCGGTCAGGGCCGAGTGCACGATTACTGGCCGCATCCCATCGCACAGGCGATCGCGCAGCACGTCGGCGACGTTTTTCCAGTTCGCGGCCGAAGACACGCTCGTGCCGCCGAATTTCAGCACCACCCACGGCGAGGGATTGGCTAACGGGTTGGGTGATGCGTTGGGCGACGCACTGGGCGAAGCGCCAGGCGTGGCGTGAGCCATCGTCATGTGAGACCCCATTGTGAATCCGTGCCCGGGCGCTCGACTGACGCAGACTGCGCGCCATGACGGATGAATCGACTCAGCCAGCCGCGGCCAGAACGCAGACCGGCCGGTCTGCTCTGAAGCCGCGGAAACTATCCTTCTTCTTCGAAATCGTTGAGTTCTTTTTTCAGTCGTCGCTCGGCGAGCACATCCTCGAGCTTGCTCCACGCGGCTTTACCTTTTTTTGCCGCCGCAGATGCGCTCGGACGCGCGCGACGCCCGACTGGATCGATAAACTTTTCGTAGTTCTGTGTTTCGTCGCTCTCGGCAACGAACTCATCATCGAGATCGAAGTGATCGTCGTCTCTCTCCATTATGCAATTTCCTGAAAAAGTCCTGCCAAATCAATCAGATCGGAACCCAGCTGGGTCGGAAGCCTGCGGACTATATACGATGCGCGGCCGTTTTCAATGGCCGGAATGGAAATGTCGGACTTGGGTTACACGGCCCAATGAAATGCGTGGGCCGGCTCTGAGCTGAAAGGCGGAACGCCGTCGGGAAACCCCTCTCAGCGGGCGGCGACTATGACGGGCGCACCCCGGCCAAGACCCAATGCCTCGGCCGCGCTTTGCTCGGCGCGGGCGATTTCGATGACGCCAAAGGAATTGATCAGCGCCAGGTACTCGCCGGGACGCACGTCCCCATAGGTCCGGCGCAGCGGAAAGCTGTGGCCGCCCGTGCGCACCAGGGGGTGTGAAAAGGACTGGATCAGGCTGCCATCGATATTGGTGATCAGGTTGCCGAAGTGATCGATGGTGATGACGACCCCGGCCACCTGCTCCGCCGACACCGTGGGCTCATCGACCCACGATGGCACGATATCCGTCTCTTCGGGACCCAGATCTCCAAACACGACCCGCCCAGCGGCTATTTCGGCAGCAATGGGCGCGAAGATGTCACGTCCATGGAACGTTGAACTCGCAGGCGGCAGCTTGAACTGCGCCATCAAGCGAGCGGTGTCGAGTCGACGGACCTGACACGATTTGGCGCGTGTCACGACCGGCGCAAGCAGTCCGTTGTCCGGCGCCATGAAAGCATGTCCGTCCGCGACCACGGCGAGAATGTCGCGACTCGTGCCGACCCCGGGATCCACGACCGCAACATGAACCGACCCCGCCGGGAAGTAAGGAAAGGCGCGCGCCAGCCAGAAGCCTGCTTCCGCCGGCCAGTAGACCGGCACTTCGTGAGTGACGTCGATGATCTTCGCGCCCGGGAATCGCGCGAGAACGCGCCCCTTCATGGTGGCGACGAAGGGTCCCTGATGACCGAAGTCGGTCGTGATGGTGATGACGCCGCAGGGAGAGAACATTGGCGGAAGGCTACAGTCAACAGGCTACCGGCGACAGCCTGGAATAACCCAACGCGCCCGTTCCGGCTGTAGGCTGTGGCCTGTCGCCGCGCTCATGGCGCAAATTCAAACCTTCCAAAGTCCACCACGACGACGTTGCGGTTCGTCGCTACGAGACGGAACGCCGCATCGCCTGTAGCGAGTTTCCAGATCTCAACCTGTAGCGGTTCGCCCGGAAACACTGGACTGGTGAAACGCACGTCGAGGCGCTGCAGTTTCGTGGGGTCGTCTCCGCACAGCGCCTTGATCAATGCGCGGCCAACCATGCCGTAGGCGCACAAGCCGTGGAGGATTGGGCGATCGAAGCCCGCGCTGCGGGCGAGCTCCGGATCGATATGCAGCGGATTGTAGTCGCCAGCCAGACGATAGATCAGCGCTTGATTGAGCGACGTCGGCAATTCCGCGTTGAGATCCGCGGCGCGCTCCGAAGGAACAGGCCGTGGTTTCGGCTGCCCGTCACTTTTGCCGCCGAACCCGCCATCGGCCCTGAGAAAGGACACTGTTCCCATCGTAACCAGCAGGTCGCCGTTGGCGGCGTCGTATAACTTGCGCGTCATGTACATGATCGCGCCCTTTGCGCCCTTGTCGTAGATCTCGTCGATCGTCGTATCGCTGTGAACCGTTCCTTCCACGGGCAATGGTTTGTGCAACCGCAGTGACTGCTCGGCGTGCAGCAGCATCCGGTAGTTCACGCCGAACTCCGGGTCCGCGAGGCGCATCGCGCCTGCCGCGAGCGTCACCGCAAGCGTCGGCAACGCGACGAGCTGCTTCTCATGGACATACTTCAGCTCGTTCGCATCCGTCGGGTTTACCGAACCAACACCGAGACCGAGCGCGTAGAGAATGGCGTCCTTCTTCGTGTACTGATGAGTTGCAGTCGCAAATTTCGTGCTCATCAGCTTGTCGTAGTTCAGAGGCATATGGGCGTCTGCGGCTATCGTTGGTCCATTCATTCTCACTGAATCGATCCAGGAGTTCCACGAGAGTTAAGGAGAACCCGCGTGGATTTTCCAATCAGTCCTTCTGCGTGTGATCTCTGTGCGTCCGTGGGATTCTTCCTCAGAGTTCTTGCTCCGACGGAACCGTCTCGCTACGATCACCGCGCGCATGTGACTGGCGTAGATGGGCCTAACCATCGGGAAGCATGCGTGCAGAGTTCTCTGCTTACGGCCGCTCGCCTGGGCATTCGTCCACTTCCGTGCTGGAGCGCCGCCATGCATATCTCTTTCGATAGTCTTCGAGCGTCCGATCCCGAGGTCTTCGCCGCAGTCATCGGCGAAGAACAGCGACAGCGCGACGGAATCGAACTGATCCCGTCCGAGAACTACGCCTTCCCGGAGATTTACGCGACTAACGGCAGCGTCTTCGCGAACAAATACGCCGAAGGCTATCCCGGCCGACGCTATTACGGCGGCCAGCAGTTCACCGATCGCATCGAGCTCCTCGCCGTCGAACGCGCCAAAGCGCTGTTCCGCGCGCCGCACGTCAACGTGCAACCCCTGAGCGGCTCGCCGATGAATCAGGCCGTCTATATGGCCTGTCTGTCGCCGGGCGATACAGTGCTGGCGATGGACCTGTCGCATGGCGGACATCTCACGCACGGCGCGCCGGTGTCGTGCATGGGCAGGATCTTCAACTTCGTTCGCTACAAGACGTCGCCGCCGGACGGTCGTATAGATTACGAGAGCGTGCGCGAGATCGCTCGCAAGGTGCGCCCGACAATCGTGCTGTGCGGACATTCTTCCTATCCACGCGAACTCGACTACGCGCAGTTCCGCTCGATCGCCGACGAAGTCGGTGCGCTTGCAATGGCCGATGTGTCGCATGTCGGTGGATTGATCGCGGGGGGCGCACTTCGCAATCCGCTCGACGACGGCTTCGACGTTGTGACGACCACCACGCACAAATCGCTGCGCGGTCCGCGCGGCGGGATGATTCTCTGCAGCTCGTCCCTCGCGCAGAAGGTCGATCAAGCCGTGTTCCCCGGCATGCAGGGCGGACCTCACATGAATGCTGTCGCCGGAATCGCAGTCACGATGAAGCTGGCCGCCAAGCCTGCTTTCCGGCAATACGCACAGCAGGTGTTGCGCAATGCAAGCGCGCTCGCTGCCGAGTTACAGCAGCGCGGCTGCAATCTCATTACTGGCGGCACAGAGAATCACCTGCTGGTGATCGATACGATGCAATCGTTCGGCGTCGATGGGCGCATCGCCGAGAGCGCACTCGACACAGCAGGTCTGACGGTCAACAAGCAAGTCATTCCCGACGACCCACGCCCACCTTTGCGTCCAAGCGGCATTCGACTGGGAACACCGGCGCTTACGACACGCGGCATGAAGGAAGCGGACATGGCGCAAGTGGCTGACTGGATGGTCCAGGCGATGCGCTCGCACGCCGACCTCGCCAGGCTGCGCGAGTTGCACGAGGAAGTGCGCGAGGTGTGCCGCAGATTCCCGGTTCCGGGTCTGTCGCCGGATTAACCTACAGCCGCATCCCGCTCTGCTCGTCAAAGAAGTGCATGCGCTCCGGCGAGATATGCAGCGTGATGTGCGCGCCGCTGGCGGGAAGGTCGTGCGGTGAGGATCGAACGATCAGGGGCCAGGCGCCGAGCCGGGCATGGATGAAGGCTTCGTTGCCGATCGCTTCGATGAGCTCGACGGTCGCCGTAATGCGAATGCTGTGCGGCGATGCGGGTGCATCAATGCGTTGCATGTCTTCAGGACGCACGCCGACCACAAGTTCCCGGCCCCGCAGCGCCGGTCGGGGTTCGATGGGCAGCATGGCGCCCTCTCCTTCGATCGCAGCGCCATTTTCGCGAACGCGGCCGCGAAACTGATTCATGGCGGGGTTTCCGAGAAAGCCCGCTACAAAGAGATTGGCCGGATGGTCGTAGATCTTCATTGGTGCATCGATCTGCTGTACGACGCCTCTATCGATGACGACGATGCGCTGCCCAAGCGTCATCGCTTCGACCTGATCGTGCGTCACGTAGATCATCGTTGTGTCCAGGGAACGATGCAGACGCGCGATCTCGGTACGCATCGAGGCGCGCAGCTTGGCGTCCAGATTCGACAGCGGCTCATCGAGCAGAAAGACTTGCGGCTGACGCACCAACGCGCGACCCAGCGCGACGCGCTGACGCTGGCCTCCCGAGAGCTCGCGCGGTCGGCGTTTCATCATCGGCGAAAGTTCAAGCGTCTCCGCAGCCTTCCCGACGCGTTGCGCGATCTCTTCCACGCTGTGACCGCGCAGCTTGAGACCGAAGCCCAGATTCTCTTCCACCGTCATGTGTGGATAGAGGGCGTAGCTCTGGAACACCATGGCGATATCGCGGTCGCGTGGCGCGAGCTGTGTAACGTTGCGATCACCGATGAGGATTTCTCCCTGGGTGATCTCTTCGAGTCCCGCGATGAGTCGCAGAACGGTGCTCTTCCCACAGCCCGAGGGACCCACCAGCACCAGCAACTCGCCATCTCCGATGGTGAAGTCGGCGTTCTCCACGGCGACGTGCCCGTTGCCGTAGACCTTGCGGACTGACCGGAGCGTTACTGCAGCCATGCGTGCGGCGAACCAACTGTCATCGATGAGGGTTCCGGCTTTCCGCAACTTTCGTGGAATTTCGTTCGTATAGACTGACTGCTCATTCCGTTCACGCCGGCCGCCATCGAATGACGAACCATTATCGCTTTCCCGACGGATTTGTGTGGGGCTGCGCCACGTCGGCCTATCAGATCGAAGGCTCGACGCTCGCCGACGGCGCTGGTTCGAACATCTGGCGCCGCTTCTGTCACACACCGGGCCGTGTGCACGACAACGACACCGGCGATATCGCGTGCGACCACTATCGGCGTTTCGAAACCGACGTCGATCTCATGCAGGCGATGAAACTCAATACCTATCGTTTCAGTATTGCATGGGGTCGCGTGCTCCCGGACGGCGTCGGGCGCATCAATCCCGCGGGACTCGGCTTCTACGAACGGCTCGTCGATCGACTGCTGTCCAAAGGCATTCAGCCAATGGCGACGCTGTACCACTGGGACCTGCCTGTGGCGCTCGATGATCGTGGCGGCTGGTTGAATCGCGACAGTGCGCAGTGGTTCGCCGAGTACGCCGACACTCTGTTTCGCAGGCTCGATGATCGGGTGAAGCTCTGGACGACGTTGAACGAACCGTGGGTCGTGACGGACGGCGGTTATCTGCACGGCTTCCTCGCGCCCGGGCATCGAAATCGATTCGAGGCGCCGATCGCGTCGCATCATCTGATGCTCGCGCACGGCGCCGCAGTTCAGGCGTACCGGGCGAGCGGCCGCCATCAGATCGGCCTGGTGGTCAATATTGAGCCCAAGTATCCCGCGTCGCAGTCGGAAGACGATCTGGCTGCGACTCGACGCGCCGATGCGTACATGAATCGGCAGTATCTCGATCCCGCCTTGCTCGGTTCTTATCCGCAGGAACTGCGCGAGGTCTTTGGCGAAGCGTGGCCGGATTGGCCAGCGCGCGATCTGGAGCTGATCAAACAGCCGCTCGACTATATCGGCGTGAACTACTACACGCGCAGCGTCGTGCGATTTGATCCGACGGCCTGGCCTTTGCGCGCCGCCGGCATCCGCCAGAAGCAGCATGCGTACACTGAAACGAACTGGGAAGTCTTCCCTCAGGGACTCACGGACACATTGCTGTGGATCAAGAATCGCTATGGCAATCCGCCCGTGTACATCACTGAAAATGGCGCTGCGTTCTACGATCCGCCAGCAGTCGAAGGCGACGTTCTCGAGGATCCACTGCGTATCGATTATCTGCGCAAGCATCTTCGCGCGATTCACGATGCAATGACGCAGGGCGCCGACATCCGCGGCTATCTTGCGTGGTCGCTGCTGGACAATCTCGAATGGGCATACGGCTTCTCGAAACGGTTCGGCCTGATCCACGTCAACTACGAGACGCAGCAGCGCACGCCGAAAGCCAGCGCGCATTTCTTTTCGAAAGTCATCACGACAAACGGCGCTGCCTTGGCCGGTTGATGGTTGACGGTTGACGGTTGACGGCCAGAAGAGAACCTGGCGATTCGCAGACGACGCAGTGATCTTCTTCATTTCTGACTGTCAACCGTCAACTGTCAACCGTCAACGTCCGAAGGACACTGTAAACGGCAATTCGGTGATGCGCATCTCCGTGCCGATCCAGCGCGCTGAACCGCGCTGAATCGATTGATCTTCCGGGTGCTCATCTTCGGGCCACGCAATCGCGACGCCGCCCCGCGGCATCTCGATTGCCTCCACGTTCAGCACGCGCTTGTCGCCGTCGACCTTCAATGAATAGGTGAGCGGGCCGTACGGCGTGCGCAGATTGCGAACGCCGAATCCTTCCTTCTTCGTCCACGCCGCCGGCACGCCTGGCATGAGCACCAGTGTTTCATCCGCCATGCGTTCAAATGCGAACATGTCGAGCAGCGATCGACCGAAGTCGGATGCAACCCATCCGTGCGGCATATCGCCGACGAATCGCGACTGGCGCACCTCACGGCCGACCACTTCCGCCCAATGATTCCAGGCGGCGGGGCGCCGATCGCTCATGAAAAATTCGATGAGCTCCGTGCCGCGCTCACGCCAGCGCAGACGGATGAATGCACCGAGATTGCGCCATTCGTACGGTGTGTACGCATCCCATTCGGTGGACGTGCGACGCTTCGTGAAATTCTTCCAGTAGCCCTCGAAGGTCGCGACTACGGCCGGCGGCGGCAACATCTGCTGCTCGCCGAGCGGCGACAGGGCGATCGTCGTCGACGTCGGATCGAAGTCTCCCAGTTCGGCGGCGCCGGGCAGATAGTCGATGTCGTGCATCTTCATCGCCGTCCCGAGCGATCGATACAGATCAGAGCGAAACTCGTCGCGCGACTCGATGAAGCGATGCATGTCCTCCTTCTTCTCGAGCGCGCGCGCGATGCGCACGGCGGACTCGTACCCCGCAAGCGACCAGAAGTCGTCCCAGTAAGAATGCATTGGCTTCGCGGCATAGCCCTCATGGCTGATCGACGCCGGCATCAGGCCGTAAAACGCCTTTCGATCTCCGTGCCGATTCTTCTCGGTGCGCTCTGAGAGTCGCAGCTTGTCCATGTACGCGACGGTCTTGCGCACCGCGGGCCACATCTGGCGCAGCAGTTCGGCGTCCTTCGTATATCGATAGGTCTCGTCGATCAGGAACAGGAATTCCCCCTGACTGTCGTTCTCGGGAACCGGATCGGCGCCGCGACGATCGACGCAACACGGAACCTTGCCGTTTGCGAACTGATAGGGCGCATACCACCGCAGAAATTCCTTCACGGTATCCTCGTGCCCGAGTCGCAGCAGCATTTCGGAGGTCAGCGCGCCGTCGCGTATCCACGAACGCTCGTAGGCGCGCGATCCTGGCTGCAGCGCGGGGCCGTCGCGATTGATGAGCACGTACGCAAGCGAAGTCTTCAGCGTTTCCGCAAGCGCGCGTGAATCCTTTGGCACTGTCAATTCGACACGGTTGAGCTTCTCGCGCCAGCGTGCGGCGACGCCTTTTGCATCGGCATTCCTTGCTCTGAAAGCGACCTTTGGACTCAGCGGCAGATCGAGGGTGATTTCGCGACTGCCCTGCGCCGGCAGTTGCATATCGAACAGCATAACGCCGGACGCAAAGCCGCTCTCATCACGCACGTGATTCGCTTGCGGCGTCGAGCCGGCGAGCCATTCACAAGGTGGACCCGCCTCGAACGACACCGCGCGAAACTCGTTGGGCGGCGTGCGCGGAAACACGCGCGCGGTCTTGTCGACCAGCACCGCCTGGTTCTCGAACGCGAGATCCTGAATCGGGCTGACGCCGCCCACGGTATTCAGGAACTGAGCCGGTGGATTCACCTGAAATGGCCGGACCGCGAGCGCCAACGTGAGCGTCTGGGGCGTCCTGCCCGGATTGGTTACACGATAGACTGCGTGCGTGACGGCGTTGTCGGCGTTGCCGCTCGTGTACGCAGTCGTGGTGAGATGCACATCGGCATGCGTCCACTCGACCGATGGCATGGGCAGGTAGCCGTCCGCGAGCGACTGGCCGATCTTGACGTCCGCCCAGGTGAGCCAGCCTCGTTGCGTACGAAGCATGGGCTCGATCGAGAATGAGCCCTTGTTGATCTCGAGCGCACCATCCTCTGACAGCATGCTCTCATCAGCGCCGCCGTCGACCCCGAGTATGGTCCAGTACGTTTGCTCATTGCTGTACGCGCGCGGATAACACCCGCGACGCGCCCGCTTCGCGAGCGATTCGATGAATGCGTTGGACGAAGCGCCGAATTGCAGGTCGCGCACGTGCAGGTCGGCCACGCCGAACCCGCGACTATCCCCAGGCGACGGCCTGTGCATCGTCAGGCGGATATATCTGGCCTCCGATTCCGGCAGAAGGTGCGAATCGCGCCCACCATTGCCGGCCTCGGTCGATCGAACGCGCCGCCACTGATCGCCGTCGAGCGACATCTCGATGGAGTAATGGGCCGCATGAAGATCGCGCAGCCAATCGATCTCGATGCCGCCGAACTCGCGCACATACTGAAAATCGATCGTCAGGGTCTGCTCCGACGGATTCGCAGGATCGCTGCGCCACGACGTTGCATCGCGACCATCGATCGCATGCTCCGCGGGATGCCCGTTCAGTTCTGATGACGCAGCGGACATGGGTTGGAGAGAGGTGTCCACCGGCGCAATGGGCTTGAGGCCGAGCCGATCGAACCACAGATTGCCCTTCCCGCCCTCCTCGCCCGCGCTGACGACGAACTCGATGGACTCGAAACGGCGCAGCGTCTTGTCCTCTATCGGCCCCCACGCGAAATCGATCTGGCGGCGCTTGATGCGCACTTGCTGCCAGTCGCCCGAAAACGTGTAGTTCGCACGACGAAACCACCACACGTTGTCGCCGGATGCATCGACGAACTTCACTTCAAAGTGATTGCGTCCCGCCTCTGCGCGCATCCAGAACGAAATCTCGTAGTCATCAGGCAGCGTTGTCGGCAGCACGCGGGTCGCCGCGGTGTAGCCCGCAGTATTTGCAAGATCGAATTCAAGAACGAGCGCACGACCGGCGCCGTCCACTCCGCGTCCGTCGTGAATCGACGCACTCGCGCCGTCCGACGCCAGCGACTCCCAGGCGGAAACGTCCTCCATGTCATCGAGGTACTGAATATCCAATGGCTCTGGCTGTGCAGCCGATGCGTGAGGCGCGACAACTCCAAAGGCCAGAACAGTAAAGAAGGCGACGAGCGACGTGCGCGCAATCATCATCAGCCCTTGATGCTGCCGGCGAGAATGCCTGCGATGTAGTAACGCTGCATGGCGAGGAACAGCACCAGCACCGGAATCACGGTCACGACTGCACCGGCCATCATCAGTTCGTTGTCCTGAACGTATTCGCGCGAGAGCCCGGCGATTGCGACGGGCAGCGTGTAAAGCTTCTGCTCGGTGAGCACGATCAGCGGCCACATGAAATCGTTCCAGGTCGCGAGAAACGTCAGGATCGCAAGCGTGACGAGAATCGGCTTGAGCAACGGCACGACCAGCGACCAGAAGATGCGTGCTTCACTGGCGCCGTCGATGCGCGCAGCCTCGAGCAGTTCGTCCGGCAGCGACAACGCATACTGGCGGATCAAGAAAATGCCGAACACGCTCGTCAGGTAGGGGACCAGCACGCCGCCATACGTGCTCACGAGCCCCATTTCCTTCACGAGCGCGAACAGCGGAATCATCGTGACCTGCGCCGGAATGACGAGCGCGCCGAGCAGTCCACGGAAAATCCGATCGCGTCCGCGGAAGCGCAGTTTCGCGAACGCATAGCCGGCCATCGTGTTGATTACCAGCGAGATCAACGTCGCAAGCGTCGCAACCAGAGCGCTGTTGAACAGATAGCGTCCTGCGGAATGATTGGCGAACAACTCGCGATAGTTGTCGAGCGTGGGCTCGGCCGGCAGCAGCGGCGGCGGATATGTGCTCGCCGCCCCGGTAGGCATGAATGAGACCGAAAGCATCCAGAACAATGGAAACGCGGTGAGCACGGCGGCGACCACCAGGAGCGAGTTCACCGCAACGTGTCCCGCTCGATGCGTCATGCGCGAGCCTCGCCTCGCCCCAGGCGCAACTGCGCGAGCGTCACGATGAACATCAGCACGAACAGCAGAAATGCGACTGCGGACGCGCGGCCGAGGCTCCACCACTTGAACCCTTCCTCGTACATGAAATACAGCACGCTCAGCGTGCTTTGCAGCGGACCGCCCTCGGTCATGACGTATGGCTCGGCGAACAACT
This sequence comes from Steroidobacter sp., assembly GCA_050738395.1. Taxonomy (GTDB): domain Bacteria; phylum Pseudomonadota; class Gammaproteobacteria; order Steroidobacterales; family Steroidobacteraceae; genus Steroidobacter. The sequence goes on from JBOHZJ010000433.1 coordinate 15,637, forward strand.
GAAAGTAGCCGGTCATGGTCAGGATGCTCACCAGCAGGAGCACTGGCCCGAGGCCGGGCAAGGTGATGTGGCGGAACACCTGCCAGGATGACGCCCCGTCGATGCGCGCTGCTTCGTAGAGATCTTCCGGAATGTTCTGGAGCGCCGCCAGCAGGATGATCATGTTGTAGCCGAAGTTCTTCCACACGGCGAGGATCACGATCGCCGGCATCGCCCACTGCGGATCCCCCATCCAGTCGATGGGATCCAGTCCCAGGCCGTCGAGTCCGTAGTTCAGAAATCCGTAGCGTGTGTGAAAAATGTAGCGCCACACGACCGCCACTGCGACCAGCGTCGTCACCACTGGCGCGAAGAACACCGTACGGAAGAAGCCCCGAAATCTTGCGAGCTTCGAGTTCACCAGCAGCGCGGCGCCGAGCGATACGCCGATCGACAGCGGCACGCCCAGTGCAACGAAGTACAGCGTGTTGCCGAGGGCTTTCCAGAACAGGGGCTCGTGCAGCAACTGCCGATAATTCTCAAGACCGATGAAGCGCAGATTGGCGATATCGCTGAGCGCGTACAGATCGAAATCCGTGAGGCTCATGAGAAGCGCGCCCATGACCGGAATGAAGAAGAACACACTCAGCACGATCAGTGCGGGTGCAATGAACCACCAGGCGGCGCGTTCGATTCTCATGAGAGACGATCGTGCGCCAGCATCCAGCGACGCTTCTCGAGGATCTCGTCGGTTTTGCGATCCAGCGCGACGACGACCTCATCGATGTTGGCCGCGCCCTGGACGACGCGCTCGCCGGCAAATTTCATTTCATTGGCGATGCGCTCCCATTCGGGCACTTTGGGCGGTGAGCGCACACGATCCAGTTGCTCGCGAAAAGCGCGTGCATAGCTCGACTGCGCCAGCGCCGGCAACTGCCACGAGGTGCGGCGCGGCGGCATATCGCCCGTCAGTTCATAGAACCGTTGCTGAGTGCCCGGGCGGGAGAGGTATTCCGCCAGCGCCCACGCTTCCGGCTTGTGCTTCGACGAGCGGAAGATCACGAGGCTTGCGCCGCCCGCGCTCGACACACCCGGCCCGTCAGGGCCCGGCATGGTCGCGGTCATCCAGGCGTCCTGCAGATCTCGAGGCATGCGCCGCTTGAACTCGGCGATGTTCCAGGGCCCGGAGATGTAGAACGAAAAGTAACCCTTGCCGAACTCGTCCCAGACGTTCGAGATTTGAGTGTTCGTCGCAAGCGGCGCCCACTTGCGTTCGAAGATGGAGTGATAGAAGTGCAGCGCGCGACGAAAATCTTCGCTGCGAAAATTTCCCCAGCGTCCCTCGTCTCTCAGCAGCGGCGCCGGTTGCTGCAACGCGAACACCAGCAGCGGCTCGAATTCATTCAGCGGCAGCAGCACGGAGTAGCGATCGGGACCCACGACCTCCTTGATCGCCGCGAGCATTCGCGTCCACTCGTCCCAGGTCGTCGGCGGCGCATCGAACCCGGCCTGCTCCAGCAGATCGCGGCGGTAGTACAGCAGGCGCGTGTCCACGTACCACGGAATGCCATAGAGCGCGCCGCCAAGGCGACTCGCATTCAGGAAGCCCTCGAAGTAATCCTCGAGCGCGACGTCTCGCGAAGCTGTTGCATAAGTGTCGAGCGGTTCGAGCGCGTCGAGCGCGGCGAACTCCGGAATCCAGGTATTGCCGAGCTGGCAGAGATCCGGCAGCGTTTCGCCTGCGAAGGCGGTGAGCAGTTTCTCGTGCGCCGCGGACCAGGGAAGTTTTTGCACCTCAACGTCAATATCGGGGTGCTCGGCTTCGAATCCCCTGACGAGTTCCGCCGCAATTTCGCCTTCGCGGCCCGCCGCCCAGAAGTTCACCACTGTGCGCCTGGATCGCTCGCGCGAACAACCCAACGTGCTCGCCGCAGCGCCCGCGAGTACGCCGATCGCTTCGCGACGCGTGATCAAGGCGACGGTTCCTCTCCGGGCTCTGATAAACGAGGAATGTCCCCATTTCCGGGAGAAATGGGGACAGTCCCTATTTCCGCGCCCTCCCCGCCATCTGCGGCTTTTTCCGCTGGCGGGCTTGGGTTCTGCGAAACGGGGACTGTCCCCATTTCTGCTTCCGGCGGTTGGCCGAGCCATCCGCCGGTGAAGCCGGCGCGCTGCAGGCCGCGGCGGACGTGCGGATTGCGTTGCATAATTTTCCAGATGAGCCCGCTGCGATAATTCTCGATCATTGCGACGATCGGCCCCTGATCGATGCCGAGATAATCGTCGGCCACCCACCCGAGGTTTTCGATGATGCGTCCATGACGCAGCGGCACGTCGGTGAACGTGAAGCTGGGATTCACGGCGTCGAGGAATCCGTAGCGCTGATAAAGGTGAGTTCCGTAACGGGCTCGAAGTGCGCGGATCGTCGGGATCACGATCTCCGGCGCGAACGCGATCGAACCGATGGCCGCGGTCGGCGCCACGGTGCCGTCATCGAGCACGTGCGGCGCGGCCGTGCCGCGCGCCGAGTAGGTGAAGAAGCCGCGCTCCTCATTGTTGAACATCTGCACCGTATCAGCCGGGCCGTCCGACGCGCTCAGCCCCCAGATCTCGCTGTCGTAACCGCGCCAGCGCATCGGATTGCGCAGCGCATACTCGCGCTGCGCGTAAGCCGCACGCCGGCTGTTTTCGAAATAGTCGATGCCCTTCTCGCGCATGAAGGCATCCTGGATGCCGCGAAAATCAATCCAGACATGCGAGTACTGATGTCCAAACATCGGACCGAACGCGAGCAGTTCCTGATCGAAATACTCTCCCCATGAATCCTTATAGGTTTTCAGCCATTCATCCCATGCGTCTGTCTCGACGGGGTGCGTCGGCGAACCGAGCGCGAGAATGTAGACCAGCATGGCTTCGTTGTAGCCGCGCCAGTCGAAGCGCAGAAAGCCAGTCTCGGGTCGCCAGCCATGCGAAATGATCGGCGGCCGGTTCTGCGCCCACGGCCATTCCACACGCGTATAGATTCTCTCGGCGAGTTCCCGGATCTCGCGTTCGGGGCGCGTATTCCGATCGAAGTAGGTCTGACTCAGCAACACACCGCCGAGCAGGAGCGCTGTGTCGACGGTCGACAGCTCCGTCGTCTCGAAGCGCTGACCGTTATGCATGTGCACGAAGTGGTAGTAGAAGCCCTTGTAACCCACCGTGCCGACTTCCTCCGGTCCCTGCGGCGCTTCTGCGAGAAAACGTAGAGTGCGCAGCGTGCGAGCGCGAGCCTGCGCGCGCGTCACGTACCCGCGCTCGGCGCCGATCACGTACGCAGTGAGGCCGAAGCCCACTGCCGCGATGCTCGCGAATGAAGGCGACGGATAGCGATCGGGAATGAGACCGTTCTTCTTGTTCGCGGTGTTCCAGAAGAAACGGAACGTGCGCCGCTCGAGATTGTTGATGACCGGATCGCCGTCGCGCACTGGGTCATACACCCTCGAGCCCTCCACCACGACGCCCGGCACGGGGCGTTCGGCGGCGTAGCTGGCCGGTCCGGCGAGCGTTACGCAGAAGCTGACAGCAGCGCACAGGACGTAGCGTGCTCGCCGTGGCTCATCTTTCATTACTCATCACTCATTCTTGCACTCTCGCCAACTCGTTCCGACGCACGAACATACACCCGGGAACCTGCGGCCCGGGAGAGGCGAAGATAGCCCACCCTATCTGAAGATTCTCGCTCATCCACGTGCGCCGACGCACCCGCTTGCTACCACACGACACTGAAGGACAATTTGAACGTCCGCGTGGGTTGCGCGTACTGCGTCGGGTTGCCCAGGGCCGGATTGTGGGCGCCAGGATCGCCGCGCCACGTTTCGTACCGATCCGCATTGGCGTAGTTGAACACGTTCAACACGTCCGCGCGTACGCGCAGCATCAGATCGGCCCAGGCCTCGAAATGTTTCTGTAGCGCGAGATCGAACTGCCGATGCCCCAGCGTCCTGTCCGGTGTGAAAGGATCGACAAAGCAGTGCTGCCGGTCGGGTACATCGCCGCTGCAATTGAGCGCGTCATATGTGAACGGCGTCGCAAGCGTGAGCTTCGCGGACAGCGTGATTCCCCACGGCGCATCGAGGATTCCCGTGCTGACCAGCCGGTGCTCAGGCACGCCGGTCGATCGATGCCAGCCGTACTCACTCACATTTGCAAAGTCCAGCAGGTAACGCTCATCCGAAGCGGCCACGTTCGCGCGGTTCTCTTCGGCGTCGATATAGGTGTACGCAAACGTTACGCCCCAACCTGTCTCGCCCGTGTAAGGTTTCTCCGCCGACAACAACAGCGCGGTTGCGCGCGTCTTCAGCCCGTTCTTCGCGATGATCAGGTTGCCGAGACCGGGGATCCCGTGCGCCCAGGGCTGACCTTCCCAGGTCGTCCCTGCCGGGCGGAAGCTGCCGTCCGGGTAACGATTGCCGAGCAGAAATACGATGCCGTCGTTCGATTCGATGTAGGACACGGCCGCGGATGTATTCCATTCCTGGTTCAACAGGTCCACGCGGTTGCGGACGCCGAGACTGAATTGATCGGAGTACGGCGTTTTCAGTTCATTGTGAATCAGATTGACTTCGCGGCCCAGCGACGGATTCGCCTGCACGAGCGCCTCCAGCGCCGCCTGATCGAAGTATGCGTCGGTCCACGCCAGGCAGTCGCCCGCGCCGGGAGTGCACGAATGTCCAGGGGCGTCGAACGTTCGCACGTACGTCGGGAACGTGCCTTTCGACTGTTCAAGCGAAAGGTAGTCAAACACATTGCGGTCATAGGCGCGGCCCGCTCCGCCGAAGATGACGTGCCGCTGGTCGGCGCCGAGGTCGTACGAAAAACCGATGCGCGGCTGGATCGCGTCCGTGAAGGCGTCGCGATCGTCGCCCGTGCTGATGTAGTCGTTCACGTCGACGCCGCCGAGCGCAAGGCTCTGCGCATAAGTCAGTGCAGGGTTTGCGGGATGCGGAGCGCTCAGGCCAGCGACCACATCGGCCGGCGTGACATAGTCGAGATAGCTCGGCGTCTCTTCATAGTCCCAGCGAATGCCGAGATTCAGCAGCAAGCGGTCATTCACTTCCCAGTCATCCTGAATGTACGCGCCGAATTGCTTGTTGCGCGATGTGACGTTGCGCTCCGGCAGGCCGGGAATCGGTGCGCCGAACCGCACGCGATAGGGAATGTCGAGGCTGTTGTTCACGTCGAGGGAAAACTGCGGATTGAAGGGCTGCTGCTCGAAGGCGTTGATCTCCACCGCTTTGAACTTCACGCCAGTCTTGATCGTGTGTTCGCCGTTCCAGTCAAAGGCCTCGAAGGTCAGATCGTTCTGCAGGCCCCATCCTTCCTGCCCCTTGTCCTGATAGTCCTCACCGCCGCCGACCCGCAGGATGACCTGGTTCGGATCGCCGGTGGTGAGCTGAAAGCCCGGACCAAAGGTCACGGGGCGCGGATTGAACGATGCGTCTTCATAGGTGAGATGCACATCGTTGAGAAATCTCGCGCCGCTGTACTGGTAGCGCAGATCCCAGCGGCTGTCCTCGTTGTCCTTCGTGCTCGCGAACGAAGCCGCATTCTGATCGCCGAGGCCCTGGATCTCGCTCTCTTCGCGAAGCTTGCCGGTCAGCTCGATCAGGTGAGCCTCGCCGGGGCTCCAGTCGATTTTGCCGAAGAACAGATCCTCTTCGAAAGGCGCACTGCGCACGCCGATGAACTCGGCTAACTCGCCCGTGGGAAGTACGCCCTGACCGAGTCGCACGGTGCGCGGCGTCTCGAACTCTTTCGCCTCGTAGGTGACGAAGAAATGCATCTTGTCCTGAATGATCGGTCCGCCGAACGCTGCGCCGTATTGCTCCTGCTCGGACTTCGCTTTGAGCCCTGCCCGCGCTTCGAGCGGATCAGACGCACGCCAGTTCTCCGAGGTCTTGTCCCAGAATCCTTCTGCTTCGAATTCGTTCTTGCCTGAGCGAGTTGCCGCGACGATTGCGGCGCTGCTCAACTGATCGAACTCGGCCTTGTAGTTCGACGTGATCACCTTGTACTCAGCGATGGCGAGTTGCGGAAACGGATTGCCGCGGGACAATGTCTGGCCGCTGACGCCGCCGCGCAGGACATAGTTCTTCTGGCCCACGCCATCGATGAACACATTGACGCCATTCGCTGATTGCGCGCCGCTGCGAATCTCGCTCGAGCCATCGGTGCTCGTCGCGAACTGCACGCCCGGCACGGTATCGGCAAAGGCGAGGAAATTGCGCGAGTTCTGCGGGAGCATTTCAATCTGCCGCGGCGAGATATAGGTGGCGACCTCCGACGTCCTGGTTTCATACAACTGCGTCGCTACGACCGTCACCGAATCGATCGTCTCAGGGACAGCGCCGACGCCCAGGTCGAGCGTCGCGGTCTGTCCTACCCGCAACGTCACAGTTTGCGATGTGCTCTCGCCCGCCGCAGTCACGTCAACCCTATACGTACCCGGCGGCAGACCGCCCAGGCTGTAGTCGCCATTGGCGTCCGACCGCACACTGCGCGTCAGACCGGTCTGCGTGTTCGTTGCTCGGACAGCGGCCTCTGCGGCAGGCGCTTCGTTTGCAGTAACTTGCCCGCGCAGCGTCGCGCCAGAGGTCTGGCCGAGGACCTGTGGGGCCGCCATCAAAAGACAGCTTGCGACTGCACTACGAAGAAGGTTGCTTCTGCTTTGCAGTTGAAGTGGGTTCCAGTACTTCATGACGCGTTCCCCCTGAACGTTGACGAATGTGAGATCGCGTGAACAACGTGCGTTGCTCACGAAATGTTGCACTCGATCGACACGACGATGGGACTAGAAGGCGCCGCGGCGCATGCGCGGGCAGCACGCGACGGGATGTCCGCGCGTGGTTGCCGGGGCCGGGACTATCGCGCACACGAGTAATTCTGTTCATGCGTAGTTGCCGCGATATGGCGTCCACGCATCGAATTTTCGAGATCGGCTAATCGAGTTCGCCGCGGGCGCGTTCGCGTGCGATGAGAAGAATGGCGCCCGTGATCAGAAGAGCGACCGCAGTGTACGCAGCGACGGCCGAGGTAGATTCGTACAGCTTGAAGAGCGTAGCGAACATCACCGGCGCGATGCCGCCGCCCACGATTCCGGCGAGTGTGTAGGCGAGCGAAGCGCCCGTGTAACGCACTCGCGTCGGAAACTGCTCCGCAATGAAGGCAGCCTGAGGGCCGTACATCATTGCGTGAATGATCAATGCGCCGACCAACGCGATGACGATCAGAAGCGCCGATTGCGTGTCGAGCAGCGGAAAGAAAGCGAACGCCCAGAACAGCCCGAGTCCTGCCCCAGCTCCGTAAACCACTCGCCGGCCAAAGCGATCCGACAAGGCGCCGAAGATTGGAATCAAGACAGCATTACACGCACCGCCGACGGACAAAGCGATCAAAGCGAGCGTCCGGGACTGTCCCAGCACTGTCGTGACATAGCTCAGCGAAAAGACGGCGGTCAGCGAATACAGCACATCGGGACCCAGACGCACGCCGCCGCCAAGCACCAGCCCGCGCCAATGATCGCGGAACACTTCGGCGACTGGCGCGCGGGCCTTTTTTTGTTCGCGTTCGAGTTGGCGAAAGAGCGGCGTTTCGTCGACGCCGATGCGTATCCACAAACCAAATGCAACCAGCACGACGCTGGCGAAGAATGGAATACGCCAACCCCACTCCAGGAATGCGTCTGATGACAGCAGCCAGGTGAGCAGCGCGATGGTCCCGGTCGCAAGCAGGGTGCCGAGCGATGGACCCATCTGCGCCCACGAGGCGTTGCGACCGCGCCGTGCGGGATCGCCGTGCTCGACCGACAGAAGCACAGCGCCCGCCCATTCACCACCGAGCGCCGCGCCCTGCACGAAGCGCAACGCGACGAGCAATACCGGACTCAATGCGCCCGCGACTTCATACGTGGGCAGCAGGCCGATCAACGCTGTAGTCACGCCCATGATCAGCAAGGTCGCGACGAGCACGAAGCGCCGCCCGAAGCGATCACCGAGGCGACCGAAGATCAGCCCTCCGACCGGGCGCGAAAAATAACCAACCGCGAAAGTGGAGAACGCGAGAATCGTTCCGGAGACCGGATCGAACGAAGGAAAGAACAATCGATTGAAAACCAGCGCCGCGAGCGTGTTGTAGACGGCGAAATCGTAGTACTCGAGCGTCGTGCCGACGATGCTCGCCGTAGCGAGACGCTGCACGCTTGATTGAGTCTTGCTGTCTGGATCGCGCATCAGATCTCTTATTGATGTTGTTGGACGCGGTTGACGTTAATTCAGAAGCGCGCAAAGCGCGCACCCCCTCACCCGTGCTCCGCACGACCTCTCCCCAGGGAGAGGTGACGAAACGAGAGTCCCTTTCCCCAAACGAGAGGTGACAAAACGAAGCTCCTCTCCCCAAACGAGAGGGGAAAAAAAAGACCCCCCTCTCCCGTTGGGAGAGGGCCGGGGTGAGGGGCTGCGCGCGCAGCGCCTCCGACCAACCGCTAACCGCTAACCGCTGACCCGCTTCCGGATGCTAACCGCTATGCACTTCCCTTTCCGAATCCCCCGCCGCCTGGCGTTTGAATCACGAAGACATCGCCCACCTGCATTTGCGCCTGATGCGCGGCGCCGAACTCCTCGGTGATTCCGTTGGCGCGTTCGATCCAGTTCCTGCCCGTCAGCGCCGGCTCGCCGCCGTCGACGCCGAACGGTGCGACTCTGCGGTGGTTCGCGAGCAGAACAGCGGCCATGGAGTGCAGGAACCGGATGCGTCGCTCGACGCCGTCGCCGCCGGAATGACGGCCGCGTCCGCCCGAACCGCGCCGTACACGAAATTGTTCGAGCCGTACCGGAAAGCGCCATTCGAGAACCTCCGGATCGGTGAGCCGGGAATTCGTCATGTGAGTCTGCACTGCGTCCGCGCCGTCGAAGTCCGGACCCGCGCCCGACCCGCCGGCGATCGTTTCGTAGTATTGATGCGCGCCGTCGCCGAACGTGAAGTTGTTCATCGTTCCCTGACTCGCGGCCAGCACACCCAGCGCGCCGTAGAGGCAGTCCGTCACTACCTGAGAGGTTTCAACGTTGCCGGCGACCACGGCGGCCGGATACTTCGGATTCAGCATGGAGCCTTCCGGGGCGATGATGTGCAGCGGCTTCAGACACCCCGCATTCATCGGAATCTCATCGTCGACGAGGGTGCGAAACACATACAGCACAGCCGCGCGGGTGACCGGCAGAGGCGCGTTGAAGTTGTTCTGCTGTTGCGGGCTCGAGCCCGTGAAATCGATGGTGGCCGCGCGCTTGAGCTTGTCGGTGCGAATAGCGACGCGCACGATCGCGCCGTTGTCCATCTCGTACTGGAAGTCCCCGTCGTGTAGTGCGTCGATCACCCGTCGCACGGCTTCCTCAGCGTTGTCCTGCACGTGCTGCATGTACGCACGCACGACCTGCTGACCGAAATGCGCAACCGTCGCCTCAAGCTCGGACGCGCCTTTCTGGCAGGCGGCCACCTGCGCGCGCAGGTCCGCGAGATTCTGCTCGATGTTTCGTGCAGGCCAGGTTCCGCCTGCAAGCAGCGCTCGTATTTCCTCCTCCAGAAGCACGCCCGCACGGACGAGTTGCACGTTATCAAGCAGCACGCCCTCCTCTTCGATATACGTTGAGTGCGCCGGCATCGATCCGGGCGTCACGCCGCCGATGTCCGCATGATGGCCGCGCGCGGCGACGAAGAAGCCCGGGCGCGGGGCGTGAGGCCCGGGGCGCGGGCCAGAAGGGCCATTTCCACCATCGGCCTCTGACCCAAGCGCCGCGCCCCACGCCCCACGCCCACCAATAAACACCGGCATCACCACCGTCACATCCGGAAGATGCGTACCGCCGGCATATGGAGCGTTCAGCACAAACATATCTCCCGCATACATCCGACCTGCGCGGCGTCGCATGATTTCCTGCACCGACTCGCCCATCGACCCCAGATGCACCGGCATGTGCGGCGCGTTTGCGATGAGCTGCCCTTCCCCATCGAATAGCGCGCACGAAAAATCCAGCCGCTCCTTGATGTTCACCGACGTCGCCGTGTTGGCGAGCGTCACTCCCATCTGCTCCGCGATCGACATGAACAAATTGTTGAAGACTTCCAGCAACACAGGATCGGCCTGCGTGCCGATCGCATGCGAGCGCTGCAGGGGTTGCACGCGGCGCAGGATCAGATCGTTGAGCACCGTCAACTCCGCACGCCAGCCACGCTCGATCACGATCGTCGTATTCGTCTCGCGAATGACGGCCGGCCCACCGATCATATCGCCGGGACGTAAGTCGTCCCGCTCGAAGAATGGCGCCTCCACCCATTCTCCATCGAAGTACACGCGACGCGCGGCAACCGCCACAAGCGGGCTGCGCCGCGGCGCGAACAGCGGCGGGCCCGCAGGCTCGCTGGTCGACAGGCCGATTGCCTCCACGGCGATAGACTCAATGACCAGTGCGCGCCCCGGCATGAGAAAACCGTAGCGTGCGCGATACGTGTGTTCGAACTGCGCAGTGATCGCAGAAATACCAGTGCGTGCGTCAGCCGGCAGCTGCAGCGTACTGTCCGTGCCATCGTATTTGAGCGACAGTCGTTTCTCGATCCGGATCTGATGGTTTGCGATTGACTGCGCACTCAGGTCGCGGCGGGCTTGTGCTTCCAATTCATCGAATGGATCCGCGAGCGCAGCAATACTCATGGCGCTCAGCAGCGCTTCGACGGCCTGCTGTTTCATCACGACCGTATCAGCCAGTCCGATTCCGTAGGCCGACAGCACACTCGCCAGCGGATGCATGAACACGGTGCGCATGCCGAGGGCGTCCGCCGTCAGGCAGGCGTGCTGCCCGGCCGCGCCGCCGAAACAGCACAGCGTGTATTCCGTGACGTCATGACCGCGCTGCACCGAGATCTTCTTGATCGCATTCGCCATGTTCTCCACGGCGATGTGGATGCATCCCGCCGCGATCTCTTCCGCGCGCCGCCCGGTGTGCGTGGATGCGTCGATCGCCTCGGCGAGCGATCCAAACTGCGTTGCGACTGCGTGTGCATCGAGCGGCTGATCCGCATTTGCGCCCAACACCGCTGGAAAAAAGTCAGGCTGAATGCGCCCCAGCAATACGTTGCAATCGGTCACCGTCAGCGGACCGCCGCGTCGATACGCGGCCGGGCCGGGGTTGGCGCCGGCGGAGTCCGGTCCTACCCGCAGACGCACGCCATCGAAATGGCAGATCGATCCGCCGCCCGCGGCGACGGTATGTATCTGCATGATCGGTGCGCGTAGTCGGACGCCGGCAACTTCCGCGTCGTACGCTCGCTCGTATTCGCCCGCATAGTGCGCGACGTCCGTCGACGTGCCGCCCATGTCGAAGCTGATGATCTTGTCGAGCCCGGCGAGTTTCGATGTTTGCACCGCGCCGACGATGCCGCCGGCCGGGCCCGAGAGAATTGCATCCTTTCCCTGAAATTGATGCGCATCGACCAGGCCGCCGGAGGACTGCATGAACTGCAGGCGCACATTCGGCAGTTCGGCTGCGACCAGATCCACATAGCGGCGCAGCACCGGCGAGAGGTACGCATCGACGACGGTCGTATCGCCGCGCGCAACGAATTTCATCAGGGGGCTGACTTGGTGCGAGGCGGAAACTTGCGAGAACCCGATGCGTCGGGCGAGGTCGATCACCTGTCGTTCGTGATCGGGATAGCGGTAACCGTGCATGAGCACGACGGCGCACGCGCGAACGCCGTCGTTGAACAGACGCCGCAGTCCGGCTTCGACGCTCGTCAGGTCAATTGGCCATACGATCTCGCCGCGCGCCCCAATGCGCTCATCGACCTCGACGACCTGTTCGTACAGCATCGACGGCAAGTCGATCCTGCGCACGAACAGCTTTGGCCGATGCTGATAACCGATGCGCAGCGCGTCGGCGAAGCCGCGCGTCACGATTAGCGCGGTGCGGTCGCCCTTGCGCTCCAGCAGGGCGTTCGTCGCGACGGTCGTGCCCATCTTCACGAGCTCGATCTGCGACGACGGAATCGGATCGGCGGCTGCGATTCCGAGCAGATCGCGCATCCCCTGCACCGCCGCGTCGGCATAGCTTTCGCGGTTCTCGGACAGAAGCTTGCGGGCGACAAGCTTGCCGGCCGGCGTACGCGCGATAATGTCGGTGAACGTTCCGCCGCGATCGATCCAGAACTGCCAGCGCTGAGGCATTGTGCGCGATCAGAGTTTCCCGGCGGTCATCTCACGCGACACCGCTTCCGCCTTCGCCAGAGCGCGCAGCAGATTTTCCCCGGCGAGCATCTTGAGATCCCGATCGCTCCAGCCGCGGCGGATCAGTTCCGCGAACAGGTTCGGATACATCGAGACATCCGACAGGCCCTCGGGCCAGAGTGAATTGCCGTCGTAGTCGGCGCCCAGGCCGACGTGCTCGACGCCCGCGATCTTTCTCACGTGCTCGATGTGGTCGGCGACCTGCGCGATGGTGGTCTTCGGCGCCTGCACGCGACTCATGATTTCCTCTTCGATGCGGTCGCTTGCTTCGATCGACAGGCCCGCCGTGCGCCGCTTCACTTCCGCCATCGCCGGACCCTGCACGCGCGAGACCTCCGGATTGATGAAGCCGGCCACGAAGGTCACCATGACGACGCCGCCATTCCGCGTTACGCGGCGCAGAAGATCGTCAGGCACGTTGCGCGGCACGTCGCACAGCGCGCGAGCGGAGGAATGCGAGAAGATCACCGGCGCTTTCGACACGCGCAGCACATCGTCGACGGTCACGTCCGCGGTGTGCGAGAGATCGACAAGCATTCCCAGTCGGTTCATCTCCAGCACGACCTGCTCGCCGAACGCCGTGAGCCCGTCGTGTTCGGGCGGCAGGGCGGCGGAATCCGCCCAACTGGTGTGCACGTTGTGCGTCAGCGTCATGTAGCGCACGCCAAGATCGTAGTAGGCGCGCAGCGCGCCGAGCGAATCTTCGATCGCGTGCCCGCCCTCGATTCCAAGCAGCGAGGCAATGCGCCCGTCGCGGCGTGCGGCGCGAATCTCTGCGACTGAACCTGCCATCCTGAGCGTCTCGGAATGTCGGGCGATGATCTGCCGCGCAATGTCGATCTGTTCGAGCTGCATCCGTGCGAATCCGCCCGGCGCTTCGCCTGGAATGTAGACAGACCAGAACTGAGCGCCGAGTTCGCCGCGCTTGAGGCGTTCGAAATCCGTATCGCCAGGCGCCTTGCCGCGCAAATCATAGAGAGCGACATTGCCTTGCGCGCGTTTATCGGTGCGAACCGCCCATGGAAGGTCGTTGTGTCCGTCGATCAGAATCGCATCTCGCAGCAGCTCCCGCGCGTGCTTCAGCGCGTCCTCAGGAGGGACATCCGCGAAGCCCAATGACGGCGCCGCCGTCATCAGGATGGATACGAACATGAACAGGCATCGACGATAGCGAATCACGGCAATCCTCCCGAAGTGGGCCTGAGCGCGACGATCCGCACCAGCACCCCGTTGATGTACTCGCCGAACCTGCGGCTCAGGCGAACTCTATGTGAGCCGCGTCGGCCGACGGCGCATCGCCGCTGTTCGACGCCGCATTCTCCTGCATCGGCAGTTGCGTTCTGACGCAGTTGCGTCCCGCGCGTTTCGCTTCGTACAGCGCCGCATCCGCCCGCTGCAGCATCGCGCTCAACGTGTCGCCGCTCGGCTTCGAAACGGTGAGACCAATACTCACAGTGATGCGACGATCCGCAAGCCAGCGCCGCGTGTCGATCATCATGACCTGCTCGCGGAAACGCTCCGCCAGGCGTTGCGCTTCGGCCGGACCCGCGCCCGGTAATACGACGACGAACTCCTCGCCCCCGAGCCGTCCAATAAACGCAGGCTCGTGCACTTCGGCGCGCAGCCTGTGCGCAACCAGCTTCAGCGCCTCATCACCCTCCGGATGCCCGTGCTGATCGTTGATGCTCTTGAAATGATCGATGTCGATGATGAGCATCGCGCAGGCGACATCCGAGTCCTGGAGCAGCGGTGCGAGGCGGCAGAGCACGGCGCGGCGGTTGGGCGCCCCTGTGAGTTCGTCGGTCATCGCGAGTTTGTGCATGCGACGCGTCGTACGCTGCTGATGCACCGCCAATGTGGCGAGCAAAGCCGTCAGAATGACAGTGAGCAGGATGACGATGGCCTGCAGCCCGCGCGCGCGACGCTCCTGCTCGAGCGCTTTCTGCTTGGCCTGATTCTCGCGAAGGAGCAGCGCGTTCTCCTTATCCTTCGCTGCGGCGTCGAATTCCACCTTCAGCGTCGCGAATCGCTGATCGATCTGATTGCGAAAGAGGCGTTCGGAGGTTTCCTGCGCCTTCAGCCGATAGGCATAGGCTTCGCGCCAGTCGCCCATTGCCGCTTCGACTGCGGCCAACTCGGCATAGGTCGCGCGCAGTTCATTCATCGAGGCCGCTTCGCTGAAAACCCGCAAAGCCTCCCCAAGCGCCGTCACACTGCCGGGGAGATCCCTCATCCGGTGCAGGGCGGCGCCGCGCGCGAGCTGAATCTGGGCGTTGAGGCGAGCATCCGGCGTCTGCTTTTGCAATTCCGTCGCCCGATCGAGCGTTTCCAATGCACCGCGAGGATCGCCGGCGGCGGTCGCCACGACCGCGAGACCCCGCAACGCATAGGCCTCGCCGCGGGTATATTTCAAGTCGCGACTGATCTCGTAGCTCTCCTGGAAGGCGGCGCGCGCTGCAGCCCATTCCGCGAGATTCTCGTGCGCGCGCCCGAGATTGTGCAGCGTTACGCCCTGCTCGCGACGCATACCCGCTGCGCGCTGCGCCTTGAGCGCTCGCTCGTACATGTGTCGCGCCTGAGCGTAGTCGCCCATGCGGTTGTACAGTATGGCGATGCTGTTGATCGTCGTCAGCGCGTGGTGCTGCAGGTCGATCCTGTCGTAGAGCGCCTGCGCGCGTTTCAGGTCCGCAAGACCCGCCGCGTACTGTCCCTGCAAACCGAGCAGATAGCCGCGGGAAAACAAGGACGCCGCAAGCATTTCATCGTCTGAGGCTTCGGTCGCGACCTCGACCGCCTCGTCGTACAGCGCGCGCGCGGCTGCGTTGTCGCCGGCGGTTTCAAGAATGGTCCCCTCGCAGGCAAGGACGCCTGCGCGCAGACCCGGACGGGCGGCCTTGGGCAGGA
>JBOHZJ010000434.1:0-13120 GCA_050738395.1 Steroidobacter sp.
GCCCGGCGCTGCGACCGATCTGACCTCCGGGGTCAGCGCGAGCGGATCCGTGGCCTTCGATGCAACCGTGTGGTATCGGATTCAGGCAACCTCAGGCCACACGAGACTGGCAGTGCAGTTGTCGAACCTGAGCGCGGATGCCGATCTGGAGATCTATCGGGATACCCAGACGGGCGCGCCTGCTTGTCGCTCGGCTCAGTTCGGCACGGCTAACGATTCTTGCCAGGTGGATTTCACGGGGTCGCCGATGTGGTTCATCGCGGTATACGGTTACGAGGCCGCGAACTACAGCGTCATGGCGACGCTCACTGGCGCGACTCCGCCGCCTCCGACTCCGACTCCAACCCCGCCGCCAAGCGGTGGTGGTGGTGGAGGCGGCGGCGGCATGATCGAGCCCGGTTCTCTCCTCCTGCTGCTCCTGGCGTTCATGTTGCGTGTTGGACGTGGCGCGCACAGCGGCCGGAGGCTTCATGATTAGCGCGCCATACACGAGACTCGCCCTTTCGCTCTCACTCTCGCTGTTCGCTCTGGGTGGTTGTGCAGCAAAAAACGCGGACAGCCCGGCGGAAGCGGTGAACGCCATTCGTGAAATCACCTTGCCGCCCCCGACGGCGGCTGAAGGGGCGTCGCTCGGTAAGGGCGGCAAAGACCAACCCTTTCAAGTGGGCTTCGGCCGGTCATTGCCGGCGGACCAGCAGCGCATCGACCTCAGCGACCTGAGCTGGTCCGCGGCTCCCACAGGCGGCCATCGGGCCGTGGTGTCGGTGCGTTCACCTGAGGCCCAGTCGGTGCGCGTCGGGATACGCCTCGCCGTCGCCGTTGCAGGCTTGAAGCTCACGTTCGCCGGCGCAGAGGGTCCGATCACGGTAGTCGACAGCAAGGTCATCGCGCAGCAGTCGAGCGGCGGCGATCCATACTGGAGCCCAGTGATCAAAGGCGACACAGTTTCGATCGAGCTGAGCACACCGACGATTCCGGCGCCGGGCGTAGTGCTCGAATTACCTTCGGTGTCGCACATACGCTGAGGATCTGGCGCGCCCGGAGCTGATCACACCAGGACCGCGTCGGATGCAGAGGAGTCGCGCGACCTTGTCCGATCCCGTGAACGTGATCATCGATGTCGATGACTCGCACCGCGTCTCCGGGCTGTTACTGAAGCCGCCGCGAGCGACAGCGTGTTTCGTGTTTGCACACGGGGCCGGAGCAGGGATGGAGCATCCGTCGATGGCGAGTGTGGCTGATGAGCTCGCGACGCTCGGCCTCGCGAGCCTGCGTTATCAGTTTCCATACATGGAGAAACATTCCAGGCGGCCGGACCCGCCAGCGCTTTGTCACGCGACGATTCGCGCCGCCGTCGCCGAAGCCGCACGGCTTGCACCGGATCTCCCGCTCGTCGCGGGCGGTCGATCATTCGGCGGCCGGATGACTTCGCAGGCGCAGGCTATAGCGCCGCTGGCCGGTGTGCGCGGTCTGGTGTTCCTCGCGTTCCCGTTACATCCGGCGAAGCGTCCTTCAGTTGAACGCGCGCAGCATCTTTTCGATGTGGGGATTCCGATGCTGTTCGTACAGGGGACGCGTGATGATCTGGCCAGCCTCGAGCTGCTCGATCCGCTCATCGAGCAACTCGGCGGGCGCGCGGTGTTGAAGCTACTGCAGGATGCAGATCACTCGTTTCACGCGCCGGCGCGCACGGGACGGAAGGATCCGGAACTCAGAAGTGAGGCGCTGCAGGCGATGGCGGCGTGGGTCGGGTCGCTGCAGGCCGCAGCTGCCGGGTCGCGAAGCTGACGTCGCGAGGCGCAATGGGCAATGGGGGAAATGGGGACAGTCCCCATTTCGCTCATGTCGCCCTTTCGCGCTTCGGTCCGGCGAAATAGGGACTGTCCCCAATTCGCCAGCGGCCCGCAGGCGGGATTCGTCTGTTAGCTGGGGATCTACGACGTCGCCGCGGGCAGGCTGGCGCATTTGTAATAGGCCACTTCTGCATCGCTCCAGGCGTTGAGGTTGAAGCCGCCGATGCTCTTCTCGCTCGGGGCGATGATGTATGCGTAGTTGGCGCCCTTGGCGGGAGCGGCGTCGACGGCGGCGGATGTCACTTTCTGCATCGCGCCGGCCCGATCCATATTGCCCTTGATTCCCCAGGCCTGCTTCTCCTGCGCAAGCTTCTCGCATCTGAATTCGCTCTTTGGCTCGGCTTGACCTGCCATGACGCGCTCGCCCGAGGCAGCGGTGTGATTCTTCACCGTCAGTTGTCCGACTGCGGAGCACGCTGCGAGGCTGACGGCCGCTACGATCAGGGAGGGATACTTCTTCAACATAGTCGTCTCCGGTGACGGTTTGTCGGTGAAGCGTAATGACTGTCCAGCCCGCGAGAAGGTGCTGGAAGTCTCACTTCGTCGCTGCGGACGCAGCGACCCGGCGCGGACATGCCGAGGCGGCAGCGACGCGCGGTTCGCTACAGAGCCGATTCGGACGCTTGAGCCTGCGGAGCCACAACTCGTGAACGTCGGTTGTTGACAAGTCGGGGCCGCCTCTTCCTAGCTTCGCGCGAATATCAATGCACGCGCGCGGTGATCGCGCAGCAACAGCCCACCCCAGACCATCGCGCCGAGATATACGCCGAACAGAAGGTGTGTGAAAACCGGGTCGCCGATGCGCAAGTGACTTGCAATCGCGCCGCCGAAGACGCCGGTCAGCAAAACGGCGCCTGTAACGGAAGTTCGCGGAATCACATAGAGCACAATGCAGACGAGTTCGAGCAGGCCAATGCCGCGAGACACTGTGTGCGGATATCCAAGTTGTGCGAAGGACTCCACAACCACATCCATCTTGATCAGCTTGATGAGGGAATCGAAAAGCAGGAACACTACAGCGAGGCCGCTGAGTATGCGTCCGGTCCAGAGCGCCTTCGTCGAGACGGAAGCGGTGTGCGTCAGCGAGTGCATGGGTTCGTTCTCCGTGAGTTGTCAGCTGCTGTTCAGGTCGGCGGCCCAAGGACGTTCGGAACGGCCGCGTTCCGACAGGATCTGACGTTTAGCAGGGCAGAGCGTTCCGGAAATAGCCAGTTCTTGCGATCGTTCTCTCGAGATGGGAGTTGGAGCGCACGCCGGAAGGCGGGTTACGCGAGTCGCGCTGCCTTGAACAGCCCGCGTGATCGAGCCCGCGTGTTCGTAGTAGTGTGCCGAAGCGAACTGGCGCGGCGCTGCAGGAGAACGCGGACATGGCCAAGCGAAACAACAGAGCGCTCAAAGTGGCTGCCGGCGTCGCCGTCTCGTTTACGAGTCTCGTGGTCTTCGTCCTGGTTCTGGCCGCCAGGCGGATCGTCACGTTTCAGATGGCGCTGCTGATGCTCGTTGGACTGTTTGGCCTGTATCTCGGGTTCGGCGTCTTGATCGCTGTCTACCGCTTTACTGGCAAGCTGCAGTGAACACGTCTGATTTCCCATGAAGCGCTCTCTTGATCACTACATCGAAAAGCGCGCGTTTACGCGAACGCCGGAGCCTGCGCCCAGAGAGGCCTTGTCGCGGCGCGGCCCGTTGCTCTTCGTCGTGCAGAAGCACGCGGCGCGGCATTTGCACTATGACTTTCGACTGGAACTCGACGGCGTATTGAAATCGTGGGCGGTTCCGAAGGGTCCTTCCCTCGAACTGGGCCAGAAACGCATGGCGGTCGAGACGGAAGATCATCCGTTCGACTACGCCGCATTCGAGGGCGTCATACCCGCAAAGGAGTACGGCGCCGGGAACGTGATCGTCTGGGACTGCGGCGTGTACTCGCCGGATGAGAATCAGGAGTATTGGTTCGGCGATCGCGGCGAAGCCGAAGAGCGAGTGAGGGCCGGACTTGCGGCGGGCAAGCTGAGTTTCGTTCTGCGCGGGGAAAAGCTCAAAGGGTCATTCGCGCTGGTGAGGACGTCCACGGACAAGCAATGGTTGCTGCTCAAGCACAAGGATCGATTCGTCGGGGGGAGTGATGTGTTGGCGCGCAGTCGCTCGGTGCTGTCGGGGTTCAAAGTCGACGAATTATCGCCGGGCGCCGCATTGCCGCGAGTCGACGCCGCTCAGCTCGCGCCGACCGGGCCCGCTGAAACGATGCCGAAGAAGCTCGCACCAATGCTCGCCGAGATCGGTGCGACGCCGCGTTCCGATCCAGCCTGGCTATACGAGCCCAAACTCGACGGCTATCGCGTAATCGCGTTCGTGCGGGGCGCCGAGGTGCACCTGATCTCGCGCGGCGGGCTGGACATGACGGCGGCGTTTCCTGAGATCGTCTCTGATCTCGCGACTCAGGCCATCGACTCGATGATCCTCGACGGCGAAATCGTCGCTGTCTCGGCCGAGGGCCGGCCGTCCTTCAATGCGCTGCAGAAGCGGGCGCAGTTGAAGACGCCCAGGGAGATCGCCGCCGGGCAACGCGAGACGCCGGTCGCGATGGTGTGCTTCGATCTGCTGCACTTCGCTGGCCTCAGCCTGCGTGACAACACCTATATGGAGCGACGCAGATACCTCTCGCAGTGTCTCCTCCCATCGCAGCGGCTGCAGCTCATCCATGCCTCGGAGGATGCAGAAACGCTCTATGCCGCAGCGATCGACAATGGATTCGAAGGCATCGTCGCCAAGCGCAAGGACAGCACGTACAGGTCAGGACGCCGCTCGCAGGCGTGGCTCAAGATCAAGGCGACGCACACCGCAGAGTTCGTGGTCGGCGGCTACACGAAGGGCAAAGGCGCGCGCGAACCGGTCGGCGCGCTCCTGCTCGGCTACTGGAATGCGGAAGCGCTGCACTATGTCGGGCACGTCGGCTCAGGTCTCACGGAAGAAGTGGTCGCAGACCTGCGCGCGCGTTTTCCGGATCTCGTCATCAAGAGTTCGCCGTTCCTGGAGAAGCCGCCTCTGCATCGACCGACGACGTGGCTCGATCCAACACTGGTGGTCGAAGTGAGTTTCGAAGACCGTACCCCGGACGGCATGCTGCGTGCGCCGGTATTCCTCCGGGTGCGCGATGATGTTGCATCCTCCAGCGTTCGAAACGCGCCGCAGCAGCGCGGAGGCCGTACGAAGAAGAATGCGACGCCGGCAAACGAAATCGATGCAGTCCTCGAGCAACTCAAGGGCGCGGCCAACCAGATCAATCTGGACGTGGGCGATGCGCGCATCCGGCTCACGAATCTGGACCGCGAGTACTGGCCCGCGGACAAGCGAGCAGGTTCGGCGGCGATCACCAAACGCGATCTCATCCGCTACCTGGCGAGCGTGTCGCCTTTCATGCTGCCGCACCTGAAAGATCGGCCGCTCACGATGATTCGCATGCCGGGCGGCATCGACGGAGAACGGTTTTTTCAGAAGCACTGGGAGCCGACGCTCCCCGACTTCGTGCAGACCATCATGGTGTTCTCCGAACACAAGGACGAGAGACACGATTACATCCTCGCCAACAATCTGCCGACGCTGCTGTGGTTAGGTCAGGTGGGCACGCTCGAATTTCATGTCTGGCATTCGCGTGCGAAGGTCGGGAAGGATGCCGCCAGCAGGAGCGCCGACTACTCCAGTTCTCTGGAGGCGCTCGAATCCTCAGTCATCAACTATCCCGACTACATCGTCTTCGATATCGATCCGTATATCTATTCGGGCAGGGAAGCGAAGGGGGCGGAACCCGAGCTCAACAAAAAGGGTTTCGCAGTTGGCAAGAGAGTCGCGTTCTGGTTGCATGCATTGCTCAGGCAGATGTCGCTCGAATCCGTGGTGAAGACCTCGGGGAAAACCGGCCTGCATGTCTTTGTTCCCATTGAGCGAACGGTGACGTTCGATGAAGCGCGGCATCTGTGTGAGATGGTCGGCCGCCACCTCATGCGAGAGCATCCGAAGGAGATCACCATGGAGTGGGCGGTGATCAAACGCACCGGGAAGATCTTCATGGACCACAACATGAACGTTCGCGGCAAGACCCTCAATGTCGCCTATTCCCCGCGAGGCGTTCCCGGGGCGCCGGTGTCCATGCCGCTGACCTGGGAGGAGCTCGAAGCGGCCGAGCCCATGGATTTTACGATGGCCAATGTGATTGCCCGCTTGGAAAAGACAGGCGACCGGTGGCATGATGTTTTCGCGACGAAACAGAGCCTTGCGCTCGCATTCGGAAGTAAGAGTCGAAAATAGGTCTCGAGCCTTGTCGGATTCCTCTGGACGTCGGCGTCCTAGTGTTGAATCGGCGGTGTTCGATAGAAGGTCCTTAACAGTTCAGAGGCAGTCATGGCCGCACGCTCAATGGGTTCCCTGACGATATCTTTCGGGCTCATCGCCATTCCGGTGAAGCTCTATACCGCGACGCAGTCCGCGGGCTCCCTCTCATTCAACCTGCTGCACAAGGGCTGCGGCTCGCGTCTCAAGCAGCAGTACATCTGCATCAAGGACAATTCAGTGGTCGAGCGCGACGCCATGGTGAAGGGTTACGAATTCGCCAAGGACCAGTACGTCCAGTTCACACCCGAAGAGATCAAGGCGCTCGAGGAAGTCGGCACTCATGCCGTGGAGATTTCCGAGTTCGTCTCGATCGACTCGATCGATCCGGTGTACTTCGACAAGAGCTACTACCTGGCGCCGGACAAGGGCGCCGCCAAGCCCTATACGCTGCTGACTGAAGCGCTCAACCAGACCAGGCGCTGCGCTGTCGGTCGCTGGGCGGCGCGGGGCAGCGCGTCGATCGTGATGCTGCGTCCCGTCGGCAATGTGCTCGTGCTGCAGCAGTTGCGCTTCGCCGCTGAAGTGCGCCCCGCAACCGAGATCGAGATCCCTCAGCAGGAGGTGAAGGCCGCGGAGCTCAACCTCGCAAAGCAGCTCATCGAGCAGCAGGCTGCGGACAAGTTCGATCCGACTGCGTACACCGATGAGGTGCGCGGACGCATCGAGGCGGCGATTCAGAAGAAAGTCGAAGGGCAGGAAATCTCCGTGGCCGATGCTCCGCCCGAAAGCGGCGGCAAGGTGATCGACCTCATGGAAGCGTTGCGAGCCAGTCTGGAGAAGACCGAGAAGGCGAAGGCCTCGGTGTCGCACCTGGGTGCGCGCAAGGCGCCGAAGCGCGTCGAGCAGCCGGCGAAAACGGCTCGCAAGTCGAGTCGGCGATAGGCGCCGCTGAAGCTGATGGAAAGCGGAGCGGCCAGCAGCAGCGATGCTCGGGACTTTTCGCGGCTGACGCTTCGGTCGGATAGAACCTGCCCAGCGGTTACTTGAGTTCGCCGATGCACACTTACAGCGTGCGGGACGTGGAACGGGTCCTGCGCCTGTCGCGCAGCACCCTTCGCGGCCTGATCAACGCCGGGTTCGTGGCGCCGGCGCGCGGCGTCCGTCGCGAATATCGCTTTTCCTTTCAGGATCTCATCGTCCTGCGCGCCGCCCGCGCGTTGATCGACGCCAAGGTTTCACGCCGGCGCATCAGCCGCTCGCTCGAGGAGCTGCGTCGACATCTTCCGGAAACTGTGCCGCTGTCTGGACTGAGCATCTGCGCCGTCGGCGATCGCGTGGTGGTGCGCGACGGCCAGAGCCATTGGCAAGTCGATGATGGCCAGTATCTTCTCGGGCTCGATGTGAGCGTCGAGAACGGCGTGCTGCGCGTGATCGAACGCAAAGCGGAATCGCCGGAGCCGATCGAGGCGGAGGACTGGTTCACCAGGGCGCTGGAACTCGAGAGCGAAGATCCGCCTGCCGCGCTCAGGGCATACGAGCGCGGCGTCGGCGCCGATCCGATGGATATCGCCGCCTGGACCAACTGGGGTCGTCTGCTCCATGAGCAAGGCGACGTGCGCGAGGCTGAGAACGTCTATCGTCGCGCACTTCAACAATGCGGCGCCGACCCAGTGCTCATGTTCAATCTCGGTGTGCTGCTCGAAGATCTGGGACGAACAGCTGAAGCGCTCGACGCGTATCAGACTTCCATCGAAGAAGATCCGACGCTCGCGGACTGCCACTACAACCTTGCACGTCTGTACGAATCCCTCGGCAAGCCGCAACACGCGATTCGACACCTCGGCCAGTATCGCCGACTCGTCATCAGCGCGAACCGCTGAAGCGCATCGTATGACCATCTGGGTTGGGACGTCCGGATACAACTATCCAGAGTGGAAGGGGAGCTTCTATCCACAGAAGCTGGCGGCGACGAAGATGTTGCCGTATTACGCCCAGCGCCTGACGACCGTCGAGATCAATTACACCTACTACCGCATGCCGAACGAAAGGACGCTCGGAAGCTGGGATGCCGCGACACCCGAGCGATTCAAGCTGACGCTGAAGGCTCCGAAGCGGATCACCCATGAGGCGCGTCTGCGCGATTGCGCGGAACACGTGAAGTATTTTACCGAGACGGCGGCGAAGCTCGGGCCGAAGCTCGGTGCACTGCTGTTCCAGCTTCCGCCGAGCCTGCGGAAGGATCTCGCATTGTTCGATGCTTTCATCGAGACGTTCCCAGCGGGCGTCTGCGCCGCATTCGAGTTTCGCCACGGTTCCTGGCTCACGGATGAGGTCTATGAGCGGTTGAAGGCGAAGAACTTCGCCCTGTGCGTCGCAGACAGCGAGACGATGGCGACGCCGGTCACGATCACCGCTGACTATGGTTATTTCAGATTGCGCGATGAGGGTTATACGCCCGATGACATTGCGCGTTGGGCGAAGACGATTCAGGACGAGACATCAACGTGCCGTGACGTGTTCGTGTACTTCAAACACGAGGAAGCAGGCAAGGGACCGGAGTTCGCGCGCATGCTGCTGGAAAACCTCCGTACGCACTGAGTGCGGAAATGGGACATTCCTCATTTCCGCAATCAACTTGCGCGCAGGGCGCGTACGAGCAATGAGGCATGTCGCCATTCCCGGGGTGCTGGTGCGATCAGATCGCTGCCGCGAGCGTGATGCTGACCGGGCAGTGATCGCTCCCCATCACGTCGGCGTGAATGTCAGCGGCTGTGACTGCGGCGCGCAGTTGTGATGAAACCAGCACGTAGTCGATTCTCCATCCGACATTGCGCGCGCGTGCATTGGAAAAATTGCTCCACCAGCTGTAATGCCCATTGCCCTGTTTGAAGAGGCGCAGGGTGTCCACGAAGCCCGCGTCCAAAAAGTTCTGGAAGCCTTTTCGCTCTTCTTCAGTGAAGCCCTTCTTACCGCGATTGGGTTTCGGATGAGCGAGGTCGAGCTCCGTGTGAGCGACATTGAGATCGCCGCAGAAGATCACCGGCTTGCGGGTTTCCAGCTGTTTGCAATAAGCAAGGAACGCCGGATCCCAGTGTTCGAACCGCAAAGGCAGGCGGCTGAGGTCGTCTTTCGCGTTCGGCGTGTAGACGGTCACCACAAAGAATCGTTCGAACTCGGCCGTGATGACGCGTCCTTCACCAGCGCTGTCACGCTGCAATTCGTCGGCGAACCTGAAGCGACTGGCGAAGTCCTCCGGAAAGCCGTTGATGACAGCCAGGGGCTGTTGCTTCGAAAAAATGGCTGTCCCGGAATAACCCTTCTTTATCGCGGAGTTCCAGTACTCGTGATAACCCGGCAGATCGATCTCGATCTGGCCGCGCTCGGCCTTGGTCTCCTGCAGGCACAGGATGTCCGGTTGATGGCTTTCCAGAAACGGCTGGAATAGCCCCTTCTTCAGCACGGCGCGAACGCCATTCACGTTCCAGGAATAGATCTTCATCCAGAATTTCTCTCGTGCTCTTGGAGTTGGGCGACTTCGCCGGGATTGCGGCCCTGATTATGATCGACGAGCACTGCGCGCACTAGGCGCGAGGCGAAGTCCGCTTGCACATGGCGCAATGCGCGCGGAGATGCGACAGAATGGTCGCGTGATGAAATTCCGCGGCTTCATTCTTCAGGCGAGCTATCGCATCGTCTCGCAGGCGAGCGGCCGGCGAATTCCCGTCGTACATCTTTATGGACGACTGGAGGACGGCGGCACGTTTCTCGTGCGCGATAACCGGCAGCGTCCGCACTTCTATATCCGCGCAAGCGATGCCGAGCGCGCACGTCAGGTTCGCGCACCCGAACCGGTGGCGATGGAGAAGCGCACCTTCGACGGCGCTCCCGTGTGCCGCCTTGAAGCAGAGTCGCCTTCCGACGTGCCGGCCATTCGTGAGCGCTTGCATGCGACCGGGATCGACACCTTCGAAGGCGACGTACGCTTCGCAGTGCGTTACCTCATCGAACGCAACGTCAAAGGCGGTTGCGAAATCGAGGGCGAACCAGTCGCTGGAGCGGGCGTCACGTGGGTGTTCGACAATCCGCAACTCCGGTCCGCGGCTGTGAAGATCGACCCGCGAGTGTTGTCGTTCGACATCGAGACCGACGGCAAGGGCGAGCGCCTGCTCGCGATTTCCATGTATGCGCCCGGACTGGATGAAGTGCTCATTGTGGATGGCGAAAATCGCGAGATGCCGGACAAGGCCGTCCGCTGCGCAAATGAGTTCGCTGCACTGGACGCGTTCTGCGAACGCATCAGAACGTTCGATCCCGACGTGCTGACCGGCTGGAACACCATCGACTTCGATTTCACGGTGCTGCAGCGTATCGCGATGCGACTGCGCCATCCGTTCAACCTCGGACGTGATGTGGGCGCGATCCGCATTCGCAAGGCCGAAGGTTATTTCGGCAGCGGTCAGGCGAGCATTCCGGGTCGTCTGGTGCTCGACGGCATCGATTTGCTGCGCGGCGCCTTCGTACGCATGGACGACTATTCACTCGACGCCGTCGCTCGCGAAGTACTGGGGGAGGGCAAAGCCGTCGCCGGCGACGTACGTGATCGTATCGGCGAAATCATGCATAACTATCGTCACGATCTCCCAGCATTTGCGCTCTATGCGCGCACGGATGCGCGGCTTGCGTATCAGATCGTGGAGCGCCTGAATGTCGTGCAGCTCGCCTTCGCGCGCAGCCAGCTCGCGGGCATGACGCCGGATCGCGTGGCGGCGAGCATTGCGTCCTTCGACTTTCTCTATTTGAGCGAGCTCGAGCGCAGCGGGGTCGTTGCGCCGACCGTGCGCTCGGATGATTCTCGCGTGCATGCGGCCCAGCAGGGCGGCCACGTTCTGGAACCGGTGACCGGCCTGCATCGCCATGTATGGGTGTTCGACTTCAAGAGTCTGTATCCGAGCATCATTCGCACGTTCAACATCGATCCGTTGTCGTACGCGGCGGAGCCGTCGCCGGATGAGGACCTGATTCACACGCCGGGCGGCAAGTTTCGCCGCGACCCTGCAATCCTGCCGCGCATGCTCGATGAATTGTTTCCGCGACGCGAAGCCGCGAAGAAGTCGGGCGACGACGTCGCTTCCAACGCAATCAAGATCCTGATGAACTCGTTCTACGGCGTGCTTGGCACACCGGCCTGCCGCTTCTACAACCCGGCGCTCGCTAACTCCATAACGGGAACGGGTCGGGAGATCCTGCTGTGGTCGAAGGCCTGGTTCGAAGCGGCGGGGTTCAAAGTCCTGTACGGCGACACGGACAGTCTGTTCGTGCAGTCGAGCGACAGCGACGCGGATCGTGCTCGTGATCAGGGAGGACGCCTTGCCGCGGCATTGAATTCTGAAATCGCCCGCTACATTCAGGAGCGCTGGCGCGTATCCAGCCGCCTGGAGCTCAAGTTCGAGAAGCTCTATCTGAAATTGTTTCTGCCGCGAGCACGTCACAGCACACGTGGCGCAAGCAAGCGCTATGCGGGCCTGCTTCATGGGAAGGAGACGGTCGAGTTCGTCGGTATGGAAGTGGTGCGTCGCGACTGGACCGCGCTCGCGAAGCAGGTCCAGCGTGAGCTGTACCAGCGCCTTTTCACCGATCAACCCGTCGACGTGTATCTCGCCGATGTGGTCAGGCAAGTCAGAAACCGCGAGCTGGACGACGCCCTCGTTTATCGAAAGAACTTGCGTAAAGAGACGGAGGACTACACCGCGACGACTCCACCGCACGTCGTGGCTGCGCGCAAGTCGACTCAGCCGCTCGGGCGATCGATCAGCTATGTCATGACGACCGCCGGGCCCGAGCCGCTCGACAACGTGCAACACCCGCTCGACCGCGAACACTATGTAGTCAAGCAGGTGCAACCAGTCGCCGAGCCCGTGCTGGCGACGCTCGGCCTCGATTTCGAACGCGTGATCGGCGATAGCCGACAGATGGATATGCTTTCGCTCTTTTGAAAGGCATGGAAAATTAGAGCCGCGAAAGACCACAAAAAAGAAAAATGGAAGGTCCGGAAGAAGCGAAGCCGGTGTGAATCACCGGAGGGGCAAGGTGGCTAGCTCACGTCTCTGCCTTTCGCGATCTTTTCTTTCTGTCGATCACCCTTGTTTCTTTTATGCGGTCTTTTGCGGCTCTCCTCCCAGTCTTCCTCTTCGGCGAAGCCTCCGAGAGCTCCACCCAGGTCGGTGCATGATCGCTGGCGCGCGGTTGGCCGCGGACCCATGTGTCGACATTCGCGTCGACCAGGCGCGGTGCGAGGTCGCTGCTCAGCAGTAGATGATCGATACGGAGGCCGGCGTTGCGCGCCCAGTGATTGCGGAAGTAATCCCAGAATGTGTAGATCGGCGCATCCGGATGGCGCGCACGGAGCGCATCGGTCCAGCCCTGCGCCAGTAGGCGCTGGAAAGCGTCGCGGCTTTCGGGTTGCAGCAGTGCGTCCTTCTTCCATGACTTGGGGCTGTAGATATCGAAATCGGTTGGAACGACGTTGTAGTCGCCCGCCAGCACGACAGGTTGTCCCGACGTATACAGATCATTAGCGTGTCTGATGAGGCGCTCGAACCACGCCAATTTATAATCGAACTTGGGGCCGGGCTGCGGATTGCCGTTGGGCAGATACAGACAACCGACGATGACGCCGTTCACAGCCGCTTCAATGTAGCGACTGTGCGAGTCGTCCGGATCGCCGGGCAACCCGCGTCGAATCTCGACCGGATCACCGCCCCTGGAAAGAATGGCGACGCCGTTCCAGGAGCGCTGGCCGCGCCAGATAGCTCCATAGCCCGCCTCGCGAATCGCAGCAATCGGAAATCCCTCATCAGGCGTTTTCAGCTCCTGAAGACAAGCCACGTCCGGCGATTCTTTCGCCAGCCATTCGAGCAGACGCGGCAGGCGACTGGTGAGTCCGT
>JBOHZJ010000435.1:0-23604 GCA_050738395.1 Steroidobacter sp.
CTCGACTGGATTTGCGCCAGCTTGAGATGCAATTGGAGGAACACCTCTTGCGCCAGATCTCTTGCCGCCTCTCGATCTGATGCGCGCGAACGAGCTGCGCGAAAGCCGCCCTGTCGCCCGCGTGCGCGCGGGCAAGCTGCTCGTCCAGTTCTTCGGTCAATGAACGTCGCCCTCGTGGACAGCTATTTCACGTACCGTTCGACTCATCTGTACACGCCTAGCTGGGGAATCCCGAGTCGACCTTGTAGCTTTTCGACATCGGCGGGATCCACCGATCCGGAGATGTTCAGGATCGTCAGTTTACGAGGCTCCACCGCAACGAGCGCAAACCCGCGCACCTTTCCGCTTTCGCGCGAGATGCAGATGTCCACCGTCGAGTTCTCCTTCGCGCTTCGCACCTGCACCAACGGACTCCAATTGGGTCCCGACAGTTGCTTTCGAACCATCTCGACATCGGACTTCGAATACGCGTTGTCAGAGTCGAACTCGTAGCTGCGGACCTGAATCTGATCGAGCTTGCCGAGCAGCTGCTTCAGCTCGGGATCCTCCTCGACGAATGCGGAGGCGAGGCGTATCGGCCAGGAGTCGATTGTAATATCCACTGAGTTGATCGACCTGGCCTGCAGGTGCTGAAAACTGGGCAACGTCAACGTCGCCGCCTGCGCGCAAACGAGCGCCGGCGAACAGACTAGCGCGAAAGCCATCGCAACGGTACGCACTCTCATAACCTCTCCCTTCGTGTGTAGATGAGCGAAATCGTTCTCTGTACAAGAATACGGAGCGGACCGAGGAGAGGGTGCAGACCGGGCGGATGTTCCTGACGGCGTTAGTCCAGGGTATCGGGTCGAGAGCGGAACTGATGATCCTCGTCTGCCTCACTGTAGATTCAATCGCTCGAATTTCCGGTTAGGGCTGCATGCAAGATGCGACTTCCGCATCTGCATCGGCGCTGGGTCGGGGAGTCGGGCGTCTCGGGAGTAGGTTTCAATGTGATCGGCTGCTCCGGACGAAGATCGATGGCGCCAGACTTGAACTATGAGACGTTTACAGATGCTCGCGCGCGCCTCAGGGCGGCGCCGCAACATGCGCGCACTCGAGTACTAACGCAAACTCCAATAGTTCAAGTCCGGCGCGACGATTCTCGAGCAGCCATCCAGATTGCACGAATACTCGTTTCAAAGAGGAGACGAAAATGAGTGAACTACGGTATCCGAACGAAAGCAGAGAGTATCGCGATGCGCGCGAATCATTGCTCAAAGACGAACAAGAGCTTGTCGACAAAGTAAAAGCGGTGGCGGAAAAACGCCGCAATCTCCCTCTCGGCGGCCAGTTGAAGGAGGACTACGTCTTCCAGTGGGCCAATGATGGGAAAGTAGGGAAGAGCGTGAAATTCTCCGAGCTATTTGCA
Source organism: Steroidobacter sp. (assembly GCA_050738395.1). Lineage (GTDB taxonomy): Bacteria > Pseudomonadota > Gammaproteobacteria > Steroidobacterales > Steroidobacteraceae > Steroidobacter. The sequence goes on from JBOHZJ010000435.1 coordinate 1,409, forward strand.
GACAAAAACACTCTGCTGATTTATTCATTCATGTACGGCCCGAGCTGGGACAATCCCTGTCCTTCCTGTACGTCGCTGGTCGATGGATTTGATCGAACCTGGTATCAGGTCGCTCAACACGCCGCGTTTGTCGCAATTGCCAAGGCGCCGGCCGATCGCATCAATGCGTGGGCCAAGCGACGTGGATGGTCGCAGATTGCGCTGGTTTCCGGATCGGACTCCCCCTATCAAGCCGATTACAAATGCCAGGGAGACTCTGATGACATGCAATGGCCAGTGATGCATGTATTCAGGAAGCGGGATGGAAAAGTCTTTCACTTCTGGGGAACTGAAGTGTCGGCGAATCATGTCGACACAGTGTGGCCGTATTGGAATCTCATGGACTTCACGCCGGAGGGACGGCCAGACATTTCCACTCCGCCACAAAATTTCAGGTCCGAATTCCTGGAAAAGAACTATCCTGAATAAAGAGTAGTCTGGCTGCTCGATGGCAAAAGCGTAACCTCGCGAACGCCGGAGCCAGGCTGATGTTCATAGTCTTCGAAAAGGATCGACCCTCCGTCGTACGTCGATTATCTGTACGCGCTCGCCTGATTGAGTTGCAGCTCAGGTGGTCCTCGACCGGGAGATCCACTTGCAGAGCGATGCAACGGGGCGAGCGTCCCTGACAGGCAGGTCAGGATAGCTCATTCAATTCGGTGTGCGTTTCATCGCCTGCGCTCTCCGTGAGCACAGGGATCACGGTCAGGCGTCGATCGTTCGTGCGCGCGACTGTAGTAAGCGTGGGCACGACGCGGTCGCCGTCCTTCGCGTCATGCTTCGAGTGCGTGCGCAGTTGGTAGCGCAGGTCGCCAAGCTCGAGCACGTCGCCGTCGTGCATGAGGTGTTGCCGGATCTGCTCGCCATTCACGAAGCAGCCGTTGGTGCTGCCTGCATCCTCGATGATGACCCCGCTCGGGCCCACCAGCAGTCGCGCGTGACAGCGACTGATCAGACCGGAAGGCAGGCAGATGTCATTCTCCTCGGTGCGGCCCACCGTGAACATCTTGCCATTCAGGACCAGAGGCGCGCCGGCATGATCGAGCGGCTCGAGGATGCGCTCGACCTGATCGAATGATGCGACATCAGCGTCTTCGCCGATGCGATTGACGTCGCGGCCAATGGCCGCGAGCGCCTCACTGTGCACGGCGAGATCGGCCTGGAGTCGGGTGATCTGAGCGTCCTTGTCTGAGAGATGTCGCCGCAATGATTTGACTCGCGCCCGAATGTTGTCCATCTGGCTGGCCGCCAACGCGTTTTCGTCGCGCGCTGCTTGCAGCTGAGCAGTCAGCGCTCCGCGTTCGTCGCCAAGCGCAACGACGCTCTGTTCCAATTCGTGCAGCCGCGCCTGGAGCGCGAGACGCCTGGGCTCCTGTTCAGTCGCCAGGGTTTTTGCCGCCGCGAGCTCATCCTGCAGCGCCGCTTCCCGCAGCTCCGCCTCCGACAGAGCGTCGCGCAACGCGCTGATTTCCGCAGCACGCCCGGTGAGATCGCTCTCGTGCTGGAGCAGCATTACTCCGCTCTCCTGCAGAGTTTGTTCAGCCGCGGCGAATTGAGCCGCCAGCTCGACGCGAGACGCAGATTCCTGCTGCAGCTGGTGCACCGCCTCATCACGCGCACAGGTCAGCTCGTCGAGCGCTCGGTCGCGTACGACGACGACAGAGCCCAGCCGCTCGCATTCCGTCAATTTGGCCGCGAGCTGTCGTCCGAGGTGCGCCGTGCGCGTCTTCTCCTCACCCAGCGCCTTGTCGAGCGCGGCAACGGCTTCGGCGCGCTGATCGGCGAGAACGATCGACGCGCGCAACTGCTCCTGCAACGCTCGATTACTCTCCCGCAACGCTGAGCCGTCCGCCGCCGTCTCATCGAACTGGAGCCGGAGCCGCGCGAATTCCTGATCGGCGCGCACGCCTGCGGCCGCGTGTTTCGATCGCAGCTCCTTGAGCTCCGCCTCGGCGCGCTGCGCCTGTTCGCGCAGCTGACGCTCGGAGCGCTGCATCATTTCATCCGTGAGGGTGCGGTGCTCGCAAAGCCTTGCATTCTCCTCCGCGAGCGTCTGGATGCGCAGCGCGTGCTCATCGCGATCGGCCTGCATCGCCTCATTGCGCTTCAGCAGCGCGCCGTTCGCCTCCTGAGCGGAGCGGTTGTCGGCTTCGAGCCTGGCAATTCGCTTCAGGATCCGTTCAACGTTGATCGTAAGCGCCTCGCTCGCGACGCTGGCTTCGCACGCGCCGTGGACCGAGAGCGGCGCGGGCCGCGGCGTTGCCTTGGTGGATTCATCGGCATCGCTCACACCGTCGGCGGTCCAGGAAGCCGTGCGCGACCAGGCGGCTTCCTTCTCGGCAAGCCTCGCTTCGTACGCGGCCACGTCGAGCACGGGGAGTTCTTCCGTGCGGGCGAGCGCGTCGCCTGAGTCATCAGCATCTATGGACATGAGCGATCGGGAACGCATAGGAGAGTCATTCCTTGCTGCTGCTGAAAGGCGGTTTGAGCGCAGGGTGCAGCTGCCGCGTCGAGAGCACCCTGATGCTCGCCAGTATGCCCGCGGCGGCATGCGTGACTATTGAACGTTCGGGTACCAGAAAAGAGCTGACACGACCCCCGCAGGTTGGACCTGTAAGTCGGAATGGATATAGGGCAAAGCGCTTGCTCGGCGGCGCCGATCTTCGGATGCGACGGGTGCTGCCGCGATAAGCGGTGAAGCGTGGGCCGTTCGCGGTCACGCCGGCCGCACTCCTGCGCAGCCGGCGCTCCATTCTTCAGGAGTTCAGCCGAGCGGAACGATATTGATGTCGTCGTCCTCGCCCACCGTCGCTGCGATCTCGAGTATCCAGTCGATCAGATCCTGCTGGTCGACGCGATATGCGAAACCATTGCCCAGGCACTGGGTGTGTTTTCCGAAACTGGTGATCCCGATGATGGTGTCGGCGTCATCCCAGAGGATAGGTCCGCCAGAATCACCGCTGCAGATGCCGCCGCGATCGTTTCCCTGCGCGCTCGAGATCTGGATATTGAATCCCCCCGCCCATTGGTTCCCGAGATTCTGCAGCCTCACGGTTGTCATGAGGCGTTCGCGGAACGACAGGATCGGCTTCGTCGGCGGCCAGTTGTCCGAAACGCCGTAGCCGCTCGCAATGAAGTCGGTCTCCTGCACGCCGCGGCGAGTTGCGAGCTGATCCACTGACCCGGCTTCCGCAAGACTCGCGTACCTTCCGTTGGCCGTAAAGACAGGTTCGTCCAGGACGACCACGCCGGCGTCGCGAATATTCGGAAAGCCGGCGAAGTTGTCGAAGCCATAATCGAAGAGCAGGCTGCCGGTCACGCACAACGGATCGTCGGTTGGAATGCAGGTCTCGGGGTAGCCAGTGGTCGGATCGATGCCGGTCTCTGGATTGAAGTCCACTCCAGCGTCCTGATGAAAATAAACGCGAGCGGAGGAAAGGTTCAGGGAATCGTCCGTGCAGTGGCCGGCGGTGAGAAAGATCCGCGGTGAGAGCAGGCTTCCCGAGCAGCGATGCGAGAACTCGCCGTTCTCGTCATAGAACACCGCGAGTCCCACGTACGTGTGGACGTGGTCCTCCACGTAGCTGCCTGTAATGGCATGCGCGGGCTGCGGCCCGGCAAAGGCGATCGCAGCGGCAAGCAAGATCCCCGCACCTGCGCGAGTCAGGTATGAGCATTTCATGGAATATCTCCTGATCTGATTGATTGGAAGCGGCCAACGCAGGCGGGCGCTCAGGAGGACGCCGCCAGCGCACACCCCCTCGCGCCCACTGCGCGAGTGCAATGCATGTAGGTACGACGCCGTTCCCTGGCTTCGGGAGATGCGTGGATCGCTGAGTCGACTACATAGGCGTGTCTGCTCAGGTGCGGAAGCTCAGCCCGCCTGGCAAGTTAAAGAGTAGCGACTCCACAAGCACGAGGACGACGGCCGTAGACGCCGACTCATTGGCGCACAATCACGTCGCCGCGATCGACCGCGTCCTCGTCCTTCGCTGCCGGTCTTCTGGAGCCGTGACGAGGATCTTTGCTTCAGATCGCTCTGAGCCTACCCTTCGCGCTTCATTTTCTCGCGACGCTTGATTTCGGCCTTGGTCGGCTGCTCCAGAGCGAACGATCCCGTCGTAACCGCACCGGCTCGCTGATAAGTGCTCACCGTGACGCCTGTCGTCGATACTCTGGAGTCGACGAGCTTCAACGCAGCCGGGATGGCGCCTTCACCGAAGAGGCGCTTGCCGCGGCCGAGCACCAACGGGAACACCAGCAGCCTGAATTCATCGATCAGATCGTTCGCAAGCAGCGTCTGGATCAGCTGGCTGCTGCCCTGAATGAGCAGGGTAGGGCCGTCCTGCTGCTTCAACTTCGTAAGTTCGGCGGTCACGTTGCGAATCGCCACGGAATTCTTCCAGGTGAGCGGCTCATCTGAAGTTGTCGCGACGTACTTCGTCACGCGATTAAAAGAATCCGCGATCGTATCGCCTTCGACGTACGGCCAGTGTGCGGCGAAAATCTCGTAGGTCTTGCGGCCCAGCAGCAAATCGAAGGGGGCTTTGAAGGTGTCGTCCATGGCTTGACCCATGGCGTCATCCCAATAGTTGACGGTCCAGCCGCCATGCCTGAAGCCGCCCGTGGGATCCTCCTCCGGTCCACCCGGCGCCTGCATCACGCCATCCAGGCTTACGAAGACCGCGGCAACGACTTTTCTCATCTCGATTCTCCTGACGATTCAAGATGCTTCAGGGAATAGTGGTTTTTCGCGCTATGGGGAAGAATGCCTGGTTCCCATTATCAACGTATCAGGAAGGGCCATCAGTCGGAGATTCCGCATACCAGTTGATCGTGCAGCCGCTACGACGCGCGAAGCATCTTCGGGGCGCGCGCCAGGACGCTATTGCTGCTCTCCGCCTCGTTGTAGCGAACGATGAAGATGTCGCTGCCGCCCAGGTGCTGATTGCGGTCAAATTCCCCGACAGAGCGTGAAGCGCGGCTGCATTAAACTTGCCGCTCGCAATCACAAGCGCAGTTACGAGCATATCCACATGGCAGAGACTCCCTTGCCGCCGATCCGGCGCATCGTGACCGGGAATGATGAGCGCGGTCGCTCGTGCATCGTCGACGATGGCGCGGCGCCCGCGATGATGACGATGGCGGAGCGGCCTGGTTATCGGAACAACAATCTCTGGCGCACTGCGGGCAGCCCGGCGCAGATCGCTGCGCCTGACACGTCGGTCGAGCACAGAGGCGTGTTGCCGCCGAAAGGCGGGACGGTGCTGCGCGTCATCGACATTCCGCCGGAAGAGAAGGATCCGGAGCTGCGGAGGCGCCAGACAGAAGCCGTGTTCGCCAGCATGTTCGCAGATGCAAAGCACGACCCCGCGCACACGCGCCATCCCGGAATGCATGTGACGGATACGATCGACTACGCGATTCTTCTGCAAGGCGAGCTGGTCGCGATCATGGATGAAGGAGAGATCGTGATGCGCGCCGGCGACATTCTCATTCAGCGCGGGACCAATCATGCGTGGGCCAACCGCTCGAATGAGATCGCGCGCATCGCGTTCATCCTGATCGACGCTCGGCGCTAGCGGCGCCGGCGATCACGTGTTCAATGTGTGGCCAGCAACCCTGCCGCGCAGTGACAGCGCCGATCCCATCGGTCCTCTGGACGACGACCCACTCGGATCAGGGACTTGGAAACTGGGGCTTGCTGGTGAAGAGTCACCCCGTCGATGCAACATTCTGAGAAAGAACTTCAGCTGGCGTGCGGAACTGCAATGTCTTTCTTGGTCTGTGGTTCAGCCGTGTAGCAATCACATCAAGCTCTTCCTGGCTCAAGAACGAGAGGTCGTGACCCTTAGGCAGGTACTGACGCAGCAGCCCATTGGTATTCTCGTTCGATCCACGCTGCCATGGACTTTGCGGGTCACAGAAGTAAACGGGCATGCTCGTCGAACATGTGAACGCCTTATGATTGGTCATCTCAATTCCACGATCCCAGGTTAGAGAACGATGCAGGTCGATGGGCAGGTTGAGCACTTGTGGGTGATTGCGCGCACAACGTCATCGGTGCTTTCGTCGGAACTTTTATCAGCATGAGATAGCGGGATTTGCGCTCAACCAGCGTAGCGATCTGTGATGACACGTCGCCGCAGAGCAAGTGCAGATGGCATTGAATTTGGGCGCCTCGCCGCGTTGTTGGGAGCGCGACTGCAGCTCGCTGCACCGATCGCCCGTCCGTTGATGGCGCTCGGGAGGAGGGGAGCCTGCGCGCGTTGCCGCAGCCCGTAAGGTCCCCATCTGGGTGTTTCATGGAGCAAAGAATCAAGTTATTCCAGTGTCGCGATCTCGAGGGATCGTTACTGCGTTGCGAGCTGCAGGAGGCTCGGTTCGTTACACCGAGTATCCTGATGCTGGGCACGAAGTTTGGACTCGGGCGTTCTCCGAGCCCGATCTGCCCGAATGGCTTTTCGCACATAGGCGCTCGCAGTGACGGCGAGCCTCCAGCCCCGACAGCAGCTGACATCCCAGGAGCACAAGTCCAGATGACATTTACATCCATGTCAATGCCGCGTTCCTTGCTCGCGCTAGCTACGCTGACTTTTTTGCATGGCTGCGTAACTCAACCGCAGCAACAACCCGAGCCTATCGCGCCTTCCGTGCGCTATGACTCTGTACGTTGGTCGCAATTACCTGGCTGGGAGATCGACCAGGCCCATGAAGCTTGGAGCGCGTTCCTGCAAAGCTGCAATGCACGGAATTCTCCGGCAGCTCTACAGAATGCATGCGGGACCGCGCGCTCACTAGTTGTCACCAACGCCGACCAGGCGCGCTCCTTCTTTGAGGTGTATTTCGCGCCGTATCACATCGTGCGCCGGGAATGGCGCGCGACTTCCGACACCGGGCTCATCACTGGCTACTACGAACCTCTACTGCACGGCTCCCGCAAGCCTTCAGTGACGTTCGCCACAGCGCTGTACGCGCCACCCAATGACATGCTCACCATAGAGTTGGGTGACGTGGCCCCCGAGCTGCAGGGCAAGCGCGTGCGCGGCCGTCTTCAAGGCAAGAAGGTGCTGCCTTACTACGATCGCGCAGCGTTGCAGAATCATCCGTCGCTCAAGGGCAAGGAACTCGTCTGGGTCGACAGCGCCGTCGATGCCTTCTTCCTCGAAGTGCAAGGATCGGGACGCGTGCAGCTCGACGATGGCTCCACCATACGCCTCGCCTATGCGGATCAGAACGGTCAACCCTATCGCTCCATCGGCCGCTACCTGGTGGACACCGGCGAGATGTCGCTTGAAGCATCCTCCGCGCCCACCATCCGCCGCTGGATGGAAGCAAACCCAAGCCGGCTGACAGAAGTTTTAAATGCCAATCCCAGCGTTGTGTTCTTTCGCGAAGAACGTATCGACGATCCCTCGATGGGCCCGAAGGGCTCGCTCGGCGTCCCGCTCACCGCAGGCCGCTCCGTGGCCATCGACCCAAACTTTATTCCCTTGGGAGCGCCGCTCTTTCTATCGATGACTTATCCGACCACCGGAGCGCCCCTGCAACGACTCGTAATGGCGCAAGACACGGGTGGCGCCATTCGCGGCCCCGTGCGCGCCGACCTGTTCTCGGGATTCGGGGCCAGCGCCGGCGAATCCGCGGGACTCATGAAGCAGCAAGGACAGCTATGGCTGCTCTGGCCCAAAGGCGCACCGCTGCCAAATGCACAAACGAGTTCGATGTAGGTCCTCAAGGCGGGCCGTTACATCGACGTCGCTGCGATTCTTACCTCGTCGAGAACAGCAACACTGACGTCCCATCCGATGATCCTGGTGTTCATCTCGAGGCGGCGCTTGAGACCTCAAGACGTTGATTCGGCGGCTCCGTTGCCGACTCGTTGAACGTTCCATGCTGATTCCGGTCGTTCCGACCATTCCTACACTCAGCGAGTTGCGCAAATCGGCGCCTCGCTTGCCACACACGTCTAGTCTAGCTCTCAACGCAAGTCATTCATTCTCCTGCGGAGCGCCTGTTGCGTTGATGCGTCGAATTGACCTGGAACGAGGCGAGCTGTATAAAACATCAGTATCCGACAAAGAACGGTAGAGCGCCATGTTCACTGATCCTTCCGCACTCGTTGATGAAACGTTGCAAAACCTTGAGACGCTCGCGGTCTATCTCGCCGACGAGGTTGATGAACGCACGCACGATCCAGCGCGCCTTACGTCAGATGCGCGTCTGTGTAAGGAAGCTCTGCTCACGCTGAGAGTACTGATTCCAAAATTGCAAAAGGCGAGGGCGACGCAGATGTTTCATGGCTCGCCGAATCAGCTGACATCGTGCGCGAATTGCGATTGATGTTCGGATCGAGCGATGCCCGCGAAGCACCCGCCGCGACACGGCACACTGGCGTATCTCGCCGAAAGTGGGCGGACCGTTTACGCGGTCTGCGGGAAGTGCGGGCACTTCGCTGTCGCCAAAGTCCAAAGCATCGCCCAGCGTGTGGGTTGGCAGATGATGGCCGAGCAGATAGGCCAGAGGCTTCGCTGTCCTGAGTGTCGCCATCGGGGCGGCAGGCTCACGACCGAGCGACCGCGAATGGGACGATCTGTTTGCCCCAGGTGTTTGCGGCCGATTCGTTAGCTGGACTCAGCAAGCATTCCGCACCGGCTAGTTCTCCGGCGCGAACAGTAGATCGTGATAGTCGAAGCTGAAATCCGCCAGCGGCGAGACGGCGCGCATCGTCATCCTGTCGATCGCGCCGTCCGGTTTCAAGGCGAACGTGACGTAGGCGTCCTCGATGGTGCGATCGGCCCACCGGGTTCTGAAAGTGTCGTAGTGCACGTGCTCAAGCGGGCCTGACAGCTTTGGCGTGTGTTGAAACCGTATGGACAGACCGGTTGCTGTGTTCTCAATCGTCACCGGCCCGTACCAGGCGTCTCGATAGGTTCCCGCGTATCGCTCCGTCGGGAGTGAAGGTCCCTTCGTCGACTCGGCTTGCGCGTCGAATTCATTCGAGCTCTCGGTCAACTGCTCGCGCGCTTTGTCCAGTCTCGCGGTTTGCACTTCCTTGGCGTTCTTGATCCAGTCCGGACTCGTCAGACCGAAGTAGTGATCGAGCAGGCGGAACTGCATCGCCGACAAGGCAAATGTTTCCTCCGAGTTCGTCATGATCGCGAACGCGATGTCGCGCTTCGGTGCGATGACGATCTGGGTGACCGAGCCGGGCACTCCGCCGCCGTGCGATACGACGACCTGTCCGCGATAGTCGCTCACTGACCATCCCAGCGTGTACGCGCGGAAATTCGCCTGCGCGAGCTCGATCGGTTTCGGCAGAGGCGAGACCGGGATCAAGGTTTGCGGCGACCACATCTCACGGGACTGCGCTTCGCTGAAGATGCGAACCTTCGTGCGTGGGTCCTCGCCTCGACCGAGTTGCAGATCGAGCCATCGCGCGATTTCGGCGCCGCTCGTATTGAGCGCTCCGGCGGGCGCGGCGTTGTCGAGAACGGTGACGTAAGCGAGCGGACTCATCGGACCGAGCCCGCGGATTTCGCCCGAGATTCGGGCATGCGGCCAGGCGCGGTTCGCGTCAGTGGGTAGAACGGAAGAGGTCGACGTCCCTTTCATCTGCAGCGGATCGAGAATGCGCTGCTGTATCACTTCCTCCCAAGTCGATTTCGTCACCGCTTCGATCACCTGTCCGGCGACGACGTAGAGCAGGTTGTCGTAAGCAAAGCCGCTGCGAAAGCTCGTGGCCGGCTTGATGAAACGCAGTTTGTGGACGATCTCGGCGCGGCTCAAGGTCGTCGGCGGATAGAACAGCAGATCGCCAGCGCCAAGTCCAAGCCCGCTGCGATGAATGAGTAAATCGCGGACCGTCATTTCGCTGCTCGCGTACGCGTCGTACATCTTGAAGCCGGGCAGAACATCCGACACCTTCGTATCCCACGTGAGCTTGCCTTCATCGACCAGCGTCGCCAGCAGCGCGCTCGTGAACGCCTTGGTGGTCGAACCGATTGCGAACAGCGTCTGCTCGTCGACTTTCGTCTGCTCGCCGAGGCGCCGCACGCCGTAGCTGCGCACGACGCCCGGGCGGCCGCGCTCGACGATCGCGACGACCATGCCCGGCGTCTCGAACGTTTCGAGCACCTGTTGCGCATAGCGATCGAGATCGCGGGGCGGCGCCGCATGGCTCCCGGCGGTGACGAACAAAGCCATGAACAACGCCGCTCGAACGACGCCCCGCATCCAACGTGTGTTCTTCGTATTCATCTCTCGTTACCCGCCGAAATAGTTGCCGGTCGATCGTCATGCAAAAGGCCGCGCGCCGGTCGGTCCATCAGCCATAGCAAGGCTCCCGCGATGGATGCGACCGCTGCGATCAGTAAGAAAAAATCCGCAGCGCCGAGTCGACTCCACAGCGATCCGAGTCCGCCTGCCAGCAGGTTTCCTGCGAAGCTGGCGGAGAACCACAGCGCGATCGACGTCGCCGCCAGCGCGTTCGGCGCCAGACGCCCGAACAGTGCGAGTCCGGTTGGCAGAATGAAAAGTTCACCTGTCGTGTATGCGACGAAGAAGACGACCAGCCACAGCCAATGCGCCAGCGCACCAGCGGACGTCGATTGCTCCGCGGCAAAGGCCAGGACCAGATACGCCGCGCCGACGACGAGCGCGCCGAGCGCCATCCGCCGCAGCGGCAAGTACGCTCGTCCGGCGCGGTCGCGGCGACGCCAGATTGCGAGCAACACCGGCGTCAAGGTGAATACGAGCAACGGATTCAGCGCCTGGAACCAGGTGCTCGGAATCGTCCATGAAGCGCCGACGCTGCGATCGACCGCGCTGTCCGCCCACAACGCAACCGTGTTGCCTGTTTGCTCGTACGCTCCGCGGAACACGACCACGATGGCGACAACGACCAGGAGCACACCCACGCGTCGCAAGAACGACCCATCGGACTGTTGAGTCGTCGCGCGAAGTGGACTAACCGTGTCAGTGACTTGAGGCAGATACCTGCCGCCCGCGAGATAGATCGTGAGACCCAGGCACATGCCGACGCCCGCCGCGGCGAAACCCCAGTGCCAGCCGAACAGCTCGCCCAGCGTGCCGCACACCAGGACGGCGAGCACAGCGCCCAAATTGACGCCGACGTAGTACACGTTGTAGGCAGAGCGCAGTCGCGGATCGTCGGAGCCATACAGAGTCTGGATCTGACTTGGCAAGCTCGGCAGGAACAGCCCGTTGCCGAGGCCGATCGTCACGAGCGCCGGGTAGAAGAGTTCTTCGAACGCCATCAGAAAATGGCCCAGCGCCATGATGGAGCCGCCGACGATCACGGCCTTGCGCCGGCCGAGAAAACGATCTGCGATAACCCCGCCGATGATCGGCGTGAAGTACGCGAAGGCCGTGTAGCTGCCGTAGATCCACGACGCGCTTTCCTGCGGAATCGCGAGCGCCTTGGTCATGTAGTAAATGAGCAGCGCGCGCATCCCGAAGTAGGAGAACTTCTCCCACATCTCGGTGAGGAACAGGATCGTCAGGCCGCGCGGGTGTCCGAACCAATCGCTGCGCGTTGCACTTGCGTCGGCGCCCGTCGAGCCGACGGTGGTTGCGGTTGCGCCCATCGTTACGCGAGCTGACCTGGCTGCAACTGGCGAGATCTCCAGACGCCGATGGTGAGAACGGGCAGTATCAACAGAACAATGAATGCGTAGGTGAGCAGGCCGTAGCCCTTTGCGATCAGATCGACCAGACCGATGGCCGACGCCGCGTACACCGAGACGACCATCACCGCGACGGCGAGCGCCGGACGCAGCATGCGGGGCATCGGTCGTCGCCGCTCCTCGTAGACTCCCGCCACTCGCTCATTGATCGCATGCAACATCGCCACGCCCGTATCAACGAGCGTCAGCAGCACCGCAATCTGGAACGCCCATTCGAACCACGGCGCCTGCAGCCTGGCGAGCAGAAAGGCGGACGGCAGCGCCACTGCGCCGATCTCGTCGTAGTAGCCCATCATTGCGATATAGAACAGGACGCCCGGCAGCATGCCGAGGGGACCCGCGAGCGCGCCAGCGACGAGCGCTTCGCGGCGCCGAGTAAGATGGCGGATGCAGAACAGGACGGCGGGTATGGTGGCGACGTTGTAACCAGCGTAGGTGACGCCGGCCTTGAACCAGTTGTCGCCGACTGGAACCGCCGCGAAGTTCGCTTCGATCCGATCGCCGAACGCCGCCAGACTCCACACCACGAATACGATGTAGACGAGGTAAAGATAGCCCACCGACAGGGCCAGAAATTTCTCGATGACCGCGCTGCTGTAGAACAGCATCAGGCCGGTGGCGGCGATCATGGCCAACGAGCCAAGCAATTTTGGCAAGCCGAACAGACTATGAGCAATTTCGCCGGCGGCCGCGCCCATCACCGCCATGATGATGACGATCAGCAAAAAGTAGGCGATCTCGAACAGGAACCAGCCGCGCCCGAGCAGCAGCTTGAAGAAGGATCGATAGTCGTAAGCCCGTGCGACGCGAGCCAGTTCGAAACTGACCATCAGCACCGCGCTCCAGACGAGCATGCTCACGCACATGCCGAGCAGGCCGCCCCACGGCCCGGCCGGCAGAAAGAATTCCACCAGCTCGCGTCCGGTCGCATAGCCGCCTGCGATTACCGCTGACTCGAATACCAGACCGGGGAGCAGATATCTGCGAAAAAACCCGCTCACTTCTCAATCCCACGGCGGTCCGTGACGCCGATGCGCCTGCTCAAGTGTTCTCCATCAGGCAAGCGTCAAGCAGTCGCTCGAATTCGGCGCCGCCGCGGATCGGGTCAGCCACCGGAAGTCCGAGACGCTCGCTCTCGGTCGCCAGCACCTGCAGCGCGTCGGTTTGCGACAGCTTCGAGGTGTTCAGACTCACTCCGCCGCAGCGAATCGCAGGATTCGTTCGCCGGCCCAGCCGCAGATTGAGCTCGATCGTCTCTTCGACGCCCGGCAATTCGAACTGTGGATGACCCAGGATGTGGGTGCGACCGGGCTCGTGACACACGACGATGATGTCGGGCTGGCTGCCGTGCAAGAGTCCCAGCGACACGCCGGCGTACGCCGGATGAAACAGCGAGCCCTGTCCTTCGATCACGTCCCAGTGATCGTCGGGCGCATCAGGACTCAACGCCTCGGCTGCGCCCGCGACGAAATCAGAAACGACGGCGTCGATCGGAATGCCGCTGCCTGCGATCATGATCCCGGTTTGTCCTGTCGCCCGAAAATTGACGTCGACGCCGCGCGCTTCGAAAGCGCGCGTAATCGACAGCGCCGTATATTTTTTTCCGAGCGCGCAGTCCGTGCCGACGGCAAGCAGGCGCATCCCGGTGCGTTTGCGGCCGGTGGCGATCGGAAGGTTGCGCGGCGGCGTGCGAACGTCGATCAATCGTCGTCCGTAACGCTCGGCGGCATTCTTCAAAGCCGCCGTGTCGGCGAGCCGCGTGTGCATGCCGCTGATGAGATCGAGTCCTGCTTCGAGCGCCGCAACGAGATGCGGAATCCACTGCTCGTGAATCCTGCCGCCGACGTTCGCCACGCCGATCACCATCGATCGGGCGCCCATCGCGCGCGCCTGCGCAGCCGAAACTTTCGGCAATCCCACGGTAACTGCGTCAGGTGCGCAGGAGAGCTCGCCGACGCACTGATTGCGAGCCCAATCGCGCAGGCCGAACGCGGTCTTTGCGTATCCCGGCTCCGTGACATCGCCAAGGAACAGCAGATACGGCTGCGGCAGATCCAGCAGCGCGATATCAGTTGCTGGCGCGTTGAGCGTCACCTAGAACCCCACGCCGAAGGTCAACCCGATAGTGCGCGGTCGGATCACGCCGGTCCCGATCGCGCCGTTCGGAACGGTCCCGAGCTCGCCGACCGAAGTTTTCCCATCGCTGTCGTTGAGGTTCTTCGCGTACAGCTCGAGCGAGTACCGACCGAAATCAATGCCTGCCTGCAAGTCGATGACTTCATACGACGAGATCTCGCGCTGCCGGCCATTCGCGGTGCGAAAGTCCAGATCGTACGAGCCGGTTTGATCCGAAAGATAACGCAGCGAGCCGCCGACGTACGCCGTCGATTCGGCGCCCACCGACCACTCATAGTCGACGTTCAGACCCAGGCTGAGTTCCGGCGTGAACGGCAGGTCGTCGCCCTTCAGGCCGCCCGAGAGGGGCGGCGTATCGTCCTCGAGCTTCGCATCCGTATACGCGCCATTCAGCGACGCGTTGAATCCTTCAGCCAGGCGCGCCGTAGCCGTGAATTCGACGCCGTCGCTCGTCGCCTCGCCGCCGTTGATGTTCACGCCAAAATCATTCACCACCGCCAACAGCTGGATGTCCTCCCAGTCGATATGAAACGCGGCGATGTCGAGGCTGTACGCACGATCGGCGGATTCGATCTTGAGTCCGACTTCATAGCTCGTCAGCTCATCCGAGTCATAGATCGTCGGTACGTCGGGCGGCGCCCCGGGCGGCAGCACGTTCGGTCCGCCGGGCCGGAAACCGGTCGCGGCGCGGGCGTACAGCGAAGCGTGTTCACTGATCTTGAACTTCGGCGCGATCGAGTAGGTGAATACATCTTCTGACGAGGTCGCGCGCGGGAACGACACCTCGCCGCCAGCGAGCAAGCCGAGTGCATTCTGCGACGCGTTCTGATCGTTCTCGCTATAACGTCCGCCCAGCGTCAGATCGAACCGCTCGCCGAAGTGAATCGTGCCGCTGGCGAAGCCCGCGATTTCCTCGTATTCAGAACTCAGGCTCAGGTCTCCCAGCACAGGTTGTCCCGGAATCGGAGTGAGCGACCGGGGAATCACCGCCACGAAGTGCTGAATGATGTCGCCCTTCTCCTCGGTGTAGTAGGCGCCGACCAGCCACTCGAACGTATCGTTCGAAGGCGACGCAAGGCGCAGCTCCTGGGTGAGCTTGTCGTATTTCGTAACCTGCTCGTTCAGAAATTCGTTCGGCCCGAAGAAAGGCTCGAGCAGCGGGCTGAACTGCGTGGTGAAGTCGGCCCGAAAAGGCTGCTCGAGCTCGTTGTAGCTGGTCGAGGAGGTGAGCGTCGCAAAGCCGACGTCGAAGTCCAGCGTCCCGTTGTAGACCCGGTAGTCGACGTCCGTGAACTCGGGCACGAACTGCGACTGCGACAGTGTGGAATACAGCGCTTCGAGCGTATCCGCATCGCTATCGACGGTGCTCGACGCCGTTGAGCTGATCTTCTGCAGGATTGCGGTCAGCCGCATCGAGAACGCATCGCTCGGAGAATACAACGCTGACAGACGACCGCCGTAGCTTTCCGCTCCGTTGATATCCTCCTCGACATCCGAGCCGGCGGTGCCGATGGAATCGACGAATCCGCCCTGCTCGCGGTAGTAGCCCGTGCCTCGGAGGGCGAACGACTCGGAGAGAGGGATGTTCACCATGCCGACGCCGGAATAGCCGACGTCGCCGTCCTCCACCGTCTCGGCGCCGACGCGGACCCGCGACTCGAAGCGTTCCGTCTGCGGCGGATTCGTGGCGAACTTCAGCACCCCACCGAGCGAACTGGCGCCGTACAGCGTGCCCTGAGGACCGCGCAGCACTTCGATGCGCTGCATGTCGAACGTATCGAAGTCCCCCGCGAGAATGGCGCCGTTGACGAGGCCGCTGCTGGAGCCGAACGGCGTTTCATCGACGTACACGGCGACCGTGGAGGCGACGCCGTTCGTGTTGACGCCGCGCATGACGAGACGTCCTACGCCGGGCGTGTTCTGACTCAGCTGCAACCCAGGCACGAGCTTCAGGTAGTCCTGGAAATTAGCTGCCTGCTGACGCTCGAGCACGTCGCCGCCGACCACCGTGACCGATTGCGGCACGTCAATCAGAGCCTCTCTGCGCTTCTGCGCGGTGACGATGATCTCATCGATGATCACATTCTCGGCTGCGCGCACGCTCGTCGCTCCCATCAACAGCGCCAGCGCGCCAGTCGAGCCGGCGCCGATGACGATCCCACGCGAGAGTTTGCTGAATTCACTCATAGTCGCTCTCCCCCTTGGTTGTAGTTGCATGGCCGGCCCGACGCTTGCGCGTGTTCACTTCCAGGTCGCAGCCAGCAGACGGCGGAAGTTGCCGCCGAGCACGGCCGCGATGTTCTCGTCCGAGTAGCCGCGCCCGATCAGCGACTCGGTCAGATCGAAAACCTTCTGCGGATGATCGACGCCGTCCGTGTCGATCTTGTCGCGGAACACGTAGCTCGCCTTGTACGAGTCGCGCAGTTGCTTCAATTGATCCGCAGGCATGTCCTCGTAGCCGTTCAGATCGGCGTCCGTGCCGACGCCCACGTGCTCGACGCCGACCAGCTTCACCACATGATCGATGTGATCGACCATATGTTCGACGGTCGTGGGCTCGCGATCGCGCAGGAACATGCGCACGCCCGTGATTCCCATGACACCGCCCTTTGCCGCGAGCCTGGCGATAGCCTCATCGGTCTTGAGCCGTGGATGGTTGTTCAACGCCCGGCAATTCGAATGCGTGATCGCGATCGGCTGCGGCGACAGCTCGATTGCATCGAGCGTCGTACGATCGCCGCAGTGCGACACGTCAACCAGCATGCCGACATCGTTCATGGCCTCGATGATTTGAGCGCCGAAATCGCTGACGCCGCCGTCGACGCGCTCGGTGCTCCCGCTGCCCAGCAGGTTCTGAGCGTTGTACGTGAGCTGAGCGCAGCGTTGCCCGAGCTGATAGAAGCGCTTGACGTCGGCGGGCGTGCGAAAGTGTTCGGCATTCTGTACGCCCATGATCACGGCGATCTTGCGCTGCGCTTTCGCGCGATCCAGATCTGCAGCCGCGCCGACGAGCGAGAACAGATGCGAGTTGCGGCCCGCGAATCCCTGCCAGGCCGCAATGAACTCCAGCGTTTCCTCGATCGCGTGCGGACCACCCGTGCCGATCGCGTTGTGAAACGCCGTGATCCCGCTTGCACGGAACGCCGCTTCGTCCGCTTCGCTGATGGGCGCTGCCCATGCTTCCGGCCGGAAGTCGAGTTTAAGCGGCGCCAGCATATCGATTACCAGCGAGCGCTCCACGATGCGCATGGCGCGGGCGGAGTAGCGTTTGTCCGAGTCGGCGAAGGCCTGGTAGCGGCCGAAATTGATCATCGGCAGCCCGAGGCTGAGCGTGCTCGCCGTAGCCGCCTGCAGCATCCGTCGACGCAACCGATTGGGACGCTCGATCTTCGTCATAATCAATTTCCCGCCGTTATGCTGTTGACGTCGGCCTTGCCGCCGCCCCAGACGTTGTCCGAACAATGAATGCTGCCGCCGTCGTAGCGGACGCTCGGTTCGCAGTCCTGCGCGAGAAATGTCGGTCCGTCGAGATCCACGTAATCGCAGAGCTGCGCTATGACGAATGCAGGCGCCATGGCGAGACTGGTGCCGACCATGTTGCCGACCATCACTTGCAGCCCGCGCTGTCGCGCCTCGTTCACGATCAGCAGCGCTTCGGTCAGCCCGCCGCACTTGTCGAGTTTGATGTTCACGACGTTGAAGCGACCGACGAGGGCGGCTACGTCCGTCAGGCCCTGCACACTTTCATCGGCGGCGAGGGGAATCGGGCTGTCGAACCCGTCGAGATCCGCTTCGCGCCCCCGCGGCAGCGGCTGCTCGATGAGTTTCACGCGAGCGTCGACCAGCGTCGGCAGCACGGCTTCGAGGGACTCGCGCGAGTACCCCTGATTGGCGTCGACGGCGAGCCACACATCGTGGCGCGACTCGCGCACCGCATCGACGCGATCGATGTCCGCATCGACATCGCCGCTGAGCTTGAGCTTGAGCGCCCGCGCTTGCGGGACCGCGAGCGCGGCGCGCGCTGTTGAGGACGGATCATCCACACCGAGCGTGAACGTCGTGATGCGCGGCATCACGTGGTCAAGTCCCGCAAGCCGCCACACCGGCTGCCCTGCACGCTGCGCTTCAAGCTCCCACAAGGCGCAGTCGAGCGCATTGCGCGCTCCACCGGCGGGAAGCATTTGCCGCAGCTGTTCACGGTCGACGCCGCGTTCGACGACGCTGCGATGCGTCTCGAGCGTGCGCGCGATGCGCTCAGGCGTGTCCTCGAGGTAGTACACGCCTGCGGCTTCACCGCGGCCGAGCGCATGTGCGCTACGCAAGGTCACGACCGCGACCGGGACTTCCGTGAACGTGTAGCCGGAGATGCGAAACGGCGCCTTCAATGGCAACCGTTTCACCTCAACGCGCATTTGCACTGGCTGCGCCGCGCTCACGACTAGTAGTTCACGTCGAAGGCGATCAGATGAAAGGCGAACGCAACCCAGAGCGTGACGATCAACGCCAGCGCCAGCAGAACCGCCCACGCTTTCGCATACCACTTGCGCGGCCCGCGTACGACGACCATCGCGTTCCACACGCCGACGGCGGCCCCGCCGATGAACACGACGACGGAGAGCAACTGCAGTATCCACAGCCAGCCGTCGAGGCTCGGCGTCAATCGGCTCAAGTCGCTCATCATCATCGTGACCGTCACGCCCCACGCGATGCAGGCGGCCACGACGGCCGTCGACGCAATGCGTATCCAGCGATGCGCCTTCGCGCCCTGACCCGCGAGCCGATACGGCGCGCCATAGTGTCTGCGCACCAGTGCGGACACCGGCCACGCCAGACTGGTCAGCAACAGCAAAGCCAGCCCGCCAAGGAGCGCGGGCAGCAGCCACGCTGGCGATGTCGACGCCGGCGTGGGCTCGAACACCATGAACGGCGAAAGCCCGTCGAAGCTGAAGCGCACGACGCGACCTTCTTCCACTTGTGCTGAGAGGAAGCTTTCGCCATCCACGTCGCGCCACACGAACGGCTCGACTTCGCGCCACTTGATCGGCGCGTCGGCGAGATTCGTGGCGATCGAAACGCCGATCGTCCCATCCTCGTTCGCAGAAACTTTGATCGGCCCCGCCAGATTCAGCAGCTTGAAGAAGCTCGACTGCATGCGACGCGAGTTGTCATAGACGCCGACCATCATGCGCGCATGCTCGGCGGCCATCTGCGGATCGATCTTGCCGTCGAACGTCGGCCCTGGCAGATAGCGATCGGTGAATTGTTCGAACAGCGCGTTGCGAATGTCGCCCGTCGCACCGCCCTTTCCCGCACTGTTCACCGAGAAGAACAGACCGACGTTGTCCTCGAGGAAGAGATGCAGATTGCTGTGGAACCATTGCGTGTCGCCGCCGTGCCCGATGATCCGGCGGCCGTTGTAGTTCTGCTCATAGAAGCCGAGCAGCATGCGATGCACGCGCGGCAAGAGGGTAAGCGCGTCGCCATGCATCTGCTCGGCGGTCGCCGATTGCAGAATGCGTTCGTCGCCGAAGACTCCTTTCTGCAGATGAGCGATCATGAAGCGCGCCATGTCCGCTCCCGAGGCGGAAAGGCTGCCGGCCGGAGCGGGCCCTACGATCTCGAAAGGCTTGTCGGGCTGCGATGCGAGTTCATAGGCCCTGGACATGTACTGCTGCAGGTGCTCCGGAAGCGGCTGACGAAACGTCGCTTGTTGCATGCCGAGCGGTGCGAAGATGCGCTGGTCGATGTAATCGTCGAACGACAATCCGGAGGTGCGGGCGACGATATGGCCGGCGAGCGCGGTCGCATAGTTCGAGTACGCCGGCGTCGAACCAGGCGCGAATATCCGTGTGGGAACCCAGGCTTTGAGATGCTCGCCGAGCGCCTCGAAGGGCTGGCCTTCGACTCCCATCAGCCCCTTTACCTGTTCTTCGAAACCCGGTGTGTGAGTCATGATGTTGCGCAGCGTGACCGGTTGTCCGTCGCGCGCCGGAATCTCGAAGTCGAGATACGTGTTCACGTCCGCATCGAGATCGAGCTTGCCCTGCTCGACCAACTGCATGACGGCCGTCCAGGTGAACAATTTCGACACCGAGCCAGGACGGAATAGCGTGAGCTGCGGGTCGACCGGCTTGCGCGCGGCGACATCGGAATAGCCGTAGCCCCTTTGCAGCAGCACCTCGCCATCTTTCACGACCACGACGACGGCGCCGGCGATGTCGGCGGTGCGCAATGCATAGGGGAGAAAGCCATCGAGCCAGGCTTCCAGATCGGCCCGGGTCAACGGAGCGGCGGTGGGCTGATCCGTTTGCGCGAGGGTCGTTTCGGTCGCTGGCGTCGGCGGCGCCAGTTTCGGCCCGTCATCCGCAAGAGCGGAGCTGAAGAAGGGGAGCAGGGCCGTCAATGTCATCGCCGCGCGTATACGCATGGGATCCTAGCCTCTCATCAGGGGCCGCTCGCGGCGGCGTGTATTGTCCCGTTTCGGACATAGTAGTCCTGATTAGAGAATCGTCAACCTATACACGCCGATTGTTCCCCGGCTCTGCGCCGGACGCGGCCTCGTTCGTTACCGCTAGAATCGCGCCCAATGACAACAGCCAAGCCCAAGCCAAAACAGGCCGCCCGCCCAACCCTCGGTCGATTGCTGCGCTCATTGCGGATGCGCAATGACTGGACGCTCAAGGAAATGAGCAAGCGCACCGGGATTCCGCTCTCCACGCTCGCCAAAGTCGAGCACGATCGCCTCACGCTCACCTACGACAAACTTCAGCAGTTGAGTGAGCGCCTGAAGATCCGCATGTCCGATCTGTTCGCCGAGGCCGGGGACGGACCCGAGCAGTCAGTGACTGCGAGACGCAGCATCGGACGGCTCGATCGCGCGATCCGCGTCAACACCCGCAACTACGACTACTACTATCTGTGTGCGGAGCTACGCCGCAAACGAATGATTCCGGTGCTGACTCGCATCCGGGCAAAGAGCGTGGGCGAGTTCGGCGAACTCGTGCACCACTCGGGCGAGGAATACATCTACGTCCTCGAAGGACGCGTCGAGATTCACACGGAGTTCTACGATCCGATCGTGCTCGAGGCGGGTGAATCTATCTATATCGACTCGAACATGGGCCACGCGTACGTGGCCGCCGAAGGCTGCAACGAAGCGAGCGTACTCGGCGTGTGTTCGAGCGCCGAAGAGGGGCTGATGGAATCGCTGATGGAATTGCATGGCGACGAAGATATTCGGCCCGAACCTCCAGCCGACGCCGGACGATTGTCGCATCTTGCGAAGCCGAAACAGCGGAACAAGAAGTCGGCTGCGTAGGCCGCTAACAATTGGACCTTGGCCGCGAGCTCGACCGAACAAGAGAGGCGGGCCTGGACCGATGGCGCCGACCTGAACGGTTGGACGTTTTGCAGAGACTCGCGCGCGTGTGAGAGGGATGTCACAACATGCGTGCGCTCCAGCATTGACGCAAATGCCAATAGTTCAAGTCCGATCCAAGATTCATTTCCAATCGTTCCCCAACGGAACTGCCGGCGGGAAACCTGGCGTGCGCGAGAAGCGTTCAAGCCGGTCAGAACGCGAGTAACGTACATCGCCGAGAAGGGTGGAGGACCGGTGGTTGAGAACCACGATTTGATGTCGAGCGCGGGCGTCGCGATACCGCCGATCCTGTACGGGACCGCCTGGAAGAAGGAGCAGACGGCGGAGCTTGTCAGCACGGCGCTGCGAATTGGCTTCCGAGGCATCGACAGCGCTTGCCAACCCAAGCACTACAACGAGCCCGGCGTCGGGGAGGGCGTCGCGATGCGCCTCGGCGCGGGTCTGGATCGCAATGATTTGTATCTGCAGACCAAGTTCACACCGCTTGCCGGTCAGGCGCCGAACCAGGTTCCGTACGACCCAAGTGCTCAACTCACCGAGCAGGTGAGGCAGTCTTTCGAAGCCTCGCTGCGCAACCTGCAAACCGACTATCTCGACTGCCTCGTACTGCATTCGCCTCTCAGCCGCGAAGCAGAAACGATTGAAGTGTGGCGCGCCATGGAGGCGTTGGTGGATGTCGGAGGGGTTCGACAGCTCGGCTTGAGCAATTGCTATCAGGCGACGCAGTTAGCGCAGTTGTATGGCAGCGCGCGCATCAAACCGGCGGTGCTTCAGAATCGTTTCTACGCGCAGTCAGACTACGATCAGGAGATTCGCGCGTTTTGCAGAGAGCGCGGCGTGGTCTACCAGAGCTTCTGGACGCTGACGGCGAACCGACATGTGCTCGCAAGCGACGTCGTCGCCTCGCTCGCTTCCGAATACAGGCGTACGCC
>JBOHZJ010000436.1:0-7741 GCA_050738395.1 Steroidobacter sp.
TCATCGGCGCCGAGCTCCAGGCCGACGATCCGGTCACTACTCTCTGCCAGCGCCGTCAGGAGGATGATCGGGATTTGCGACGTTTCCTGCAGGCGTCTGCAGATGCTGAGGCCGTCTTCGCCCGGCATCATGATATCGAGAACGATGAGGTCGACCTTCGCTGTCGCCAGCACGCGGTCCATCTCCTTGCCATCAGCCGCGACGCTCGTACGAAAGCCGCGCCGGCGCAAATATTCGGCGAGCGGTTTTCTGATGTCTCGATCGTCATCGATGACGAGTATGTGGGCCTGGTCGTTGGTCATTGTTCCCGTACGCAGCGTCTATTTCTTGCGTCTAATCTAGGAGGGCTCGCTGCTTCCGTCTCCTGTTTGCGCGGGCAATTTGTATCAGATTGTGTCAGGGCGGGCTCCTCAGGACAGATCGATACACTTCGGCCCGCCGACGACATTCTTCTTGCGGCTTCAGGTCGTATGGTTGGTTCATCTGTTCCGGACGTGAGCGGCAGGATCGACATGTTGAAGGCCCAGAAGTTAAGCAAGCGCTTTGGCGATCGGTGGGCGCTCGATGCGCTTGATCTCGAGATCGAACCTGGGAAGATTCAGTGCCTGCTCGGAGCCAATGGCGCAGGCAAAACGACGACCATCAATCTCTTTTTGGGCTTTCTCGAGCCCACTTCCGGCGCCGCCTATGTGAACGGCAGGGAAGTCGCGAAAAATACGCAGGCCGTCCGCGCTGATCTTGCCTACGTTCCGGAGCAGGTCAGTCTCTATCCGATCCTGACCGGGCTGGAGAATCTCGCCTATTTTACGAGGCTTGCAGGTCACAAGATCTCAGATCCGGCCTGTCTGAGGATCTTTCTCGATCGCGTCGGGCTCGAGCACGCCGCCGCCGAAATTCGGGTTGAGCACTACTCCAAAGGCATGCGCCAGAAAGTGGGTCTGGCCATCGCCCTCGCCAAAGGCGCTCGAGCGTTGCTTCTGGACGAGCCGCTTTCCGGCCTCGATCCACAGGCGGCCAATGAGTTCTGTGCGCTGATGCGACAGCTCGCCGAAGGCGGCGTGGCGGCCTTGATGGCGACGCACGATCTGTTTCGCGCCAGAGAGCTGGAAGGTCGCATCGGCATCATGAAAGCGGGGCGCCTGGTCGAGAATCTCGCCGCCGCCGAGGTGAGTCACGCTCAGCTTGATCGCATCTATCTCGATCACATGCACGACGCAGGCGCCGCCGCGAGAGGCGCCGCGTGATCGGCGCCATGGTGCAAAAGGAACTCACGGAGTATCGCCGCGACAGGCGTGTGCTCGGCATCGTGGGCCTCATGGGTTCTCTCGTGCTCGTGAGTCTGATCACGGGATGGGCGACCCACACGCAGCAACAGCGACAGGTGCGCCAGTCGCAGCGGGACGATCAGGCGACCTTTCTGAACCAGGCTGAGAAGCCTCCTCATTCCGCAGCGCATTTCGGCCGCATGGCTTATAAACCCGCGCCTCCGCTCGCCGTGTTCGATCCAGGGGCGGCGCCCTATCTCGGCCAGGTGATCTGGCTTGAAGCGCATCGTCAGGATCCGGCCATGTTCCGGCCCGCGGAGGATTCGCCTGAGCTGCGCCGTCTCGCCGATCTGAGCGTCGCAGGCGTTCTGACCATGCTTCTGCCGCTGCTCATCTTTCTCACCGGCTATGGAGCCTTTGCCGCAGAGCGCGAGCGGGGCACGCTACGCCAGATCATGAGCGTCGGCCCCGGCCTCAGAAGTCTTTTTGCCGGGAAGATCACAACGCTCGCGGGCGTTGGGATCGGCGTTGCGTTCGTCGCGTGTTGCGTTTCGATTGTGCTGGCGCTGACGGCGCCCGACAGCGTTTCGGCCGGGGACACGATGCTCCGGGGCGTCGGTCTCATTCTGGGCTACGGCTTTTATTGCCTCGCCTTCGCAGCCGTCGCGCTTTCCGTTTCAGCGCGCACCGGCAGCGCTACCTCGGCGCTTCTGATTCTGCTCAGTATCTGGGCGGCCTCAGTCGTCATTCTGCCGCGTGTTGCGGCGAGGGTGGCGGAACATGTGTATCCGACGCCGGACAGCGGCGTCTTCTGGAGCGAAACCTCCCGGGCCATTCGCGAGGGCCGACCAGATCGCGGCAGCGAAGAGTACCGGGCCACGGAGCGAATGGTGCTGAGCCGCGCGCTGGGTCGGGAGGTTACCGCCCAGCAGGCAGCATCCATGGATGTCGACCGCCGAGGTCTGAGCCTGGAAGTCTCGGAAATTCTGGGGGCTCGGGCGTACACCGAGGCGTATCGGGCTCTGTACGCGACCTACGAAAATCAGCAGCGGATACGGCGCCTGATTTCCATTCTTTCTCCGACCATTACGTTGCAGCACTTCTCGAGCGCTCTCGCAGGAACCGATATCTCTGCACACCGGCACTTTGCCTTGGCAGCCGAACGACAACGCAACATCGTCATCCGCGCAATGAACGAAGACATGATGCTGAATGGAGCAGGGCGGAGCGACTACCTCGCGAGCCGTGATCTTTGGCGGAGCATTCCGGATTTCGTCTACCAGCCTGCCGCTGCCTCGCTCGCCATCAGGTCGGCCGTTTGGGATTTCCTCGTGCTGGTGTCGTGGAGTGGGACTGCGTTCGGGCTCGCCTGGCTGAGCGCCTGCCGGCAACGGGTTTGCTGAGATGCCGTCATGACGCTGTCCGGGATGATTTCGCATGAATGGAGAACGAGGCTCTCACGGCCGGCGGCCCTGGTGAGCCTCGCGCTTTTTACGGCCGCCTTGATCTATGGCGCCGTCAGCGGACGGATGGAACGCGATGCGCGTCTTGAAGTCATCGCCAACCATGCAGCGGAAGTTTCAGTGACGACGCAACGCTGGCTGAGCGATCTCAAGACGCTCGAGGAGCAGGGCGCGGGTGCGAGCGTGCCGCCGTGGTCTGGATCCGCAATGGATCTCACGTTTCCTACCTCTCTGCCGCCGGCGCCGCTTGCGGATTTCGCCATCGGTCAGTCCGATTTCCTGCCCTTTGTCGGGGCAATATCGCTGTGGGATCCCGACATCCGTCTCTTCTCGAGGTACGAGTTCGAGGACCCGGCAGCGCTTGCGCTCGGCTCGTTCGACCTCGGTAGGGGGATCATCCTCGTCCTGCCGCTGTTGTTGATCCTGCTGGCCTTCGATGTGTTGTCCGCGGAGCGGGATGCGAACCGGTTGGGCCTCATGCTTGCGCAAGGCGCAAGTATTCGGTCGATCTTCTGGCTGCGGCTCTCGATCCGCACGGGAATGGCGGTGCTCTTGACCTTGCTGATTGCATTTCTCGCGCTGATTCTCCAGGGAGCTGCAGGCGACGTTGGGCAGAGGCTGCCTTTCTTCGCTTTGTGGGCTGTCGCCGCCCTGCTTTACGCCGCATTCTGGATTGCAATTATCGGCTTCATTGCCAGCAAGAACAGGCGCGGCGAAATCAACGTCATGCTGTTGCTGCTGATCTGGACGGCGTTCACACTGATTCTTCCGGCGAGCGTTACAGCTGTTGCTGAAATGGTCTATCCGGCGCCCTCTCGCCTCGCCTATCTTGCGCAGGCGCGCGAGATAGAGATCGAGACGGAGCGCGCCGAATCGGACGTCGCTGCCCGATTCGTCGACGATCACCCGGACATGCTCCTCGATGCGGCGAGCGAAATGCCCGCGTATGTGCGCACCGCGTTTCTCGTAACATCAGCTGTCGACGAAGCAACCCGCCCGGTTCTGGCAGCTTTCGAGGACGCGGCGTCACGCCGGGACGAGACGCTCAACCGGCTGCGCTACGTTTCACCCGCGATCATCGTGCATGGCGTCTTTAACGATCTCGCCGGTGCGTCGTCCGCGCGACATCACCGCTACATGGCCGGGGCCAGAGCTATGAAAGCGGCGTACGCCGCGCAGGCCGGTCCCTATATCGTCGCCGGTCGACGTCTGCCCTTGCAGGAAGTTGCGTCCCTGCCGCGGTTTCATTTCGAAGATGAACCCCTGAACGCACTTGTCCGCCGCAACACGGGTGTGCTTCTTTTTCTCGCGCTAGCGACGGTCTTACTGTCGTTGCTCGCCGAGCATCGTCTGCGTCGCATCGCAGTGCTCGGCGACTGAAGCGAAGCCGCAGCTCACGGAATCTTCGGCCCAGCTCGGGCGCCGCCAGATAGACGCCGAAATACTAGAAGAAGGAAACACCCGGCCTCAGCAGAACTTGAAATACGAAGAGGAGAAGCAGAACGGCCCCGAGCTGACGGGCGATCGATCCCACCGCCGAACCGCCTCCGACCTTCACTGCGCTGATGCGCCAGGCGCCGCTCTGTATCCAGGCTATCCCGATCACCGTCGCAACCACCGGCAGCATGACGACCTCGACGAATTCGCGCGGTATGCGGAACGGGATGATCAGCAGGATCGCGAACAGCGCTGGCAGCGTCGCAACGCGGAAGATGAAGTGAATTCGTGCTCGGGCGCTGCTGATCTGGGCCGGGTCTGCGGCGAGGCTGAGCAGCGGACGCGTCAGTCCGAGGGCGATCGGCGGGATTGCGGCGAGCGCGACGAGCGCCGCCGCTGTCTTGGCCGACGCGCCGAGGCGCAGGTAGTCCATCGCCATGCCGACGTCGTTTCGGGGGTTGACCGCTCCGATTACGACTTGCGGGAGCGACTGGAAGAATCCGTTGTACGCCGTCCAGATGAGAAACAACCTGAGCGTGGACGAGTGGACCAGGCCGCGCCGCAGGAGCAAAGCGCAGACGACGCCGACGAGAAAGATCGCGAGAGCGCCCGTGCCTTGAAACAGAGTCGCCAGCGGATGATCGCCTTCCCAGCGGTGATCGTTGTGGAAGAGCGTGGGGCGAAGGCCCGGGGTGAGCGCCTTCGGCAGCACCAGAAACAGTTCTTGAATAAAGAAGATCAGGTTGAAGGCGAGGGCGTAGAGCAGTGCCGAGCTGACCGTCAGCTTCCAGTTCCAGGAGGTGACGAGGTTGTCTGCCGACGCGCGACGCGCGCGCAGCAAGCCCGTCAGACCCAACAGCAACGGCCCGGCTAGGAGAACCAGTACAACCGCAATTCCGATCATGTCTGCGCTGTATGCATGGAAGAGAGACTTTGCAATCCTTGCGAGATAAATTCCTGACCGACGGTTACTCGCTGGGGCGCGGGCTGCTACGTTACCTCATGCCTCACTCGCCCAAAGGATCCGACGTGACCGATCTTTCGACTTTCCCCATTACGAAGAAATGGCCCGCTCAGCACGCGGATCGGATACAGCTTTACTCCCTGCCTACTCCGAACGGCGTCAAAATTCCGATCATGCTCGAAGAAACGGGGCTTGCTTACGAGCCGCATCTCGTCAACTTCGACACGAATGATCAGATGTCGTCTGAATTCCGGTCGCTCAATCCCTACGCCAAAATTCCGGCGATTATCGACCCCAACGGTCCCGAGGGCGAACCGCTCCCGCTCTTCGAATCCGGCGCCATCCTGATCTACCTCGCCGACAAGAGCGGCCGGCTCCTGCCGCGCAATTCCGTCGATCGCTACGAGACCATTCAGTGGCTTATGTTTCAGATCGGTGGGATTGGTCCGATGTTTGGCCAGGTCGGCTTCTTTCATAAGTTTGCCGGCAAGGACTATGAAGACAAACGTCCGCGCGACCGTTACGTCGCGGAATCGAGGCGCCTGCTCGCAGTAATGAATGATCGACTCGCTGCGCGCACCTGGATGATGGGCGACTCCTATACGATCGCCGACATCGCAATTTTCCCCTGGGTCCGCAACCTGATCGGCTTCTACAAAGCGGGCGATCTCGTGGGCTTCACTGATTTCCCACATGTCAAACGAGCGCTCGATACCTTCGTCGCGCGCCCCGCCGTCGTGAAAGGTCTCACCATTCCGAAGCGAACGTGATTGCTACGGACTACTTTTTTGCATAGTGGTCGGCGCCGAGGAAATGCAGGGACACATACGGGCTATCGCCGATCACCCAACTGTCGTGAGGCGCTGGCGGGATGTAGAACAGCTGACCAGCCTTCATCTCCACGATCGAGCCGTCGTCGAAAGCGGCGGTCGCCGAGCCGGACAACACCATCCCTACGTGCTCGACAGAGCAGTGCGAGGCGCCAACGCCCGGACCGACATGCTCGCTCCACTTCCAGCCTGGCTCGTAAGTCGCTCGACCGATGGTCATGCCGCCCAATCGGACGATCTCGAACTTGCCCTTTACAAGCATTCGCGTCTCGTCGGGTGACTCGAAGCGCTTCAGAATGACGTCCATGGATTTCATCGCGTACGTACCCCGATGATGAGGAAGGCCATCAGGCGCTCAACGCCGCCGTTTAGCCGGAGCGCGTTTGCGCGCGGTCGGCTGCTTCCTGGTCCGCTCCGGCACGATGGTCTCGCCGCACTCCAGCATCGTCACCAGTGCAGCGATTTTCCTTGCGCGCCCGGCGGGAGTTTTCATGTTGTTCGTTCGAAACGCCAGTGCAAAGAGATTCTGCCGTCCAAGGGACCGAAATGTTCTGAGCGCCCGTGCGTTCGCCTCGATGGCGGCGCGCAGGTCGTCGGGAACAGTGGCTTCGGTCGCGCTGCGGATCGGAGCGTACGCGGCGTCCCAGCGACCATCCGCCTTTGCGGCGTCGACCTGCCGCTGGCCATGCGGGGTCATGCGGCCGGCCGCAGTCAACCGGGCAATGTGGTCGCGGTTGATCTGGCTCCAGACGCTTCTCGCCTTGCGCGGCGTGAAGCGTTGCAGGAATGAGCGGTCGTCGAAGGTCTTGCGAACGCCGTCAATCCATCCCCAACACAGCGCCACGTCCAGCGCCTGTACGTGGGTGACGGTCGGCATGCCCGAGTCCTTCTTGTGAATCTTCAGCCACAGCTCCGTCTCGCGGGCGTGATTCGCGCCGAGCCAGGTCGCGAAGGCCGCTTCGGTAGGAAAGCTCCTGATCTTCTTTTTATCGGGAATGATCTGCGCCATTGCTATGTCCCTGTTAATGGTTTGTTCGATGCAACGCTCATTTCACCTGGCGCAGTAACTTCTGCTTTGACTTTCGGGCAGCGCGTCCCAATGACGCCCTCGAGTGCGTCTTGCAGGGACAGAGGTGGTCGAGACTGGAATAGTCTCCCGGGACTATTGGTAAACGTCGAACGGTGTGTCAAACGTGGGTACCCATACGGCTTCAGGCCGTCCCGTTTACACGTAGAGATGCGATAGCCGGTGCAATGACTTTCTCGTAGCGCACCTGATACTCGGGCGCGAAGCTCATCGCGACAAATATCTGAGGCTTCACTTCAAGTCGCCAAAACGTCTTCAGGAATGCGTTCGGATGCATCGGAGTCTTCTTGACGGGCCTAACCGCGCCGGTTCGGCGGCGGCGCGGAGCGCCGTCCGCTGCAACCGGTTGTTGGGCCGCGATGCTGGAGTGACCCGCTCAGCCGGAAACGAACGTGTCAATCGATTCTTGTGGCTATCCACCACGTCGTGCCTCCTGAATCCTTCACTCCACCGCGCTTATCTTCGTCTCCTTTCTTCACCGGCTCCTGCATCGAGGTTGCCCCTGCGTCCAGCGCCAGCCTGTATGTCGCCTCAACGTCTCTGACGTAGATGTGCACGTACGACGGCACGGAGAAGTGGCCTCGCTAATTTGAACAACAAACCGCGCTGCGTTAAGTGGACGACCCTGCAGTTTCAAGCTACCAGCGCGAGCGGCAGCGATTCAAAGTACACGGCATCGGGCGTGCGCCGGTCAA
>JBOHZJ010000437.1:0-3574 GCA_050738395.1 Steroidobacter sp.
CCTTTACTCCCACTACGCCGGACCGACTGGCAGCCGGCGCACGACGAACAGGCACGGACAAGCCCACGGCGGCGAGGCGCCTAGCAACGGGAGGACTGATGCTGTGCGCGCGTTCCTGCGCCTTCAGACGCTCCACTACCACCTGGGGGCTTTGCGGCAGCGGCGTCGACAGAAGGCCACCGCCTAGCCAGCACCGACCCGCGACCTGAAGGTGCGGATGGCACGAGGAGGGCGAATGGGCGCCGGACCAATTCTTATCTTCGACAAGTCCGCGCTCCAGGATCTACCGGATGATGAGGCATTCCTGCTCGATGCCCTATTTCTCTCAAACGTAGTTCCCGTCTTCTACATGGAAGTGTTGGCCGATCTAGAAAAGGATCACCGCAGGGGCGTTCTCGCCGCAGACATGGTTAGCGCGCTCGCCGAGAAGACCCCCCGCTACAACGCCTCGGCGAGCGCCTTCCATGGTGCTCTTGCTATCGCAGACCTACAGGGAAGACCGATCGAGATGAAGACGGGACAGGTGGTCTTGGATCGCGGCTCTCTCCGTCGTGCGAGCGATGGGTCTGTCGGGTTCTTCGCCGATGAAGTGCCCGAGGCAGACGCTTTGTGGAGGTGGCAGAACCACGAGTTCGATGAGGTGGAGAAGCACTATGCGAAAGCTTGGCGAGCATCGCTGTCAGCCGTGGACAACTCGGCAATGGCCGAATGGGCGAAGCGCATGTTGCCTCCCGGCCAAACAATCTCAACCTTGAGCGACGCCCGGGCATTTGTCGACGGCTTCATCGAAAGGTCGGATTCCCACACGCTGGAGTTCGTGCTGCAGCACCTGAACATCGCCCAAGAGCACAAGGCAGCTATTCACACCCGTCACGTCTCCATGGGTCGGCCACCGTTGGCAGTCTTCGCGCCGTACGCCGCGTACTTGTTCAAAGTGAATCTCCTATATGCGCTAGGAATGGCGAGCCAATGGATTTCATCGAAGCCGCAGAACAACATCATTGATGTCAGCTACCTCTACTACCTGCCGTTCTGCTTCGTGTTTGTCTCAGGCGACAAGCTGCACGCGCGCCTGGTCCCTCACTTGAAGAGGCCCGATCAGGAGTTCGTGTGGGCGCCACATCTCAGGTCCGCATTGCGAGAGCTGAATGCCTACTACCGCGCTCGTGGTACGAGGGTTGATGACTTGCGGGCAGCGAACTCCCTCGTCCCGCCATTCGACCTCGACAACGTTGTGACTCGGTTGTGGGACACATTCCTGCCCGGGTGGCGCCACAGGGCGAGTGCGCCGGAGAGCGATACTTCGTCCGCGCCAGACTTTCTTGAGAGGTCTCGCGCTTCGGAGATTCTTCCCGAAGACTGGCCAGAGCAACCAGAGTTCTTTGTCATCTCGAAGCGCGTGCCACCGCAACGGCGTCAGTGGCGCGATTCCGGGGACCCGGTCATCAAGAGTGACCGAACCCTTTAGGGCAGAGCGGCACAACCGCCCGCGCACCTCAGTGTGTCGATCGGCCCATAATCATTGGCGATTCTCCATCCGGAGGGGTGGCAGAGCGGTCGAATGCGACGGTCTTGAGATCGGTCGTGGTGGACGCTCCGGGACGAACTGGTACGCACCGGCTCCAGAAAATTCGCACCGAAATGAACAAGCGCGCAGCGACGCGCACCGACTCTGGCGTACTGGTTGGCATAAATGAGAACGGGCGACGCTCGCGACACGTCAGAGCTCGGACGAAGCGGCGCAATAGCTTGCGACTTAGCTCGAGCCTGGCGCATTAGCGAGTTCGTAGTCCTGCAGCGCAGTCTTCATTCGTTGCGCGAGTTCCACGATGTCGCGCACCCGATCGAGCTTGAAGATCAGGTCTAATTGCGACAGGGCCTGCGCGTTCAGCTCGTAGCTTGCCTCGAAGGTCTCGACGGGGTCGTCGCCCCGCGGCCCGATCAGGCTGAAACCTTTCTGGACTCCCTTGAGGCTGTCCAGCAGAGCCACTGCGGTGACGTGCGACTCCTCGGAGTTCGGCGCGTAATACTTCACGTACCAATCCTCGAGGTCGATCGCGCGAAAGAACGCGCGGTCCGTGGCGAAACCGTGCCATCGACCGTGGCGATCGGTTCCGAGGCGGACCGGCAGGAGTCCCGCCGCCTGCGCGCTGTCAACTTCCGCGATGTTTCGATTGAGCCGTGCGCGGTAAAGCGTGGCCTGTTCGGGCGTAATGAGTTTCAGCCTTTCGAGGTCGTCCAAGTGACGACTGAGCCAGTCATAGCCTTGAACAATGAGCGCGCGAGATCGACCATCGCTGTCGCGGTCGCAAACGTAGACAAGCGCGGCAGCGGCACTGACCATCGGACGAATCAGCGGGCGCGCCTCTGCCGCGTAGCCAGTTCCTGCAAGCATGTGCGCAGCCCGCGTCAGTTGGAGTAGGCGATCAGCGAGCGCCATCGCAATGTGCTGGCCAGCGCCGCGTGGCACTAGGTGCGCTGAGTTTGAGAACGCGGCGATGTCGCGCAGGAACCGATCATGGGCTGCAATCAACGCGGGGACGCCGACGATGTTCCGCGGCCTCATCAGAACTAGGCTATGCCGGTGTCATGAGTCGGCGACCCAGACCGCGCTCCTGTCGGACTCGTGTCCGGTTAGCATTTACGGGATTCTTCGCACGAGCTCGTGTCGATAGCGTGACGCGGTGTTTCGAGGTTTCGACTCTGAAGCGCGCGTGGCGTCGGTCGGGGAGTTCGTAGCGTTCATCGAGAAGACGGCGCGGATGTATGCACTTTGGTGTCGCCGCGAGTCGGGCGACTGCTCGATGCCGCTTCTTCCGAAGATCTGGCGGCGGCAACACAACGAGAACACGCTGCTTCAACTATTTCGGATGAACGCGCCCATCTACGCGCAGGACGCTTATCCCGATCGCGAGGCCATCGACCAGTGGTTGTTCCTCGCGCAGCACATGGGTCTACCCACTCGGCTGCTCGCTTGGTCAGAGAGTGCGCTGGCCGCTCTGTTCTTGCGGTCTTGACCGACGATCCGTCGTCTGGGTGCTCGATCCGCTCAGGCTGAACGATCGCCTTGGCCCAGGGAGTTCATCTCAAAGTCGTCCAGGAGGCGCTGGGTCATGCCACGATCGCTGTGACGATCGACCTCTACTCGCATGTTTTGCCGAGCCTTCAGAGAGAGGCTGCACGCGAGATGGGTGCCGCACTATTCGGCAGCTAATTCAGAAGATTCGGGTGTGCGCCTCTGACCGGCTCCAACTTGTAGGCAATCTCCTTCAGTGTTTCCAGGTAATAGAGGAGTCGTGGGATGTTGCCGGGCAGCACATTTTGACTGAGATAACGTCCAACTCCCCGCCGACCGACGCTGTCCGCGTCCTGCAATCGCATCGTGGCTGCCAGATCCGCACGGTGGAGCGCGATGTTCATCCTCGTAACCGCACCGACGCTGGCATGCGCGATGACATTTCGTAGCGCACGCGTCGCATCGAGTGTCGCGCGTTCGCTCGCCTCTAGATGCTGAATCCGCCGCGTGAACTTGGATCCCAAGTTCGTCATTTGCTATGTCGATGTAGTCCTGGGC
>JBOHZJ010000438.1:0-23489 GCA_050738395.1 Steroidobacter sp.
AGCGCGCTTCACCCTGTTCGTAGAGCCGCTTCATTTCGTGATCGGCCTGTCCCAGCAGGCGTTTCACCGAGGCGCTGCTTTCAAGACCGCCTTCGCGCAGACCTTCGAGCACGGCGCCGACGACCCACCACAACTGGAATACCGGCTGTGTAGTCGCGGCCTGCTCGAGCTTCTCGGCGGTGCGCGAGAGAATTTCGAGGTTCTGATCGATGCGTTCGCTCTTGATCCAGCCGAGCAGCCCCAGCTGGAAGCGGGTGCGCAGCTTGCGCGCCCACTGTCCCACCGATAGCGCGCCGTCGCCCGAAGCGCCGGCGGCCTGACTCGCCTGCTGATCGGAGCTGAGATTCAGCAGCAGCAGCGTCCCTTCGGAAAGCAACGCGTGGCCGCGCACCGCTCGCAAATCGTTGAGCAGCGGCAACAGGATGAGCGCCATGTCGCGCCCGCCGCTCATTACGCGCTCCAGATAAGTCGGGAGCTGCACCATCGCGCGCATCAGCGCATCGAGACCTTCGGCGAGATGGCGTTTCTCGGCGAAGTTGTCGATCAGATAGCGCGCGACCTGACCCATTTCCTCGGCGAGCAACGCCGCGCCGTACACTTCAGCCACGCGCAGTGCGCCGTGCACCGAATGCAGGTGCTCATTGCATTTACGCAGCAGCGTAATATTTTCCTGCTGTTCGCCGAAAGCTTCGAGCGCGACCCGAGCCTCGTTCAGCTCGTTCGCGAGTTCGCGCGCAACGATGTGCAGGGTTTGCGATGAAACCTCGGCCATGATCTTCCGTCGATGTTAAGCGTTGAGGCCGCTGACTTTCTTCGGCGCAGTTCGCGGCGCACTGACCGGCGCCGGCGCCGCTTTCCTGGCCGGATCCATCAGCACCGCACTGCCGCCGGAGACGGCGTCGGGCAACCGGAAGCCGGCAACGGATTTGCGCAATTGCGCGGACAGCTCGGCGAGCTTGCCGACCGAGCTGGAAGTCGCCGCGGAGTTCTCCGCGGTTTGCGAACTGATCTCACGCAGCACACCCATGTTGCGCGCGATGTTTTGCGCCGCGGACGCCTGCTGGCGCGAGCTTGCGGAAATGTTCTGCACCAGGCTCGCGATCTGATTCGACACCTGCTCGATTTCCTCGAGCGCTGCGCCCGCGTTCTCCGCGAGCAGGGCGCCGCCGACCACGTCCGTGGTGCTGCGCTCCATCGAGACGACCGCTTCGTTGGTATCCGCCTGAATCGTGCGCACCAGCACTTCGATCTGCTTGGTCGCGTTCGCGGCGCGCTCCGCGAGACGTTGCACCTCGTCTGCGACGACCGCAAAGCCGCGACCAGCTTCACCGGCCATCGAGGCCTGAATCGACGCATTGAGCGCAAGGATGTTGGTCTGTTCGGCGATATCATTGATCAGCTCGACGATGTTGCCGATTTCCTGCGAGCTCTCACCGAGGCGCTTGATGCGTTTGGAGGTCTCCTGAATCGTCTCGCGAATCGCATTCATGCCGTCGATCGTGCGGCGCACCGCTTCGCCGCCTTTATGCGCGACGTCGACGGAGTGGCGTGCAACGTCCGATGAGCGCTCGGCGTTGCCGGATACCTCTTCGGTTGATGCGGCCATGGCGGCGACCGATTCGGAGGCGAGGCCAATCTGCCTGGACTGCGCGACCGATGCTTTCGCGAGATGTCCGGCCGACGCCTGCGTCTGCTTCGTCGATGCATCGAGCGACACCGCCGAGACATTGATGGTGGCGACCAGTTCGCGCAGCGCTTCGATGGCGTAGTTGATCGAGTCTGCAATCGCGCCGGTGATGTCTTCGGTGACTGTAGCCTGCACCGTGAGGTCGCCGTCCGCGAGGCTCGACAGTTCATCGAGCAGCCGGAGAATGGCTTCCTGATTGCGTTCGTTCTTGCCGGCTTGCAGCTCCACCGTCTTGCGGATGTTGCCGCTCATCGCATACAGGAGGGACAGCAGCAGGATCGCGACGAGCCCCGCGATAAGGAAGCCGAGCGTCAGAGGTTTGCCGCCCAGCACGCCTGCGGGTCCGGTCGCCGTGGCGCCGATCCGGCCTTCGAAGCGCGCATACACTTCGTCGCCGCTGGACGCGAGTCCGGCCCCGGCTTCACGCGCGCCGCGCAGGCGATCGGCTGAACTGATCGCGGTGCGAACCTTCTCGCTCACCTGTGCGTACAGCGCCGTCAATTGCTTAAAATGCCCCTCGGCCTGCGCGCCGGCGGCCGTGGGTAAGCCCAATCCGGTGTCCTCGCCGCCCAATGCGCCGATGACCTGACCGATGTATTCATTGCCGTCGGCCAGTCGACGCGCAATGGTCGTGGCGTCGCCGACGCCGCTGGCGAGCGCTTCCGTATCCTGTTGCAGGCGCAGCGCCGTCAACTCAAAACGGCCAAGGTGCCGATCGACGCCGTCCTTGTCCGCCGGCTGCAGGCCGCTGAGCGCGCTTGCGACGTTGCCGAGGCTCTGCAGCACCTGCGGCACGAGCGCGCGCACATCGCTCGCTGCTTTCTGTACGCCTTCGATCACTTCGCGCGATCCGAGAATCGCCTGGCTGTGCTTGAGCAGCTCCGTCGAGGCGTCGAAGCGCTCGACGTCGGAACCGAGCGATGTCGCGAGCGTGGCGAAACGGGTGCGCGACTGCGCGAGCGCGTCGAAACCGGAGGGGTTGCCGGTCAGCGCGGCGTTGGCCTGCGAGGGAATCTTCTGCGAGAGCGCGAGCAGCTCATTGATCTCGCGCGCATGCGTTGCATTCGCGCCAGGTTCCGGCCCCGCGAACGCGAGCAGACCGGCGGCGATCGCGACGCAGATCAGCGCCGCCGCCATCAGCACCGGCAGGAACCGGACGCCGTACATCTTGTTAACCTCGGCCATATCGATGCCTTTGTGTCAGCGACGCGGCGCGTTCACGTCTGCGCGCTTCATCACCGCCAACCCTGAATATGTCTTTCATTTCGTTCTACGACGCCGCGGCCTGCAGGAACTCATTGCTTTCCAGCAGCGAGCGCAAACTGAACACCGGCCAGCTCTCCGCGCCGCGCCGAAACGCACCGGCGAGATAGCGATCGCAGCGCGCGATGGTCGGCGGCGGCACATTCGAAAACTCGTCGTCGGCAAAGCGCCGAAACCCAAGTACTTCATCCACCAGCAGGCCTGCCGGCACTTCACGGTGATGTGCAACCAGCACCCGCGTGCTGCGTCCGGTGTTCGTCACGCCGCCGCCCAGAAACGCGCGCAGATCGACGACCGGCAGCAGCTGACCGCGCACATTGGCGACGCCGCGTATCCACGGCTTCGCGCCCGGGACGCGCGTCACCACGGACGGAAACCCCAGCACTTCGCGCGTCTCTTCGCGCGCGACCAGAAAATTCTCGGCGCTCATGCGAAATGCGACGCCGACCCATTCGCGGTCGTTCGCCGGATCCCGGCCCTGGCCGGTCAGCGCGGCGCGTGCGAGCTTCTCGAGTTCACGCAGTAACTCGAAGGGCTTGTCGCGCAGCGCTTTCAGACTTGCCGTCGTGCTCATTCCTGGTCGTTCCTAACCAGCGAGCGCGGCTTGCGCCTTCTCGATCAGCTTATCCATCGACACCGGTTTGACGAGGTAGTCGACCGCGCCCTGGCGCATGCCCCAGATGCGATCGGTCTCCTGATCCTTCGAGGTGACCATGATCACCGGAATCGATTTGGTATCGGGGTCCGAGGCGAGCTTGCGCGTCGCCTGGAAGCCGTTGACGCCCGGCATGACCACGTCCATGAAGATGAGATCCGGCTTCATCTCCTTGGCCTTGCGAATCGCTTCGGCGCCGTCGCACGCCGATGCAGTCTGATAGCCATGGCGCTCGAGCGCCTTCTGCATGACGTGCACCTCGGTCGGCGAGTCATCGACGATGAGGATCAGGGCCATACCTTGCTCCGCCATGCCTTGTCTGGAACGGGCAGGTGCTGCGTGTGCGGGCATGCTTCACTACCTGGCGAGTGCGCCGACATGGGTTTCGATTGCGTTCAGCAATTCGTCTTTCGTGAAAGGCTTGGTCAGGTAGTGCTCCGAACCGACGATCCGGCCGCGCGCACGGTCGAACAGACCGTCCTTGCTCGACAGCATGATGACGGGGATGGAGCGAAACACCTTGTTGTGCTTGATCAGCGAGCAGGTCTGATAACCGTCGAGGCGCGGCATCATGATGTCCACGAACACGACGTCGGGCTGGTGATCGGCGATCTTCGAGAGCGCATCGAAGCCATCGACCGCGGTAAAGACCTCGCAGCCTTCCTTCGACAGCAGCGTCTCGGCGGTGCGGCGTATCGTCTTGCTGTCATCGATGACCAGCACTTTCAGACCCGCCAGACGGGCGGAGTGGTTGGTTGCCAGGTTCTCCATCGCTTACCTCTGGGGATGCGCGGACGATTGGGATGCATGTCGTCCGGATCACGACATTCGCTTCAAAACACAGTGCTTCGTAGTACTTGCGCGATGGCTGAAACTTTTAACATATTGGTTATAGGGCCGCCATTGGCCGCGTTCCTATACTATGAAGCCCGTCACACGCATCTGAGTCACGCGTGAAGCACGTCTCATGAGTGAGTTGACCGTTGACGGTTGACCGTTGACAGTCAGAGGCGCCTCGCGCCGCACTCCACTCGGGCCGTCAACCGTCAACCGCCAACCGTTTCAGCGGAACATCGATGAAATCTCCCGTCCGCGTCGTTGTCGTGATGGATCCGATTGCGTCCATCAAACCTGCCAAGGACACCACGCTCGCCATGATGCTCGCCGCGCAGCAGCGCGGCTGGGAGCTGTGGTGCGCCGAACAGGCAGACCTGTGTCTGCGTGACGGTGTCGCGTTCGGTCGGTTGCGCCGGGTGCGCGTAGCCGATGATCTGCACGCATGGTTCGAACTGGGTGAGACACAGGTCGCAAAGCTCGCGGATTTCGACGCGGTTCTGATGCGAAAGGATCCGCCGTTCGACATGGAATACATCTATACGACGTACATCCTGGAACGCGCCGAAGAGCAGGGGGTGCTGATCGTGAACCGGCCCCAGGGCCTGCGCGATATGAACGAGAAGGTGTTCACGGCGTGGTTTGCGCAATGCTGTGCGCCGACGCTCATCACCCGCGACATGGCCGACATGCACGCCTTCCTGAAGGAGCATCTGCGCATCGTCTGCAAGCCGCTGCACGGGATGGGCGGACGCTCGATCTTCGTCGTGGACCGCGGCGACAAGAACGCCAACGTCGTATTTGAAACGCTGACTGAATACGGCTCGCGCTTCGCGATCGTGCAGAAGTACATTCCCGACATCGTCGCCACGGGCGATTCGCGCATTCTTGTCATCGACGGTGAACCGGCGCCTTACGCGCTCGCCCGCATCCCGACGGAGTCAGACAACCGGGGCAACCTCGCTGCGGGCGCGCGGGGCGAAGGACGCGAGCTGAATGATCGTGATCGCTGGCTCGTGAGTCAGATCGGCCCCACCCTGCGGCAGCGCGGCATGCTGTTCGTCGGCCTCGACGTGATCGGCGGCTACGTGACCGAGATCAACGTGACTAGCCCGACCGGCGTGCGCGAACTCGACAAGCAGTTCAAGACGCAGATCGCGGGATTGCTGATGGACGCCATACAGAAGCGGTTGGCGGTTGGCGGTTAGCGGTTGGCAAGATCGGAGCTGCGGATTCATGCCACACCGCATGGTCAGCGCCGATCGTTAGCCGTAACCTCTGCCAAATTTTGACTAACCGCCAACCGCCAACCGCTTCTTTCTGATGAATGCCGCTGTCGACAATGCCGCTTCCCTGCCAATCGACGCGCAGGAGGGCGTCGCGCCGGTCAAGGATCGGATCACGACGACGCTTTTCCTTGCAGCGCTTTTTCACGGCATCGTGATTCTGGGCGTGACGTTCGCGATTCCCGATGGCGATGATGGGCCGACGCCCACGATCGAAGTGCTTTTACTCACCCGCGAGGACACGCTCAACGCCGACAACC
The DNA here is from genome assembly GCA_050738395.1 of Steroidobacter sp. GTDB lineage: Bacteria > Pseudomonadota > Gammaproteobacteria > Steroidobacterales > Steroidobacteraceae > Steroidobacter. The sequence goes on from JBOHZJ010000438.1 coordinate 5,986, forward strand.
CGGATGCGCAATACCTCGCGCAGCGCAACCAGCAGGGCGGCGGCACGACCGATGAACGCGTGCGTCCGGCGAACCCGGCGTCTTCCGCGGTCGCAGCGCAGCAGGCCGGCGTGCCGGACGGCAATAGCAACGAATTTCGCGAAGCTGTCGCAGGTCAGCGCTCGACCGAGATCTTGAGCAGCCGCGGCGATCGCAGCGAGGTCGACTATCGCAGCGGCGAAGCGCGGCCCGCTCAGGATGCACAGGCGCCGCTGGCGCTCTCACCGACGACGCCGCGTCCCATTGCGACGAATGCAACGGATAAAGCGCTGCGACTGCATGGGCGGCGTGCGGATGGGACCTACGAAGTAGTTCCCAATACACGTGAGTCCAGGCTTGCGCCGTATCTCGACGCCTGGCGTCGCAAGATCGAACGACTTGGCACGCTCAATTTCCCGCAAATGGCGGGCGGCAAACGCGGCGTGGGCAATCCTGTGCTGGAAGTATCGATTCGGGCCGACGGCAATCTGGGGGATGTCGTCATTCGACGCTCAAGCGGCCGCAAGGATATCGATCAGGCGGCTTTGTCGATTCTGCGGCTCGCCTCCCCGTTCGATCCTTTTCCGCAAGCGCTGCGCCAGCAATATGGGGAGCTGCGCTTCGCCTACGAGTGGCAGTTTCTGGATGGCGGTGAGACCGTCAATCCGTGACGCCGGCGACAATTGCGGCCTGAACGGCTTGAGCACGCCGGACGGGGACGGGATACTGGCCACCATGGCTGAAGCCGATTTCCTCACCAATCAGTTCCTCATCGCGATGCCCGCGCTGACCGACAGCAACTTCTCGCAAACCGTGACTTTCATCTGGGAGCACAATGCGGACGGGGCGCTCGGGATCATCATCAATCGGCCGTTGCAGATGCGACTTGTCGATGTGTTCGAGCAACTGAGCATGCCGACCGGCCCAGGGGTAAGCGGCGAGCAGCCGGTGCTCCAGGGCGGCCCGGTACAGATTGATCGCGGCTTCGTCATCCATCATGTAGGCGGCCAGTGGGAACACGCGAGGCAAGTGTCTTCGCGTATTCAGGTGACCACCTCGCCCGACATCCTCAACGCCATGGCGCGCGGCGACGGACCTGGCACGGCGCTGGTGGCGCTGGGCTATGCCGGCTGGGGCGCCGGGCAGCTCGAAATCGAACTCGCGCAGAACGCCTGGCTCACCGCACCCTGCGACGAGCGCATTCTGTTTGACACACCCTACGAGCAACGCTGGCGCGCCGCCGGGCGGTTGCTCGGCATCGATCTCGCCACCATCAGCCCGCAGGCGGGCCACGCCTAGCGCTGGTGGCTGCGCCCGAACTCATCCTGGCTTTCGATTACGGTACACGCCGGATCGGTCTCGCAAGCGGCGACACCCTCACCCGAACAGCGCGCGCGATCACCACCCTCGAGTGCGCATCGGGCGTGCCCTGGGCGACCATCGATTCTCTCGTCAGCGAGTACCTGCCAGCCCAGCTGGTCGTCGGGCTGCCGCTCAATATGGACGGAACTCCCACGCTCCTTACCGATGCGAGCCGCGCCTTTGGCCTCGATCTCAAGAACCGGTATCACGCGCCAGTCGCCCTCGTCGATGAGCGCCTGAGCTCACGTGAAGCCGCCGTCCAACTGCGCGACGCGCGCGCCTCCGGATTGAAGCGCCGCCGCACCACGCACGCCGATGTCGACATGATCGCCGCGCGCATTCTGCTGGAGCGCTGGTTCGAGAATCCTGCGGCGGCCGAGCGGCTTTAGGAGGGGGAAGAAGAAGAGGAGAGCCGCGAAAGACCGCAAAAAAATCGAAAAAGGTCAGTAATAGAGGGATTGCGATATTTCGATGTCTCGCCATGACAGTCCGGTCGCAAGGCGTATGGGACCATAGTTCAGTCGCTACATACTTCCTTTTTGCGGTCTTTTGCGGCTCTTCATTTCTCGTTCTTCCCGAGATTCTCTGGCCACCGATCAGTACAATTCGCGCCCACCATGAGTACCGATTCGAGCGCTGCGGTTCAACGCGACCCTGAGGGGCGTCTGCGACACCTCATCACGCTGGATGGTCTGAGTCGGGAAGAAATCACGGCCCTGCTCGATCTCGCCCAGTTCTATGTGCGCGAACCCGGCGATCTGGCGGCGCGCGATCAGAGCCTGACCGGCCATACGGTCGCCAATCTGTTTTTCGAACCAAGCACGCGCACACGCGTCTCATTCGAGCTCGCAGCCCAACGCCTCGGCGCCGACGTCGTCAACCTCGACATGCAGTCGTCTTCGCGCGCCAAAGGCGAGACGGTGCTCGACACTATCTACACGCTGCAGGCCATGCATGCGGACATCCTCGTGATGCGCGATGCGGAGCCCGGACTGCCGGCGTACGTCGCCGGATTCGTCGCACCGCACGTCTGCATTCTCAATGCCGGCGAAGCGCATCTATCCCATCCCACGCAGGGATTGCTGGACGCGTTGACGGTCCGTCAGATGAAGGGCGACTTCGCGGCGCTGAAGGTGCTGATCGCCGGCGACATCACTCACTCACGTGTCGCGCGCTCTGCGTGGCAGGCGTTCACGACGCTGGGCGTGGAGGAACTGCGCATCGCCGCACCCGAGGATCTGATGCCAGGTCCGCGCGAGTTCGCCGGCGCCACGCGCTTCACCGACATCGATACGGCCATCAGCGGCGTCGACGTCGTCATGGCCCTGCGCATCCAGCGTGAGCGCATGAGCGGCGCCAGAATCCCGGACGAGGCGACTTATCATCGGACGTTTGGCGTCACGCCGCAGCGGCTTGCCCGGGCAAAGCCGGAGGCGATCGTGATGCACCCCGGCCCGATGAATCGCGACGTCGAGATTGCAAGTGCGATCGCCGATGGTCCGCAGTCAGTCATTCAGCGCCAGGTCGCCAACGGCGTCGCCGTGCGAATGGCTGTGTTGGCCACCATCATGCGCAACGTGCGCGCGCGGCGGCATTTTCAATGAGGGCGCGCGCCAGACTTGATGTCAGCAACCTGTGTCCTGCGGTTCGCCCGTGCAGGCATCGTTGACGTCAGCATGATCCATTCCGGCCCAGGCCCCGCGCCCCAAGTCCCGCGCCCCCACCGCGGCACGATTTTTCTCGAAGACGCCGAAGTGCTCGCGCACGAGCGCTATGAGGGCGATCAGTTCATTCTGAAACTGCACGCGCCGAAGTGCGCCGCGGCGGCGACGGCGGGATCGTTCGTGCATCTGACCTGCGATGCTTCATTACCAATGCGCAGGCCGCTGTCGATCATGCGCGCCGACGCCGGGCGCGGCGCCATCGAGGTGCTCTACAAGACCGTCGGTGCGGGACTGGAGCTGCTTTCGCGCAGCAAGCCGGGCGAACGCATCAGCAGCCTCGGCCCGATCGGCAAGGGATTCGTCCCGCATCCTGAACGCCCGCGCACGTTGCTCGTCGGCGGCGGCGTGGGCATTCCGCCGATGATCTTCCTGGCGGAAACGCTCCGCGAGCGTACCGATGTGCAATGGAAGCCGCTGGTATTGATGGGTTCGGAAATTCCGTTTCCGTTCCGGGCGCGGCCATCGACGATTCTCGCGCCCGGAATTCCCGCCGGCGCGATTGCGTGCATGCCGATGCTGGACGAATGGGGCGTCCCGAGTCGGTTAGCGAGCCTCGCAGGCTATCCGGGTTGCTTCGAGGGTTACGTGACGGATCTCGCCGCGGCCTGGCTGCAGTCGCTGGACCGCCCGGTGCTTGCAGAAGTGGAAATATTCGCGTGCGGACCAACGCCGATGCTGAAGGCCGTCGCGGCCGTCGCACGGCGCTTCGATCTTCCATGCCAGGTCTCTCTCGAAGAATTCATGGCCTGCGCCGTTGGCGGTTGCGCCGGCTGTGCGGTGCGCGTGGAAACCCCGCAAGGCCCGGCGATGAAACGCGTCTGCGTGGACGGCCCGGTGTTTGATGCTCAGGCGGTGTTTCCAGCCTGAGCGGGTTAGCTGCTAGCTGCTAGCCACTAGCCAGAAGAGGATGACTTGTTCAACCGTTCAACGAGATTCCGAGCTCTCTTGTCGGCCGGTTTTGTTCTGGCCAGCGGCTAGAAGCTAGTGGCTAGCAGCTAACCGAAATTAATTTTCGCCTCGAGATTGGTGCGCGAATCCGCGTAGATCAGCGCGTCTTCCATGGTGATGCGGCCGGCGCGGTAGAGCTCGTAGAGCGCCGTGTCGAAGTGCTGCATGCCCTTCTCGCTGCTGGTGCGCAGCGCTTCCTTCGCGCCGATGACATCGCCCTTCTTGATCAGGTCCTGCACGTGCGGCGTATTGATCAGCAGCTCCACCGCGGCGACGCGGCGTTTGTTCTTACCCGGCACCAGGCGCTGGGCAATGATGGCGCGCAGATACTGCGACAGGTCGAGGAAGATTTGCGTGTGCTGATCGCGTGGGAACATATTGATGACGCGATCGAGCGTCTCGGCGGCGTTGTTGGCGTGCAGTGTCGCGAGCACGAGGTGGCCGGTGCCCGCCAGCATGATCGCGGACTCCATCGTTTCACGATCGCGGATTTCGCCGATCAGCAGGACGTCCGGCGCGGCGCGCATCGCGCTGCGTAGCGCGCGTGCGTAGGACTTCGTGTCGAGACCCACCTCGCGCTGATTGACGATCGACTTCTTGTTCGAGTGCAGGAACTCGATCGGATCCTCGATCGTGATGATGTGGTCGGAGGAGTTTTCGTTGCGATAGTTGATCATCGACGCGAGCGTCGTCGACTTGCCCGAACCCGTGGCGCCCACCATGAGCAACATGCCGCGCTTCATCATCATCAGATCTTTGAGAATGTCCGGCAGGCCCAGGTCATCGAGCCGCGGCATGTCGGCGGTGATGTAGCGCAGCACCATGGCGGGATTGCCGCGCTGATGAAAGACATTGACGCGGAAGCGGCCCAGACCCGGCTCGGAGATCGCGAAGTCGATTTCGAGTTCTTCGTTGAACGCGTCGATCTGTTCCTGCGTCATCAGACCGTAAGCCGCCTGTCGGACGACTTCCGGGGTCAACATCTGCTTGTTGACGGGAAAAATCTGACCTTCGATCTTGATCTTGATCGGCGCGTACGAAGTGAAGAACAGGTCGGACGCCCGCTTGTCCACCATCAGCTTGAACAGCGGCTTCGTATTGAGAACGACCTGGCGATCTTCACCGCCCGGGTTCAATTCGCCTTCGACTACTTCGCCGTCTGATGACATAACTGGAAGGTGACTAGTGACTGGTGACTATTGGCTGGCGAATAGCAGGAACGCTCAAGCTTGCCGGTGCGCCTATCTGACCAGCCGCTGGTCGCTGGCCGCCAGCCACGTCCGATCAATGCCCGATAACCCCTTCCGTCTCTGCCTCCATGATACGCAGAGACTCGCCTGCCTCGTCGGCGATCTTCATTTCACGCTTGCTTTCGAGCTTGATTCGCAGCCGCACCTCATTCTTCGAATCGGCGTTGCGCAACGCGTCTTCGTAGGAAATGAGCCCCGACTCATACAGTTCGAACAGCGACTGATCGAAGGTCTTCATGCCGAGTCGGTTCGACTTCGCCATGACTTCCTTGATCATGGCGACCTCGCCTTTGAAGATGAGGTCGGCGATCAGCGGCGAGTTCAGCATGATCTCCATTGCGGCGATGCGGCCAGCGCCGGTTTCGCGCGGAATCAGCCGCTGCGAAATGAGCGAACGGATGTTGAGCGACAGATCCATCAATAGTTGTTCGCGACGCTCTTCGGGGAAGAAGTTGATGACCCGGTCCAGCGCCTGGTTGGCGCTGTTCGCGTGTAGCGTGGCGAGCACCAGGTGGCCGGTTTCGGCGAACTGAATTCCGTATTCCATGGTTTCGCGATCGCGAATTTCGCCGATCAGAATGACATCGGGGGCCTGGCGCAACGTGTTCTTGAGCGCCATGTGCCAGGTTTCCGTATCGACGCCCACTTCGCGGTGCGTGATGACGCAACCCTTGTGATTGTGGACGTACTCCACCGGATCCTCGATCGTGATGATGTGCCCGCGCGTCTTCTCGTTGCGGTAGTTCAGCATTGCCGCGAGCGAGGTGGATTTGCCGGAACCCGTGCCGCCGACCACGATGACGAGTCCGCGCTTCGTCATTACCACGTCTTTGAGAATCGGCGGGAGCTGCATATCCTCGAGCGTCGGGATCTTGGCGTTGATCGTACGCACCACGCAGCCGATCATGCCCTGCTGCACGAACGCACTGACGCGGAAACGGCCGATGCCGACCGGCGCAATCGCGAAATTGCATTCCTTCGTCGAATCGAATTCCTTCGTCTGCTTGTCGTTCATGATCGAACGAACCAGCACCGCGGCCTGCTCGGGCGTCAGCACTCGCTCCGATTGCGGACGAATCTCGCCGTCGACCTTGATGGCGGGCGGGAAGCCCGACGTGATGAACAGGTCCGAGCCCTTGCGTTCCACAAGGCGCTTCAGCAGATCCTGCATCAGCTTGATGGCTTGTTCGCGTTCCATTGTGAGCTCCGCTGGCTACAGGCTACAGGCCAAAGGCCACGGCCAGAGCAGCAATCCGGGCTGTGTTCCGGCTGTAGTCTGTAGCCTGTCTGGCTGTAGCCTTATTCAAAATGCATCCTTGTTTTGCGCCCGGAAACGCGCTTCTTCCTTGGTGACCAGGCCCTTCTGCAGCAGCTCGGTAAGACACTGATCGAGCGTCTGCATGCCGTCCTTCTGACCGGTCTGGATCGCTGAATACATCTGCGCGATCTTGCCTTCGCGAATCAGGTTCCGGATCGCCGGTGTGCCGATCATGATCTCGTGCGCGGCGATGCGCCCCCCGCCGATGCGCTTGAGCAGTGACTGGGATATCGCCGCCCGCAACGATTCCGAAAGCATGGTGCGCACCATCTCTTTCTCGGCCGCGGGGAACACGTCGACGATGCGGTCGATTGTCTTCGCGGCGGAACTTGTGTGCAGGGTGCCGAACACCAGATGCCCGGTCTCGGCGGCGGTCAGCGCGAGGCGAATGGTTTCCAGATCGCGCAATTCACCGACCAACACCACATCCGGGTCCTCACGCAGCGCCGATCGCAATGCTTCGCTGAAACCGAGCGTGTCGCGGTGCACTTCGCGCTGGTTCACCAGCGAGCGCTTGCTCTCATGCACGAACTCGATCGGATCCTCGATCGTGATGATGTGATCGGGCTTGTTGTCGTTGACGTAGTTGACCATCGCAGCCAGCGTGGTCGATTTACCGGAGCCGGTCGGTCCCGTGACCAGCACGAGGCCGCGCGGCTGCATCGACAGATCCTTGAAAATCTTCGGCGCATTCAGGTCGTCGAGCGACATGATCAGCGAGGGAATCGTTCTGAACACGGCCGCGGCGCCGCGGGCCTGATTGAACGCGTTCACACGGAAGCGCGCGAGCTTCGGAATTTCAAAGGAAAAATCGGTCTCGTAGAACTCTTCGTAAGCCTTCCGTTGCTTGTCATTCATGATGTCGTACACCATGCTGTGCACTTCCTTGTGAGTCAGCGCTGGCATGTTGACGCGCTTCATATCGCCGTCCACACGAATCATCGGTGCAACGCCCGCCGACAAATGCAGGTCGGATGCGTTGTTCTTGACGGCGAAGGCGAGCAGCTGGGCGATATCGACAGGCATGATTCTTCCTGGGGAAGTTCGTCCGCAATGACGCGAACGCCAGACGAGCGGCGCTCAGTATAGCGGAGCGATATTGAGCTCAATATGTTAACTGGTCCGCATTTTTCGGCTGACGCGACAGCCAATGCGGCCGCACGCAATCTATGGGATCGGTTCGAACAAACGCGGACACGCATCGCATCCGCTGCATTGCGCTATGGCCGGAGCGCCGATTCCGTCGGACTGGTCGCGGTCAGCAAGACGCAGCCCGCGGAGCGGATTCGGACGCTCGCTGACTGCGGACAGCGGGATTTCGGCGAGAACTATCTGCAGGAAGCCCTGCAAAAGATCGCAACGCTGGCCGATCCGGAACTTACCTGGCATTTCATCGGCCAGATACAGACCAACAAGACGCGCCCGATTGCCGAAAATTTTCATTGGGTGCATACGCTGGATCGCGAACGCATCGCGGTGCGCCTGCACGAGCAGCGGCCGCACTACTCGCCGCCGCTCAATATATGTATTCAGGTGCGGCTCGCCGACGAGCCCGGCAAGGGCGGCGTCGCGCCCGCCGAGCTGAGTTCGCTCGCGCACCGCATTCGCGAACTGCCGAGACTGCACCTGCGCGGGCTCATGTGCATTCCACCGCCGCGCGAATCATTCGAAGAACAGCAGGCGGTGTTTGCGCAACTGGCCGGACATCAGCAGGCGCTGATCGGTGAGGGATTCGCCCTCGACACACTCTCGATGGGCATGTCCATGGACCTCGAAGCCGCCATTGCCGCCGGCGCGACCTGGGTCAGGATCGGGACGGCGATATTCGGAGAGCGCCCGGCCTGAGCTAGTCTGTAGTCTGTAGTGGTCAGTCTGCAGCCCGAAGTCGCGGCAGACGGCGTCTCGATCTGGCTACGCACTACGAGCTACGGACTACGGACTCAACACCAATGAACCAGACGCTCTGCTTTCTCGGCGGCGGAAACATGGCTCGCAGCCTCATCGGCGGCTTACTGGCGCAAGGCTTCGACCCCGGGCAGATCATCGTCGCGGATCCGGCGACTTCACAGCTCGACTCTCTCAAATCCCGCTACGGCGTCCGGGTGGCGCGCGACAACGCAAGCGCGACGCAGGGCGCGCGCGTGGTCGTGCTTGCGGTGAAGCCGCAGGAACTTCGCACCGTCGTAACGGAGATCAAAGACGTTATCAAGGAAGGACGTCCTTTGGTGATCTCAGTCGCGGCGGGAATTCGGGCGTCAGATATTCAGCGCTGGGCGAACGGCGTCGCGGTCGTGCGTTCTATGCCGAATCGACCGGCATTGCATGGCTGCGGAGTGACCGGGCTGTTCGCGACCGCCGACGTCTCTGCCGAGGACGGCCGCCTCGCTGAGCAGATCCTGAGCGCCGTCGGCAAGACGCTGTGGCTCGACCGGGAGTCCGACATGGACGCGGTCACGGCGATATCCGGCAGCGGCCCGGCATATTTTTTCCTGTTGATCGAAATCCTGGAGCAGACGGGCGTCGCTCTGGGATTGAAGCCCGAAGTGAGCAAAGCGCTTGCCGTTGAAACCGCATTTGGCGCCGGTTCGATGGCGCGCGACGCCGCGGAATCCGCCGCGACCCTGCGCGAGCAGGTGACTTCAAAAGGCGGTACGACCGAAGCAGCGTTACAACACCTCGAGGCGCACCACATGCGCGAAGTCTTCAGCGCCGCCGTCGCCGCCGCCGCGCGCCGTTCGGCGCAGCTCGCCGACGAGTTTGGAAAGTAAACGCGGATGAGTCAGCTGTCAGGTCAGAATCCAGAACAAAGCTCTTCGCTCTACAAACAACCCTTCAGCCAATCAGCGTGAGTTCTCTTGATGGAAGCCATCATCTTTATTGTCCGCACACTGCTCCAGGTGCTGCTGGTCACGGTGTTTCTGCTGCGCGTGCTGCTGCCGGTGGTGCGAGCGGATTCCCGCAATCAACTGTCGCAGGCCGTCATCCGTCTGACGAATCCGCTGGTGCTGCCGTTGCGGCGCATCCTCCCGCCGGCGGGCAAGATCGACACGGCGTCGATCGCAGCGCTCATCATCGTGCAGATTGCGGCGACTGCCACGCTATGGCTCCTTGGCGCGTACCCCTGGGCGGCGTCGGCTGCGCAGTTCCTGCAGATCGTATTCATCAATCTCGTCCTCACGCTCATCCAGTTCTATTCCTTCGCCGTCTTTCTATACGCTCTGCTCACGCTGATCGCGCCCGGAACCTATAGTCCGGCGGTTGCACTGTTGACGACCCTGTGCGAACCGCTGCTGCGGCCGATTCGCCGGATTATTCCGCCCATCGGCGGCTTCGATCTGTCCGCACTGTTCGTGCTGATTGGGTTGCAGGCGCTCTATATCGCGATCCGGCCGCTGTTGTATTGAAGATGGGCGTCCGGCTGCTGTAGTGAAGCCGTTCCGGTAGGTATATCGTGAGTTCGACTCCGATCTCGAGGCGATGCCTGCGCGTCGATGGCGGTGATTTTCTCCCCGAGCTGGTCTTGCGGGCGCCGCGATTGTCATGTTCAGGGTAGTACACGCGCTCGGCTGCGAATCTCTCGTCCAGGAATGCTCCGGCCTGACTGCGATTCGAGCAGGACGGCGGCTTCGAGATACTCGTCTTGCGGACATCTGCATCCTTCGAATGTCTGGGTAGAGGGTTAAATCAAAGCCTCCTTAGGTCTATAGTTCGTGATGATCTTTCGCATTCACGGAGATACGCCGGTGAAAACAAGAACATGGATCCTTGGCGCCGCCTTCGCGATCGCTGCAATGCTGGCCGGCTGCGACAATCCGGCGCAGCAGGCCGCGGCGCCCGCTCAGCCGATCGACGAGACGTTTCAGGAATTCGGCGATTACGAAGTGCACTACAACGCACTGCGCACCGACGCACTGACGCCCGAGGTCGCGCGCGCGTATGGCATCCAGCGCAGCGCCAATCGCGTCATGCTCAATGTCGCCATCCTGTACAAGGAAGCCGACCACGCACCGCGCAAACCCGTCGACGGCGACGTGAAAGTCGATGCTTACAACCTCAATGGCCAGCTGAAGAATCTGGAAATGCGCCGCGTTTCCGAAGGCGAAGCGATTTACTACATCGGGGAAGTTTCGATCGGCGGCACGGAGATTCTCGTGTTCGATATCTCCGTTACGCCGAGCGGCGCGTCGGAACCGCTGCGCGTGAAGTTCAAACGCGAGTTCTATTCCAACTAGTCAAGCGGGCGCGGTCGCCGCGCGGCGACGCCGAAGACAGCATGGTCGAGAGCGCGCCGAGCCTGAAAAAATAGGCAAAAAAAGTGTGTGCGCTAGTTATTCCGCGGCAAATCTTGTGCTATTTTCCCGCGCGACTTGCAAACATTCGATCGTCCGCGACCGCTCACCGTCAGACGGCGCGTATCGTTAGCTAATCAGGAGACTACAAAATGGCAAAGAAGAATGCAGCGCCGACGAAGTCGGAGATCCTTGCCCAGATTTCGAAAGACACCGGCCTCGCCAAGAAGCAGGTGTCGGATGTGTTCGAATCCCTCGGCGGCGTGGTGAAGAAGAGCCTGAAGGGCGCCGGTCTGTTCACTCTGCCCGGCCTGCTCAAGATGAAGGTTGTGAAGAAGCCGGCCACGAAGGCGCGCGAAGGCGTGAATCCTTTCACCGGCGAGAAGATGATGTTCAAGGCCAAGCCCGCCAGCAAGAAAGTGCGTATCGCGGCGCTGAAGAGCCTCAAGGAAATGGTGAACTAACCTTCCGGTTCTCATCCTCCGGAAGCGTCGCGGCTCTCACCGCACCCTCCGGAGGATTCTCCCTCCGCCTTGCCTAGTTTCCGACGACCACCTTGAGCTTCAGTCGGACCCGATCGCCATCCGAAATGTGCAGTAGGCCGGCGATTCGCTGAATCAGATGTTCCTCATGCTTGTCGATGCGCCCGTCGGCGTGACTGACGCGCCAGAGCATTTCGACGATCGCCAGCTTGTCGGCTTCCGGCAGTTCGCGATTCAGCCTGTGGGTGAATTCGTGCAGTGACACCGCGCGGTCCGCGCGGCGGCCCGCATCCGCAATGAGCGTGTCCAGCGCCGCATCGCTGAGCGAGAAGCGCTTCTGCAAGAGATGGCGAATTGCCTCCACTTCGGCGCCCGACTCGGAAAAATCCGAGCGCGCGAGCTCCACGAGCAGCGCGGCTGTGGCGAGCTCAAAGGGCTCGCGATCTTCCAGCATGCCGGCGACCGGTGGGTCCACGCCGAAAATCTTCTTCAGGTTCGCAAGCATCGATCCGCTCCGTAACTCACATTCATCCCACGGCGTTTCGCCCCGACAGCCACTGCACGACGACGTCCCTCAGCTCGTTCAGTCGTCCGTGAAAGAAGTGGTCCACGCCAGACAACACTTTCAGTTCCGGCGGAGAATCGAGTGAAGCTGCCCAGCGTTGGACGTCGGCCGCGTCTACCAGTTCGTCCTGATCTCCCTGGACGAGCAACCACGGACCGCGAGGCAATTGTGCGGATTCGACGCTGACCCGCTGAATTGCGGGGGCCACGGTGATCAGGCGTTCGACCTCACGTCTCATCGACGCGCGTATGGCGACTGCGCCGCCGAATGAGAATCCCGCGAGCCACAGCTTTGCTCCGCCCCAGCGTTGCGCCGCCCAATCGAGGACCGCCACCGTATCGTCCGTCTCGCCCCGGCCTTCGTCATACGCGCCCTGGCTGGCGCCGACGCCGCGAAAGTTGAAACGCACCGCTGGCGCGCCGGCTTCGTTGAAGGACTTCGCCAGCATATGCGCCACTTTGTTCGTCATTGTCCCACCGTACTGCGGATGGGGATGACACACGACGCCGACCCGTCCGCTGAATCCGCTCTCGGGCGTCTCCACGATTGCCTCGAGCGCGCCTGCTGGACCTGGAATCACCAACGATTCCGTAGTCGGACGAGTGGCTGCGGTCGGCATGGCGCCAGCGTAACGAATGTGGCTCGCGATCGCGAACGTTGCCGCAGAGCGAGCCAAACGGAGCTTCTTACACGCCGGCCAGAGATGGAGTAACCACAAAGATCACGCAGAGCACATAGATCAACAGCCAGAAAGAGAGAGAATTGATCGGCCGCAAAAGCCCAAAAGGCGGAACTCGTCGTCCGTCCCTTTTGCGCTTTATGCCGCCATTCACCCTGTTCCGATCTATGTGATCGATGTGTTCTTTGTGGTTACTTCCATGTCTTACCTCCCTCATCCGCAGATCGTGCTGAAGTTGGCGAGTGCGCAAGAACGTGGGAGGATTTCGCACACGCAGGACGGAACATCGCGCAGCGCCGGCAATTTTAGACTGAAACCTTTTTTCAGACCCGAGGCGACCCGATGAAGCTCACCTCCGCCAGCTTTCTACCCGATCAACCCATCCCCGAGGAGTTCGCATTCGGCGCGCCCGATTCCGTGTTGCATGTGCGCCTCGCGGCGAATCACAACCCACAATTGAAATGGACCGGCGCACCAGCTGAAACGCGCAGCTTCGCCTTGATCTGTGTCGACCTCGATGCGCCGACGAAGCCCGACGACGTGAACCAGGAGGGACGCGTCGTGCCCGCAACTCTGCCGCGCGCCGATTTCTATCACTGGACCATGGTGGATATTCCGGCCGCAACCACGGAGATCACCGCGGGCGAGTGTTCGGACGGAATCGTTGCGGGCGGCAAGAAACACCTGACCGGCCCCAAGGGCTCGCGACAAGGCGTTAACGACTACACGAGCTGGTTCGCAAACGACGCTGATATGGCGGGAACCTATCGCGGCTACGACGGGCCCTGTCCGCCGTGGAACGACATGCGTGTGCACCGCTATCAATTCACCGTGTACGCGCTGAGTCGCGAGCGCGCTCCGGTGGACGATGATTTCACCGGCTCGCAGGCGCTCCAGGCCATTCGTCCCGTCGTGCTGGCGGAGGCGCGAATCACCGGCACATATACAATCAACCCTTCGGCTACGAAGGTGTAACGGCGCCTAGCCGCTCGCTTGTTCGATCGCCAGCAGTTCGATGTCGAACAGCAACGTTGCATTCGGCGGGATGACGCCGCCGCCGGCGCCGCGTTCGCCATAGCCGAGGCTGGCCGGGATGACGAGGCGGCGCTGGCCGCCCACCTGCATGCCCTGAACTCCGTCGTCCCAACCTCTGATCACGTTGCCCGCGCCGATCGTGAAGCGAAACGGTTCGCCGCGATCACGTGAGCTGTCGAACTTTTTACCTTTCTGATCCGCTGCCGCGGGTTCATACAACCAGCCGGTGTAATGCACGACCGCGACTTGTCCCTGCGATATCCCCTCCCCTGTCCCGTTTACGACATCCGTTTTTTGCAACTCAGTAATCGGGGCAAGCGTCTCCGCTGTCGTCGCGGCGGAATCCGCGACACGCGGCGCTTCTCGGCCACAAGCCGACAAGAAGAAGAGTGAGCAGGCGAGACAGAGCAGTGTGTTCTTCATTGTGACGCCCCGAGACTGGCCGACCGGCAAACCGGCGGACTGGTTGACTGGCGAACGAGCAGGCTGGCGGATGCGCGCCTTTGGACTATTCGCCATTTACTTCTCCATCGACAACAGCAACCGATTCAATCGCTGCACGAACGCCGCCGGCTCGGGCAACTGGCCGCCATCGGCGAGCGTCGCCTGTTCGAACAGCAGCATCGACAAGTCATTGAATGCTGCATCGTCGGAGGTGCTCTCGATCTTATGCAGCAGAGGATGTGAGGGATTGATCTCCAGCGCCGGCTTGGCGTCGGGCGCTTTCTGGCCGGCCGCTTCGAGAATACGCCGCATCTGCGCACCAAGGTCATGCTCGCCAAGCACCAGACAGGCAGGCGAATCCGCCAGACGCGATGTCACGCGCACATCGCTGACGCGCTCGCCGAGCGACGTCTTGATGCGCCCGACCAGGGCGGAGTGCTCCTTCGATAGCGACTCCTGCGCCTTCTTCTCCTCTTCCGACTGCACCGAACCCAGATCGAGCTCACCGCGCGCCACATTGCGCAACGCCTTGCCGTCGAATTCGCGCAGATGGTCCGTCAGCCACTCATCGACGCGATCGGAGAGCAGCAGCACCTCGAGTCCTTTCTTGCGCAACACTTCCAGATGCGGGCTCGACTTCGCGGCAGCGAACGTTTCGGCGGCCACGTAGTAGATCTCTTTCTGCTCCGGCTTCATGCGGCTCACATACTCTTCGAGCGATACGTCCTGCACTTCCTTGTCCGTGTATGTACTCGAGAGACGCAGCAGCCTGGCAATACGCTCGCGATTCGCGTGGTCTTCGCCAGGCCCTTCCTTCAGCACGCTGCCGAATTCCTTCCAGAAGGTCGCGTACTTCTCAGGCTCCTCTTTAGCGAGTTTCGCCAGCAGGTCGAGGATGCGCCGCGCAAGCCCGGTGCGTATCGAATCGATCGCTGGATCCTGCTGGAGCATCTCCCGGGAAATATTGAGCGGCAGATCGGCCGAATCGACCACGCCCTTGACGAACCGCAGATACAACGGCAGGAACTGCTCGGCGTCATCCATGATGAACACGCGGCGAACATAGAGCTTCAGGCCGCGCGCTCCTTCGCGATGCCACAGGTCCAGCGGTGCGCGGGCCGGAATGTAGAGCAGGCTCGTGTATTCCTTCTTGCCTTCGACTTTACCGTGCGACCACGCGATCGGGTCGGTAAAGTCATGCGTGACGTGGCGATAGAACTCCTTGTATTCCTCGTCCTTCACCTCGGCGCGGGGCCGCGTCCACAGAGCCTGCGCATGATTGATCGTTTCGTACTCGGCTTCCTTCTCCGATTTGCGCATACGCACGGCGAAGGCGATGTGATCGGAATACTTGCGCACCAGGGAGCGCAGTCGGAAATCGTCGGCAAATTCGCGCTCGTCCTCCTTGAGATGCAGCACGATTTTCGTGCCGCGACTCGGCGCCTCGATATCCGCGACGGTGAATTCTCCGTCGCCGCGCGATTCCCAGTGCACGCCGGCGCCTGCAGGTTCGCCGGCGCGCCGCGAGAACACTTCAACGCGCTCCGCCACGATGAACGATGAATAGAAGCCGACGCCGAATTGGCCGATGAGCTGTGCGTCGTTCTTCTGATCGCCGGTCAGCCTGGAGAGAAATTCCGCGGTGCCTGACTTGGCGATCGTGCCGAGATGCTCGATGGCCTCCGCGCGCGTCATGCCGACGCCGTTGTCGGTAATAGTGATCGTATGCGCCTTGTTATCGACGTCGATCGTGATCGTCAGATCGCTGTCGCCGGCAATCAGCTCGGGTTTCGCGAGCGCCTCGAAGCGCAGTTTGTCGCACGCATCGGATGCGTTCGAAATGAGTTCCCGAAGAAAGATTTCCTTGTGGCTGTAAAGCGAGTGGATCATCAGCTTGAGCAGCTGCTTGACCTCCGCCTGAAAGCCCATCGTCTGCGCCGCGCCCGCTTCGCTCATCGTTCACGCTCCATCTGTAGTGCCCCCCGGAAACCGTGGGGCCGCAATGATATTGGACGCGCGAGCGTATGGGGACCCGGTGCGGGCATTTCAAGCGCACAGGTCTCCCACGCACGGGGAGCGGGAGGCGTGATCAGTGAAGGGAAGTGTCGCCTGCCCCGGTTTGGGGAGGGGCGCGCGATCAGGCTTCGTGATCTGCCGACAGACGTGTGCGCCGGCGGCGGATAACTTCGATCAGGGAAGCCGAGAGAACGACGGCGGCGGCGGCGAGTGTGGGTTGAGTCGCGTGAACTAAGGCAAACCCTGTAGCGCCGCTCAGGACGAGTGCTGCTGTGAGCCCGATTATCTTTGGCGCCAGGTGACGCACCGCGCCAATCGCATCGTCGAGATCGTCAACCCAGAGCAACAGAAATTCCATCGGCGTCGCCTCGTATTTCGTCGATGTGACTTTAGCCGCGGCGCACGCCAGGCTTCCGTGAGACGACTCACACGAGAAGAAGTTGCGACGAGTGAACGCTGTCACACTACTGACCTTGCACGCCTCCGGGGCGCTGCGTAGGCTTTCAACAGCCTGGCGCAATGTTAAATCCGACTCGAATCTGATCGTTCATGGCTTAGCCGCATGCAGAAGATCGTTCTACTGAATCCGAAAGGCGGCTCAGGCAAGACCACGATCGCGAGCAATCTGGCGAGCTATTTCGCGGTATCAGGCCTACGGCCGACCCTGATGGATCTCGATGCGCAGGGTTCGAGCACGCGCTGGCTCAGCAAACGCGCCAAGGGCCAGGCGCCGATCCATGCTATTGCGGGCTACGAGCGCAATTCGCGCGTCACCCGCAGTTTCGCCACTCGCCTGCCGCTCGACACCGAACGACTCATCGTCGATACCGCCGCGGCGCTCGAGCCGCAGCGAATGCCCGACCTCACGCGCAACGCAACGGCGGTGCTCGTGCCCGTGCTGCCCTCGGACATCGACATTCACGCCGCCGCCAAGTGCATTTCCGATCTGTTGCTGATTGCGAAGATTCGCCGTGACGAACAGCGCATCGCGGTGATCGCGAATCGCGTGAAGAAACACACGGTGGTCTACAAGGCGCTGATGAAGTTTCTCGAGACGCTCAACATTCCGGTGATTGCAACGCTGCGCGATTCGCAGAACTACATACGCGCGTCGGAAACCGGCGTCGGAATTTTCGAGATGAAGCCGTATCTCGTGCGCGAGGATCTCGATCAGTGGCTGCCGTTGATCGGCTGGTTGTCGCAGCGCAAGCCCATCATGATCGCGCCCGGATCGCCGGCCATCACGTCGTCGCCGATGTCGAGCGCGATGACACCGACACCTGCGGCGAGCGCCGCGTTGACAGTTGACGGTTGACAGTTGACGGTCAGAAGGGCTCGTCTCTTTTCCGGCTGTCAACGGTCAACCGTCAACTG